>CAZEEP010000012.1:0-53147 GCA_964511295.1 uncultured Prevotella sp.
TCAGATTGTGGTTCTGAATGTCGTGGGTTCGAGTCCCACCATCCACCCTTCGTAAGTCCCTGTGGTTTTTATAGCCATAGGGATTTGTTGTAAATGCAAAGCTAATTCTTTTCTCTTATCATAAATCCCCAAAACATGAAAGTCCTTCAAAGTTCTATTTTCCGCGCTATCTGTGTTATAATCGTCGGCGCATTGCTTGTGAAATATCGTGAACAAACCGTCACATGGATAACCATTCTCATTGGCGTAATATTCTTTATATCCGGTGTCATAAGTTGCATTGCCTACTTTTCGGCAAAGCACAAGAGCACAGGCGACGGCCTTGACATTTACGATGCCCATGACAAACTCATAGTGCAGTCAAAGCCTATGTTTCCCATCGTTGGCCTTGGCAGTCTTATCCTTGGTGCCATACTCGCCCTGTTTCCAAATGCTTTTGTCAACGGCTTGGTCTACGTGCTTGCAGCAATCCTAATTCTTGGAGCCATAAACCAGCTGTTCAACCTAACTACAGCAACAAAATTTGCGCATATAGGCTTAGTGTGGTGGATTGTGCCCGTATTGGTACTAATAATAGGCATTGTAGCCATAGCCAAACCATCAGTCATTGCTACTGCGCCTTTGCTGATTATAGGCTGGTGCATGATGGTTTATGGTGCCGCGGAAATAATCAACAGTATAAAAATTCACCAGTGCAAGAAAAGAGTGAAAGTTGCTCAGGCTGACAGCGAAGCCACAGGTTCAGCTCCAGAAGAAGACATGCAAACACAGGAATATGCTGCCGCTGATAACGGTAACGATGAACAAATATAAACTTAGTCATGGCCAAACAGGACTTATACCTTGTCTGAATGAAGTCCTGAAGCAGCCTTGACAGCAACTGCTTCAATGCTTCTTTGCCGTGTGCAACGTAATGACAGTTATCTCATTAGGCATGTTAAGGCGGAAAGGAACAAGCCCGCCAAGCCCTGCCGAAACATAAAGATAACGGCCATTATGTTCGTATAGCCCAAGGTCTTCATTATGAGGTCTTTCTGTCGGCCGCCAGCCAAGAATCTGCATCTGGCCGCCGTGGGTATGCCCGCTGAGCGTAAGCTGTACACGGCTGCGTGGCAAGATGCTGCGTTTCCAGGCAGAAGGATCATGCTGCAAGAGAATTACAAAAGCAGAATCGGGAACGCCCTTCAAAGTCTTTCTTAAGTCGCCACGTGAAGGGAAAGGCGGTTTGCCGTCATTCTCCTCCCCTGCAAGCCATATAGAACTGCCACCGCGCGTAATCTTTATGTTCTCATTACACAAAGGTTTGCCAAGCTTGCTTTCCAATGCAAGAAGCTCACGGCGCATGCTCCGCTCCAAGACAGGCGTAGAACGCACGTATTGAGCATAGTCATGATTGCCCAATATAAAATAGGTATAAGGCAATCTGCGCAATACTTTCATCATTTTGCTGACTTCCTGCGGATGCATATTCTGCATGTCACCAGTAAAGCACACCATGTCAATATCATGCTGAGCCCGTATGCTGTCAATCTCTGCCTCAAGGATACGGCTACGCCAACCATTGAAGGTTCCGACATGAAAATCAGAAATGTGGACAATGCGAAAACCATCGAACTCGCTTGGCAAATCCTTGAACGACAAGTCTACATGGTCTACCTTTATCCTTCCAATACCTATAGCAAGCCCGTAGATGTAAGCAAATACGGCAATCGCACTTAGAACCAAGCCTAACCTATGACCATAGTTATAACGCATATGGAAGGCACGCCTTATGGCGGAGCCAATACATGACGTAATGGCAAATATCGCTTTAGGGCCAACAAACAGCCCGAAAAGCAGCAAATAGAGGTTTAGCCAAGTAAGGTCTGTAGGCGCGAAATTATGGATGGAAGCCAATGCCAGTGTATAGACCAACATGACCAAGCACGGCAACCACCATAAGCAGCGTAACACCGGATGGCTAAGATAGCGCGTACGGTAATAATGCAGCCAAATATAAATATCCGGCAGCAATATCAATAATATCATCCAACCAAATATCCGGTGTATCATTACAATAAATTATAATATTATGCGCAATACTAAATACTACTACTTCTTGATTAGACTGGAAACGAGGAACTTGCGCATAAGCTCCACCGGCAGTCCACGACGGCGGGCATAGTCGCCCATTTGGTCTTCGCCTATCTTCCCAACATCAAAATAACAAGCCTTTGGATGCGCGAACATAAGGCCTGAAACTGATGCGTGCGGCTGCATCATGCCGGAAGAAGTTAGACGTATGCCAATCTTGGACATGCCAATGAGACGCTCCATTAAGAAGTTGATGCTTGTGTCGGGCATCGAAGGATAACCTACGGCAGGCCGTATGCCTTGATAACGCTCAGCGTGAATGTCATTCATTGACAATTTCTCATCTCTGGCATAGCCCCAATACTTTCGCCTTACTTCAAGGTGCATCTTTTCAGCCGTGCCCTCGGCAAGCCTGTCTGCAAGCGTTTGAGACAACATCTTACCGTAAACGTCATTGTCATAGCCCTTTGTAAGCTCTACGTCAACGGTAGCGGCAAAAGCCCCAAGTTTATCTTTCTTACCGGAAGACAAAGGCATGAGAAAGTCGGACAAGCAATAATTCGGCTTACCTTTGGCACTTGGCTTTTGTTGCCGCAACATTGGCAAGCGTAAGCCATTGACCACGACGTCATCGCCATCACTATTGGCATCCATAATCTCAAATATAGCATGCGTGTGATAACGCCCCTGCCACGAATCGAGCATGGCATTGGCTTCGGCGTGAAGACGGTCACGTTCCTCGCCATTCTTGCCGTTCATGCTCCAAGCATAGTCGAAGTAAATCCAATTGATGAACGGACGGATGTCACTTATGTCATATTGCAATATCATGCCCAACACTCCTGCCTTATTACTGTTTCTCCCTAAACCTTACAGCCTCGCCCCTGTATTGATTGTCAATATTTCCATCGCAATAAACTGTATGCCCATTGCATATTGTTCGCATTACCCGCCAGCGGAATTGGCTACCCACGAGCGGACTCCAATGGCATTTACTCTGCACAATATCATTAGTAAGAGTCCAAGGAGCTCCACGCCTCACTATCGTTACGTCAGCCTTATAGCCCTGACGCAGGAAACCACGTCTTGATACAGAGAAAAGGCGCGCCGGATTATGACACATGAGCCAAACGAGGCGTTCGATTGTGAGCACGCCTTCGTCTACAAGCTGAAGCATTGACACAAGCGAGAACTGCACCATCGGCATGCCGGAAGTTGCCTTGGCACAACCTCCCAACTTCTCTGCATACAAATGTGGAGCGTGGTCGGTAGCCACACATGCAATATGCCCGTCGGTAAGAGCCAAACAAAGTGCCTCACGGTCAAACGTTGTCTTTACTGCCGGATTGCACTTTATAAGCGCTCCCTTCGTGGCATAGTCGTTATCAGTAAAAAGCAAATGGGCAAGCACAGCCTCGCCCGTAATCTGCGGCATCTGCCCCTCGCTGTTTTCATTATTGTCAACATCAAGCAAACCAAGCTCCTTTGCCGTGGATATGTGCGCAATATGCAGGCGAGTGCCATGCCTGCGCGCAAGCTCCACTGCCAAAGACGAGCTTTCGAAGCAGGCTTCCTCGGAGCGTATCTTTGGAAACAGCCTTATATCAGGATCTTCTCCATAATCCACTTTTGCCGCGGCCATATTACTGTTTATGATACCAGTGTCTTCACAATGGGTCATAAGCGGCAAGCCAAGCCGGGCACATTCTGCAAACACGGCATTTAGCGCATAGGCTTGATCGACAAGCATATTGCCAGTAGACGCGCCCATAAAAAGCTTTATTCCCGGAAAACGAGTGCAGTCAAGCTCCTCAAAGGAGGCGGCATTGTCATTAGTGGCTCCATAGAAGAAAGCATAGTTTACATGGCTTTCTTTAGCCGCCCTGTGCATCTTGTCCTGCCACGCCTCTATGCTCGTGGTTTGCGGCTTGGTGTTAGGCATTTCGAAATAAGTCGTAACTCCGCCAAATGCCGCCGCTCTCGACTCGCTTTCTATATCTGCCTTATTCGTCAGCCCCGGCTCGCGGAAATGGACATGCTCATCTATGATGCCAGGCAAAACGAAGCACCCCGCGGCATCTACTATTTCATCGTAGCTTCCACGGGGTGCCTCACTTTCTACTATTTGCTTTATCGTATCGTCCTCAATGATGAGCGAGCCCTTGAAGGCACGCCCTTCATTGACGACAATTCCGTTTTTAATTATTGTTTTCATTCTTAAGATTTTCAGCAGGAGCTTCCGACGGGGTTGCCATCTCGTTAGGCGTTGGACCGTCTTGTGGAGGCATGACTTGCGGTGCAGGTTGTGGGTGTGCAGGCTGTGGCTGAGCCTCAGGAGCTTTTGTTCCGTTCATTATGTTCTGGTTCTCTTGAGCAGCCTCATAGTATTCCTTAACCTGCGGATTGTTCTTGAACTTATCTGTTGCCTTGCTCATTATGTCTTCCACCCATGCGTCAAGCATTGGAATCTCATAGCGGTTCATACATACATTGATAAAGACATAGGGACCAAGGATATTGTCCATGTTCTCGGTAATGAAAGATGTGACAAGCTTGTCCATCTTGTCGTTTATCTCGGCATTCTTTTGTGCCAGCTTCACGTTTACGGCATTCATATTGCTGCCGTTCATTATGGCCTGGTCATGCTGATGCACAAGATCAGCGCTCTGGTTGAGCAGCTGCGTGAATTTCAGGCGGAAAGCCGTGAGCTTATCATTGAGCGGCGTGCCCGTAACGCTTTCCTGCGTGTTGTCTATCTTCACCTGTATGTCGCCATTTTCAAGCACCACGGGTATACTGCTGTTGTCGTCAAGCATTATGTTTGCCACACGCACAGAGTCGGTAGACCCCGCGAACTCAAACTGGCCGTGGACGACATCACATGAGTCTACGTTCTTAAGAGCCGTATCCTTTAGCACCTTAAGATACAGTTTCTGCCCATCAAGCGTGCTGACGCTTGTATTGCCAACAATGCGGAAACTGTTACCACATGACGTAAGGGCGAGCAAACTGACTATAGCGTATAAGACTTTATTCATAAATGTTTCTTTCTTGCAACGACAAAGATACAATCTATTGATGAGTATATAAAAGATTTTTATTCAATTTAAATATACGAGCTACTCTTTTATATTTTTTTTCGAAAGCTCGTGGCCTATGCGATGAGCTGTATAAACCTCAAGGATGGAGGCTATAAGCAGCAACACGACCCACTTGTTGTATAAAAATGCAATATACGTCTCTTGATTCGTGAAAAAGCCACGGAAGAAGCTGTGCCCTGCGTTGGCGTAGACTGTATCTGCCAATATAATGCCGGAGACTATGAAAAGGATGTCCGACAGGTTCTGCATCTTCTTCAGCCTGCGTACGGTAAGCTCTCTGCCCTCATAGACCTGCAACAATTGCATTGTGGCAAACATCACTGCTCCGAGGAGGAACACCCAGCACATCACGAGCGGCGCGGCTTGCAACACGCAACAGCCCACGCCTATGACCATGAGCACACCGCCTGCAAGGAATATAATGCTTTGTATTTTACTTAGTTGCTTCATTTGTTTCAGTTGTTAAGTCCGTACTGTTGTCTGCGTATTTATCACTTCTGAGCACGAAAATATCTTCGTCGTCAGCTTTCATAAAGTACCGTTCACGGGCAATCTTCTCTATGGCACGCGGATTATGAGCCAACTCGCGCAGCTCCTCATTGGCTACTTCGGTCTGCTTGTTGTACTTGTCGATTTCTTCTTTCAACTCGCTTATCCTCATGTCGTACTTTATGCGCTGTAGGAAACTGTTGTCATCAACAAAGCCAACGAGTATCGTGCCAAGCACTATCGTGATGAGGTATTTATAATGGGCAATGATGCCTATGGCTGTCGGCAGTTTCTTGTTCATTCGCTTTCTAAATTAGTGATAACACCATGCAAAGATATAGTATTTTGAAGAAAACAGCAAAAGAAATGCTTACAAATGACCCTCTTTCACTCTTTTTTTATAATCTTTAATGTGCACGAACGGCGTAGCAGCCTTCCATGTACGGCGCGCGAGCCCGGTACGTACGCCGTACGAATGAGACAAGTACGCCGTACGTAGGAAGTACGCACGGCGTAGATAAAAAAACGATTACAGCGTAAACGAAATGCCCTTGCGCCGTAAAGTTTTTTGGCTGCCAACCATCTTAGTGGCGACTGCCCACGGGCATAACCTATACAAGGCAAAAACGAACTGACAAAAAATAAAGAAAAGCCGGTTTTTCTTTGCAATGCCAACAATTTACACTATCTTTGCAATCTAAAACTACACAATAATATATATGGACAACTATATAGTGTCGGCAAGGAAGTATCGCCCGATGACATTCTCGTCGGTGGTGGGCCAGGAAGCCCTCACCACCACGCTCAAGAATGCCGTCAAGAGCGGCAAACTGGCTCATGCCTACCTCTTCTGCGGTCCGCGCGGAGTAGGCAAGACAACGTGCGCCCGCATCTTCGCCAAGGCGATAAACTGCGAGAACCCCACTGCCGACGGCGAAGCATGCAACGAATGCGAGAGCTGCCGTGCTTTCAACGAGGGACGCTCTATGAACATCTTCGAGTTCGATGCGGCAAGCAACAACTCGGTGGAAAACATAAAGTCGCTCATGGAGCAGACACAGATACCGCCGCAGATGGGCCGCTACAAAGTGTTCATCATCGACGAGGTGCACATGCTCTCCACCCAAGCCTTCAACGCTTTCCTCAAAACCCTTGAAGAGCCGCCACAGCACGTCATCTTCATACTCGCCACAACAGAAAAGAACAAGATTCTGCCCACCATCCTCTCCCGATGCCAGATATATGACTTCGAGCGAATGACTGTGCCTAAGATTATCAAGCACCTTGAGATGGTTGCCGGCAAGGAGGATGTCACCTACGACGAGGAAGCACTGAACGTGATTGCGGAGAAAGCCGACGGTGGCATGCGCGACGCACTTTCCATCTTCGACCAGGTGGCAAGCTTCTGTCAAGGGCACATCACGTTTGAGAAAGTGCTCGAAGACCTGAATGTGCTCGACGCTGACAACTACTTTAAGATAGTGGACTTGTCGCTGGAAAACAAAGTCAGCGACATAATGGTGCTGCTTGACAGCATCATAACGCAGGGCTTCAGCGAGGCTAACATCGTCAACGGCCTTGCCTCCCACATCAGAAACGTGATGATGGCGAAAGACACCCAGACGCTGCCGCTGCTCGAAGTGAGCGACAGCCAACGGCAGAAATACCAACAACAGGCGCAGAAATGCCCGTTGCCATTCCTTTACAAGGCGTTGAAGATTCTGAACGAATGCGACGTAAACTACCGCCAGAGCAGCAACAAGCGGCTCTTGGTGGAGCTGACGCTCATACGCGTGGCACAAATAACCCAGCCCGACGACGATGCCGAAGGCGCGGGGCGTAGCCCCATGAGATTGAAATCCCTGTTCAAGCTAAATAATGTAGTTCAGCCTAAACCGGCCATGCAGGTGACCGGGGCTGAACGGCGCCTTACACCCACACCTACGAGAAAACCAAGCGAGAATGCCACTGAGGCAAAACCTAAGCCTGAGCAAACGTCTCCATCTGCACCAAAAACAAAACTCACATCCCCCCTATCCTTCGGAAATGGGAATGGGCTGAAGCTTTACACCTTTGCCGAACTGCGGCGTGGCCCTGCCAAGGCGGAACGACAAGAGCCCATAAAAGTGGACGAAGCCGAAGCGGCCAAGGTAAAAGAAGAAAAGCCGGAGAGCCGCTTCACCGACAACGACATGATGCGCGAATGGCTGGCTATGTGCAACAGGATACCGGACAAGTTCGTTGGCCTCAGCTCACGACTGAAAAACATTGTGCCGCACATAACCCAATATCCCGACATGGAGGTCGTGGTCGATAATCAGGTTTTGCTCGACCAGATAATGAGCATCAAAGGCAATATACGCGCCACGATGCGCCTAAAGCTGCACAACAGCAAGATAGAGTTTACGCCGCGGCTTGCCAAGCAAGACGAGAACCGTCGTGCGCTCACAAAGCTTGAGATTTTTGACAAGCTTCGCAAAAACAACCCGGCAATCGAAAAACTGCGCTTAAGGCTAGGGCTGGAGCTTAGTTAGCTACAAGAAGCTTTGCCACAAAAGGATTGTATGTTAGAATAACAAAGAATGCTGAAAAACAACTAATAATGAGAAAGTTATCAATAGCCCTCATCTTTCTGCTCATCACATGCCTCCCGGCATCGGCGCAGAAGAAATTCAATGTCTACGGAGTCGGATTCTATAACCTTGAGAACCTTTTCGACACATGCCACGACGTGGGCAAGAACGACTATGAGTTCCTGCCTTCGGGTTCCTATAAATGGAACGGCATGAAATACAGCCACAAACTCCACAACATGGCGCGCGCACTGAGCGACATGGGTACGAAGATGTTGCCAGGCGTGGGATGCGCCGTGATAGGCGTCAGCGAAATAGAGAATGCCAAGGTTCTAACCGACCTGTGCGCTCAGCCGGCATTAACTGCAAAAGGCTACAAGTTTTGCCACGTCGAGGGGCCTGACTTGCGTGGTGTAGACTGCGGTTTGCTTTACAATCCGAAGTTCTTCACCGTAGACGACGTAAAGCTATATCCATATATCCCCACAGAGAAGCAGAGCCCCAAGTTTCGCACGCGTGGTTTCCTCGCCGTAAGCGGGACGTTGGCAGGGGAACATGTAGTGGTGATAGTCACTCACTTGCCGAGCCGTTGGAGTGACAGCTACTATCGTGAGGTGGGAGCCGAGCAACTGAAGGCAGTCAAAGACCGCATTCTTGCCAAAGACAAGAACTGCAAGGTCATAATAATGGGCGATATGAACGACGACCCAACAGACAAGAGCATGCACAAGGCACTGTCGGCAAAAGAGGAGATAAGCATGGTAGGCAAAGACGATATGTATAATCCCTGGTACAACATACTCGCCAAGCAAGGCACAGGCACTTTGCAATATCAAGGCTCGTGGAATCTCTTTGACCAGATAATACTTTCGCCAGGTCTTCTGAACAAAGACGGGAAGAAAGACTTTTCCTACCTTAAATATTTAAAGAGCGAGATACAACGCATGCCCTACCTTTTCCAGACAGAAGGGAAATATAAAGGCAACACTAAGCGCACCACAGCCGGCGGCGTATGGCTCGACGGATACTCTGACCACCTGCCCACCGTGGTTTACCTCGTAAAAGAGCAAGGGGGCAAGACAAAGGAAGCCGGCGACCTGAAGCTTCCTGAGTTTACTGAAGCCGAGAAGGACTTTATAAAGACATGCGAAGAAGAAAAGAAAGTGCGTGAGGCGAAAGACAAGAAGTAAAACGCCGATGCCGAAGGCAGGCTTCGCCAATGCCTAAGCTAACAGAATCAAAAACAAATGCCAGAAGTAGAAAGCCATCCTTTCGAACCGTTTCTTCCGCCCAACGCACGGCTGTTGATGCTCGGAACCTTTCCTCCTGCGCCCAAGAGATGGTGCATGGATTGGTATTACCCTAATTTCACCAACGACATGTGGCGCATCATCGGCATTTGCTTCTTCAACGACAAGAACCGCTTTGTAGATGTTGCAAACAAGACCTATCGCCTTGCCGAGCTACAGGCTTTCCTGAAAGAAAAGGGCATTGCCATCTTTGACACCTGCCTGCGCATACGCCGCACCACAGGAACTGCATCAGACAAAGATCTTGAGGTGGTGGAACGAGCTGACCTTGACGGCATGTTGCGCGCCCTGCCTCTGTGCAAGGGAGTGCTTGCGGCAGGGCAGCTTGCCACTACCATCTTTACAGAGCACTACGGCATTGACCACAAAGGCATGAAAATGGGCGAGCACCGCGACTTTGTTTTCGAAGGGCGCGAAATAAGTCTTTACCGCGAGCCAAGCTCAAGCCGCGCCTATCCTATGAAGGTGGAGAAGAAGGCGGAGTATTATAAAGAAATGTTTAAAGAACTGGAGATATAAGCACATGGACAAAGTGACCATCATCGGCATTGCTGGCGGCACAGGGTCGGGCAAGACCACCGTCGTAAGGAAAATAGTAGAAGCCCTACCTCCCCATTTCGTGGCAGTGGTACCGCTTGACTCATATTATAACGACACCACCGGACTTACGCCCGAGGAGCGCAAGGCAATAAATTTTGACCATCCTGACGCCTTTGACTGGAAGCTGCTGATAAAGCAGGTGAACGACCTCCGCGAGGGGCATGCTATAGAGCAACCCACCTATTCCTACATCCTGTCAAACCGTCTGCCTGAAACGGTGCACGTAGAGCCGAAGCCCGTAATAATAATAGAGGGCATAATGACTCTCATAAACAAGCGGCTCAGAGACATGATGGACCTGAAGATTTTTGTAGACTGCGACAGTGACGAGAGGCTGATACGCAACATCCAGCGCGACACTATCGACCGCGGGCGCACCGTGTCAATGGTCGTTGACCGGTACCTTAAGGTACTGAAACCTATGCATGAGCAGTTTATTGAGCCTACGAAACGCTTCGCCAACGTGATTATACCTCAGGGCGGCGAAAACGTCAAGGGCGTTGGCATGCTCACCAACTATATCAAGACACTGGTTCCGACCAAATGACCAGGATGCTGGATTCTGCCAAAAACAACATAGAATAAAAAATGAATATCCGCCCCTGCAATCGGATGAATGTCTTTTGGGTGGCGGATAATCATCAAATAAAAGGCTTTAGCTCTAAGTGAGGGCTAAAGCCTAATGACAAGGTATTTTTACAACTTCTTTATCACGCGGCAAGGATTGCCCACGGCAACAACCCCTTCAGGAATGTCGCGAGTGACCACCGAACCTGCGCCGATGGTAGAGCCGCTTCCGATGGTCACGCCCGGCAGAACCGTAACATTGCCGCCAAACCACACGCTGTCGCCCACGGTTATTGGAGCGGAGCGCTCAATGCCCTTGTTTCGCTCTACGGGGTCTGTAGGGTGTATAGCCGTATAGAAACTGCAGTTGGACCCTATGAAAACATTGTCGCCAAACGTGACCTTGGCCTCGTCAAGTATTACGAGATTGAAGTTGGCAAAGAAATTGTCACCAACTTCAATGTTCAAGCCATTGTCGCAGTGGAAAGGCGTGTTGACATGCAGGCCTTTTCCTGCCTTGCCAAAGAGCTTGCCAATACGCCTGTCGCGCTCTGCGAAGTCTTTCGGAGCCATGCCGTTTATCTCGAAACACTCTTGCTGGCAACGCCTGAGCACCTTTTGCAGATCCTCATCCAAAGCGTTGTACCAGTCTCCAGACATCATTTCCTCAAAGATTGTCTTTTCCATATCTGTTCTGCATCATTCTTTCTACATCATGTTCTTAAGCACAGTCACAGCCTCCGCAACGCTTGGCACATTTCCTACCTTAATCAGCCTGTGCCCGTGTACATCCTTGAAGTTGCATCGTTTCGGGTTTTGCATTACATAATTTATTATGCGCCCGAAAGTGCCGCTCTGGTAGAAAGGCGAAGCCTGATTGCCCACGAACTGCATGGACATGGTGCCCTGACGCAGCATGATTTTCTCGCAACCGAGCTGTTTTCCGTAGCGACGCAGCAATACCACGTGCATGAGCTCGTCACCCTCATGCGGTACAGATCCGAAGCGGTCGACGAGCCGCTGGCGGAAAGCCGTAAGCTCATCGTCAGTCTCAATGTTGTCAAGCTCGCGATACAGGAGCATGCGCTCCGCGCTTGTAGGCACATACGTATCTGGGAAGAACATCGGCAAGTCGCTCTCCACGGCGCAGTCGTCCACGAACTCGCTTCCCGACACCTCTCGCCCATGCTTTATGTCATCGGCATAAAGGTCGGCGAACTCGTCGTTCTTCAGCTCCGTCACCGCCTGGCTTAATATCTTCTGGTAAGTCTCATAGCCCAGCTCCTCCATGAAGCCGCTTTGCTCAGAACCGAGCAGGTTACCCGCCCCGCGTATGTCAAGGTCCTGCATGGCAAGATTGAAGCCGCTGCCAAGGTCGGAGAAAGTCTCCAGTGCTTCAAGCCGCCGCCTTGCCTCCGGTGTCATGGCAGAGCGCGGCGGCGCAATCAGGTAGCAGAAAGCCTTGCGGTTGCTTCGCCCCACGCGTCCGCGCATCTGGTGTAGGTCGGAAAGCCCGAACCGTTGTGCGTCGTTTATTATTATGGTGTTGGCATTTGGGATGTCCACGCCGTTCTCGACAATAGTCGTTGAAAGCAGCACGTCATAATCATAGTTGATGAAGCCCATGATGATTTTCTCCAGTTCCTCGGGCTGCATCTGCCCGTGCCCGATGGCTACACGGCAGTCGGGCACGTACTTGTGTATGAGGTCGGCAATCGCCTGCAGATTGCTTATCCTGTTGTTGACGAAGAACAGCTGTCCCGAACGACTCATCTCGAAGTTTATGGCATCGGCTATGACCTCATGACTGAACGTACACAGCTCTGTGTGTATCGGGTATCGGTTTGGCGGCGGTGTGCGCATGATGCTCATGTCGCGTGCTCCCATAAGCGAGAACTGCAAAGTCCTTGGTATAGGCGTAGCCGACATGGTCAGTGTGTCCACGTTTGTCTTCAGCTTGCGCAGCTTCTCCTTTGTAGCCACGCCGAACTTTTGTTCCTCGTCTATGACAAGCAGCCCGAGGTCGTGCCATTTCACCTGTTTCCCAAGCAGTTTGTGCGTACCTATGACGATGTCTATTCTTCCTGCCTCCAGGTCTTCCAGCACCTGCCTCGTCTGTTTAGCCGAACGAGCGCGTGAGAGATAGTCCACCCTTACGGGGAAGTCTCTCAGCCTGCGCTTGAAAGTCTGGAAATGCTGATAGGCGAGCACCGTCGTGGGCACGAGCACAGCCGTCTGCTTGTTGTCACAAGCCGCCTTGAACGCCGTTCTGACTGCCACTTCCGTTTTTCCGAATCCCACATCGCCACACACCAGGCGATCCATAGGCACGGCGCGCTCCATGTCCGCCTTGATGTCCTGCGTAGTCTTCAGCTGGTCGGGGGTGTCCTCATAGAGGAAGCTCGCTTCCAGCTCGTGCTGCATGAAGTTGTCTGGCGAGAAAGCGAAACCTTTCTCATGGCGGCGTTTGGCATAAAGCTTGATGAGGTCGCGGGCTATGTCCTTTATCTTCTTCTTCGTTCTCTCCTTCAGCCTTTCCCATGCCCCCGTGCCGAGAACGCTGAGCCGCGGCGGCTCGCCACTGTCAGAGCAGCGGTACTTTGAAATCTTATAGAGCGAATGTATCGATACGTCAACCTTATCGTTGTTCTGGTAGATAATGCGTATCACCTCCTGATGACCGTCGCCGCCAGGTGTCGGCACCTTTATCAGTCCGCCGAACTTGCCTATTCCGAAGTCTACATGCACGATGTAGTCGCCCGGCTGCATCTCCTGCAACTCCTTCATGGTCAACGCCATCTTGCCCGAACGCGCTTTGTCCGACTTGATGTTGTATTTATGGAAGCGGTCGAAAATCTGGTGGTCGGTGAAGATGCATGCTTTCAGGTCTGTGTCGTAGAAGCCCTCGTGAAGAATGCCCTTTACCGGCTCGAAAAGCCTGTCTTCCGCCTTCATGCCTGCCGCATGCGGGCTTTCGCCGTCCATGCCGTCGAAGATGTCACGCAGGCGTTGCTGCTGCTTCGGACTGTCAGCAAGCACGTATATCTTGTATCCCTGAAGCTGGAAGTCCTCAAACGACTGCTTCAGGAGACTGAAATTCTTGTGGAACAGGGGCTGCGGCTTGGTATGGAAGTCAATTGTCGCCATCCCTTTTCCCTCCCCGCACGTCGTCGGTGAGAGAGTCACCCAGCGCAGTTTCTCCAAGCCTTCGGCAAACACCGTGGGGCGGCAAATCACGCTGTCGCGGTTCATGTCGCGCTTTATTTGCTGCTGTTCCAGCTCCGTGGCTCCGTCCATGCGCTCGGCAAGAGCCTGCGACGAGAAGCCGTCGTCGTAGACTCGCTTCACGGTGTCGAAGACAAGGCGACTGTCCTTCATCACCACCAGTGTGTCGGCTGGCAGGAAGTCAGTGAACGACACCTTTTCGGTTGTCTGCCCCGCCAGTTCCGGCACTATCTCTATGCTTGCCTTCCGCTCTTTCGACAGCTGGTCTTCAACGGAGAATGTGCGTATGGTGTCAATCTCGTCGCCGAAGAAGTCTATGCGGAACGGCAACTCGCAACTGTAGCTGTAAACGTCTATTATGCTCCCCCTGACGGCAAACTGCCCCGGCTCGTACACATAGTCCACTTCCGTGAAGCCCAGGCCGCGCAGCCTGTGCTCTAAGTCGCTTATGTCTATAATCTGCGAAGTGCGCAACTGGATGCGCCTCTCGTCAAGATGCTTTCTCGACACCACGAGCTCTGCAATGGCTTCTGGATAGGTGACGATGAAAAGAGGGGAGCAAAGCCTCTCCGGGAACCCCACCCCCAGCCCCTCCACTACAGGGAGGGGAGAGGCATCACCATTGTCTTGGTTTTGGGAATTGGAAGATTTTGCAGTGGCTAATGCGGAAAGCACCTCGGTCCTGGATATTTCGTTCGCCGAGTCCCTCTGCCCGTACTTGACAGACCTGCGATAGCTCGACGGGAAAAAGAATACGTTGGCATCATTCCCTCCCTTCGAGGCTATACTTCCTGCCGTGCTGTGAGGCGATGGTAAAGGCATCTCCCCTCCCCCTTTAGGGGAGGTACCGGGGGTGGGGTCGCCTGTCTCTTTTAGGTCATTATAGAAATATCCTGCCTCGTCGGCATCGTCAAGCACGAAAAGAACAGTGCGCCCCAACCTGCCCTTGATGGAGGAAAAGAGCAACGGTACCGAAGACGCCACAAGCCCTCGCAGGAGAACGCGGCTCACCGCGTCATCCTCCAACGTCTTCAGAAGGGCACCAGCCTGCGGCAACCGCCCGTATAATGTTTCTAAATCATGGAAAGTCATATGCGTATTTACGCTTTCGGGTATTTTCTGAACCATCCGTCCAGCCTGAGCCTTATCACCCCGAAAAGAGCCTCGGAGAAAATGCCGCCGCTCATCTTGCTTGTGCCCTCGCAGCGGTTGACGAACACTACCGACACCTCCTTTATCTTGAAACCTATCTTATAGGCAGTGTATTTCATCTCTATCTGGAAGGCATAGCCCTTGAAGCGTATCTTGTCGAGTTCGATAGTCTGGAGCACGCGGCGGCGGTAGCACACGAAGCCCGCCGTGGTGTCATGCACGTCTATGCCCGTGACGAAACGTACATACTGCGAGGCGAAATAGCTCATCAGCACGCGGCCCATGGGCCAGTTGACCACGTTCACGCCCGACACATAGCGCGAACCCACCGCCACGTCGGCACCTTCGTCGTGGCATGCGGCGTAAAGACGCGGCAGGTCGTCGGGATTGTGGCTGAAGTCGGCATCCATCTCAAACACGTACTCATAGTCGCGCCCCAGCGCCCACTTGAAGCCCGTGATGTAAGCAGTACCCAGTCCCAGCTTGCCCTTGCGCTCTATGAGAAAGAGCCTGTCGCCGAACTCCCGCCGTTGCAAGTCCTTCACGATAGAGGCAGTGCCGTCGGGGCTGCCGTCGTCGATGACCAGTATATGGAAACACTTCTTCAGCCCGAAGACGGCGCGGATAATCTTTTCCATGTTCTCCCTCTCGTTATAGGTCGGGATAATCACGATAGAGTCACTGTCATGCATAGTTCCTAAGCGTTTGTTAATAGCAAAAAGGGGTGCCTGGACACAGGCACCCCGGACATGTGACCCCGGTGGGACTCAAACCCGCGACACTCAGAACCGGAATCTGATGCTCTATTCAACTGAGCTACGGGGCCAGGTCACGTGAAACCGCTTGCAAAGGTAGCAAATGTTTTCGAAAAACAGGAAAGAAATGGCAGAAAATATTTCAGCCTATACACTGCGAAATTAAAATCTGCAAAATCATGGCAAAATGAAAAATAAAACGCCAGCAAGCTTGCGCCTTAACAATATATTGTGTAACTTTGCGCACAAATTATCAACAACGAGAGAAACAAAGCATTAAGGAAAGATATGAGCAAACTGATAAAGCCCGCAGGCTACAAGGCCCTTCTCGACCGCCAGCAGACAGAGCAGGGCATAAAACAGATAAAAGAGTTTTTCCAGGAGAACCTCAGCACCGAGCTGCGCCTGAGCCGCGTCACGGCTCCCCTGTTCGTGCTCAAGGGACTCGGCATCAACGACGACCTCAACGGCGTGGAACGCCCCGTCACCTTCCCCATAAAGGACATTGGCGACGCACAGGCGGAAGTGGTACACTCGCTTGCAAAATGGAAACGGCTTACCCTCGCCGAACATAACGTGCAGCCCGGCTACGGCATCTACACCGACATGAACGCCATACGAGCAGACGAGGAGCTGGACAATCTCCACTCGCTCTACGTAGACCAGTGGGACTGGGAAGCCGTCATCACCCCCGCCGACCGCACTATTGCCTTCCTCGAAGACATCGTGCGCCGCATCTATTCCGCCATACTGCGCACAGAGTTCCTTGCCTGCGAAAGCCACCCGCAGCTAAAGCCCTTCCTGCCCCGTCAGATACACTTCATCCACTCGCAGGATCTGCTCGACATGTACCCCGACAAGACACCCCGCGAACGCGAGGATGCCATTTGCCGCAAGTACGGCGCAGTGTTCATCGAAGGCATAGGCGGCAAGCTCTCCGACGGACGCAAGCACGACGGACGCGCCCCCGACTACGACGACTGGTCAACCATCGCCGAGAACGGCAAGGCAGGGCTCAACGGCGACATACTGATATGGTACCCCGTGCTCGGCCGCTCGTTCGAGCTCAGCTCTATGGGCATACGCGTGGACAAGGCGGCACTCCTGCGCCAGCTCAGCCTCGAGGGAGAGGAAGACCGCCAACACCTCTACTTCCACCAGCAACTCCTCCAGGACCGCCTGCCACTGAGCATAGGCGGAGGCATAGGCCAGAGCCGCCTCTGCATGGTCATGCTGCACAAAGCGCACATAGGCGAGATACAGGCAAGCATCTGGCCCGACGACATGCGCAGCCAATGCGAACAGTGGGGCATGCCGCTGATATAAAGACCGGAAAAACATCCCTGAAAAGATTTTCAAGCTTGCCCGACGTTTTCTCAAAAAAAATGGGTAAGTTTGCAAATCAATGAGCAACGACGATTATTTTTACACCGACGAACCTATAGGCAAGCCTCTGCCCTCCTCCTTTAGGGAAGAGGGCAGAGGCGAAGCTGCCGGCAGTGCTGCAATGTGGGACTATGTAAAGGGCACGGAGCCGCTCCGCCCCACGGACAGTCCTGCGGCTGTAACTTCCCCTCCCCTCTTCAGGGAAATGGACGAAGCCCTGCCACAAGACATCAAGATGCTGCTCACCATGATAGAGCGTGACCGCTGGTCGCTCACGAGCAGCAAGTCCTTCTACGAGCAGGCACTTTTCATGGCAGGCTATGCCGACGACGCACCAATAGAGCCCTTCTTTTGTTTCCACCCCACCTACAGGCAAATGCCTGTGGCACAGCTCCGCAGCTACTTCACCGTGCGCAAGCTCCTGCGCCAAGGCAAGCACCCCGACGTTCCCGAATCCTACCTTTTTGTCTACGCATACGAGACGCTCATGCAGATAGGCGTATCCACGCCCGACGAAGGCTATGAGATACTGAGCGACCTGCGCGAAAACTATCCAAACATGAACCCGCCAAAGCACCCTTACCTGACCGAATGGCTGAAAGACTATACGGTGTGGTACGGACTGACCAACCGCTACGCCGAATGCTTTGCCAAGGAGCAACAAGAAGACCGCCAGGCAGACCTGATGAACGGCTATGCCAACGCCACCGACGAAGAACTTTTCAGCCTTCTCGACCAACACACACACCTCAGCATAAGCAAAGGCGCACTATACAAGAAACAACCCGACACCGCTGTGTCGGCAGTGGCATTCGTCATGCGCCGCCTGATCAGCCTTATAGAGAAACACCACTGCCACCGCATAGCCACCCTCTGCTATGACACACACGTCCTACGCCAGCACGTAATGTTTGCCTCCGCCGTGTTCTATTCGCCCGACCCCATCAAGGAGATGACGGCAAAGGTGGCACCTGCCCACCACTACACTTGCCACAAGGGCCTTTGGCACAAGACGGTCACGGCACAGCGAGCCACCATCTCGCCGCCCATGCTGAAAGCCGTGCTCCACGATGTCGATGCCCTCGTGCGCCGGAAGCTCGGCGTAAAGCCCGCCATAAAGCTCTCGGCAATGCGTGCCACCCCATACCTTGACCAACCCATGCTTGACGCTGTAGACCAATGGTTTGACGAATGGAAGACCAAGGAAAAGGAAAGAAAGGCGGAAGACAGGCGCAAGGCTGTGGAGCAAGCACGCAACAGCGTAAGCATCGACCTCAGCAAGCTTGGCAAGATACGGCAAGATGCCGACGTGGTAAGGGAAAAGCTTATAGTGGATGAAGAAAACAACGCCTCTACAACAAGCCTTGCCGACGAAGGCATACACACGAGAACGCCCACGAGGGCAGCCCATGCATCTGAAGAAACCGCTTCCCATGCAGAAGCTGAAAGCTCCTCCCCTCTTACTGCCACACCCAGTCCTGCTCCGCCAACCGCCAATCCCTCCGCAGTCTCTCCCACTGAAAGACAGCCTTCTCCTTTGGAAACTACCATGCCTCTTGGGGAAAAGCCTATGGGCTTAGGACAGGGGATGGAATCTGACACCAGCCTGTCATCTTTCATCTCAATTCTGCTGTCAGGCGGCGACTACAAAGCTTTTCTCAGAAAGATACACACGCCTGCAGGAGTCATAGTAGAGAAAATAAACGACAAAGCAATGGACACCATAGGCGACATAGTGCTTGAAGACGACGGAGAGAATATAACCATCATAGAAGACTACCGAGACGACATTAAACATTTGTACGACTGATATGGAAAACAACATAAAGATACCACGCCGAATAGCGCAAACCATCATAAACTCTCTCAAAGGCGGAGTAGTGCCACGCGTAGGCCTGCCTTACATCACCGTGGGGCGGCGCAAGGAGATAGAAGCCCTGCTTCACGACGTCGACCTTGCGGGCGAAGGCGGAGCTACCTTCCGCTTCATTGTGGGGAAATACGGCAGCGGAAAGTCATTCCTCCTACAGACATTGCGCAACTATGTAATGGACAAGGGCTTCGTGGTGGTAGACACCGACCTGTCTCCGGAACGGCGGTTGCATGGCAACCAAGGTCAAGGACTTGCCACTTACCGCGAGCTGATACGCAACCTGTCGGTAAAAAGCAAGCCCGACGGCGGCGCGCTGACGATGGCTCTCGACAAATGGATAAGCAGCATACAGACGCAGGTTGCAGCCGACGGGACATCCATTGACTCTCCACAGTTCAACGAAAAGGTGGAGCAGCGCATAATGGGAGTCATACGCCAGATGCACGAGCTTGTTCACGGCTTCGACTTCGCCCGTCTTCTCACATTATATTATAGGGCATTCACCAATGGCGACGACGAACTGAAAGGCAAGGTGCTGAAATGGTTCCGCGGCGAATACACCACCAAGACCGAGGCAAGGCAGGAGCTGGGAGTGACTGTTGCCATATCAGATGACGACTGGTACGACTACCTGAAGCTTATGGCATATTTTTTCAGGCAGGCAGGCTACCGGGGCCTGATGATTTTCATCGACGAATTGGTCAACATCTACAAGATACCCAACAGCATTTCCCGCCAGTACAACTATGAGAAGATTCTCACAATGTACAACGATGCGCTGCAAGGCAAAGCTCAGTACATAGGCACTGTCATGAGCGGCACGCCACAGTGCATCGAAGACCGCCACCGCGGAGTATACAGCTACGAAGCCCTGCGCTCACGCTTGCAGGAAGGCAAGTTCGCAACAGCCGAAGGGCATCAGGACCTCATGGGACCAGTGTTGCGCCTGCAACCACTCACCCACGAGGAAATGCTTGTGCTGACAGAGAAGCTTGCCGACATTCACGCCCAGCTCTACCGATACCAACGCAACATCACCGACGACGACCTCGCCATGTTCATACGCATAGAATACGGGCGCATAGGAGCCGACCGGCACATCACGCCACGCGAGGTAATACGCGACTTCATCGAGCTTCTCGACATTCTTTACCAAAATCCTGACACCGCCATCAAGACCCTCCTCGAAAGCGACGACTTCGCCTATGCAAAACCTGAAACCGAAGAAAAGGCTGAAAAAAACGTCGATGAACGCTTCGCCGAATTCACAATTTAGGCAGAACAACACTTTTACCGTGGCGTGGTAATCCTTTTACCACGGCGCGGTAATTCCGTTACCACGGCGTGGAACTCATCGTGTCACGCCGCGACATACTCATAAAGACAACGTCAATGAATATCTTCCAACGCTATTCGCCAACAATACAACGCTACATATATCAAGAAGGGTGGCAGTCGCTGCGCGCCATACAGGCGGCGGCAGGAGATGCTATCTTCAATACCGATGCCAACGTGTTGCTCTCGGCTTCCACGGCATCGGGCAAGACCGAGGCGGCATTCTTTCCCATCATCACATTGATGCAGGAAAATCCGCCGACATCAGTTGGCTGTCTTTACATCGCTCCCTTGAAAGCCCTCATAAACGACCAGTTTGGCAGGCTGAACGACATCTGCGCCGAAAGCGGCATAAGCGTATGGCACTGGCATGGCGACGTGTCGCAGGACCAGAAGAAAAAGCTCATGCGCCACTCGTCAGGCATATTGCAGATAACTCCGGAGTCGCTTGAGGCTATGGTCATGCGCCGCCACTCGCAACTGCCTCATCTCTTTGGCGACCTGCGCTTCATCGTCATAGACGAGATACACTCGTTCCTCCGCAGCGACCGTGGCGGACAGACACTTGCCCTCATCGAGCGGCTCGGCAGAATAGCCGGAGTCAACCCACGGCGCATAGCCCTGTCCGCCACAATAGGCGACCCACGTGACGTTGGTCAAATTCTTGCGGCTGGCACAGGGCGCGGCACCGTAATACCAAGGATAAAAGCCCCAGGCGCGAAATGGAGAATATCAATGGAGCACTTTTGGAGTGGGGCAGCAACAGCCAATCAGCAAGCAGATTCCACAGCCCTCGCCAACGGTCACTCCCCTTCAAGTAGAGATAACGCCATGCCTGCTGATGAAGGGGTCGAACCTCACGGCAATGATGATGCAGAAGTCACAAGCATTACGGGAAGCCTTCTAAACAGGACTTATAAAGATGGAGAAAAGATAAAGTACAATCCTTTCGAAAATGATGTAGAGCCCTCACGTCCGTCAGAAGCAAAGCGTGAGATGAAGGATGGCAGCCCGTTTGTAAGACCTTGGAAACAGCATGCCGGCGCAGATTCTACCGTCCATAAAGATAATGGACCGGGTGAAGGGATGCCTTTCGATTCTTCCACTCTGTATTTATTATCCCACGCCCGTGGCCACAAATGCCTGATATTCACCAATTCGCGTGAAGAATGCGAAACTCTTTGCGCCACACTCAGGCAATACTGTGATGTACTGCACGAACCCGACCGCTTCCTGATACACCACGGCAACCTGTCAGTGTCATACCGCCAGAGAGCTGAGGAAATGATGAAGGAGGAAAACAACATAACGGTATGCACCACGTCAACGCTTGAGCTTGGCATCGACATCGGGAGGCTGGAACGTGCATTCCAGATTGACGCTCCCTTCACCGTCTCCTCTTTTCTGCAACGCATGGGGCGCACGGGGCGGCGAGGCGCGCCGTCGGAGATGTGGTTTGTCATACGTGAAGACGCAGCCGAAGCCCGTGCCCTGCTGCCGGCACGCATTCCCTGGAAGCTTTTGCAGGCAATAGCTCTCGTGCAGCTTTATCTTGAAGAAAAATGGGTGGAACTGCCTCGCAAGGGGCGAATGCCCTACAGCCTGCTCTATCATCAGACTATGAGCACCCTCGCCTCAGAGGGAGAGATGACGCCACGCGAGCTTGCGTCAAGGGTCTTGACGCTCAGCCCCTTCGGCAATATAAGCCAAGAAGACTTCCGTACGCTGTTGCGCCATCTTATAAAAATAGACCATATCGAGACCACTGAGCGGAGCGGGCTTATAGTTGGCATTGCGGGCGAGAAGGTAGTGAACAGTTTCAAGTTCTACGCCGTGTTTCAAGAGAATGAAGAATACAGCGTGCGCTGTGAGTCTCAGGAAATCGGCACAATCGTCAAACCGCCACCAGTGCGCGACAAGATAGCCATTGCCGGACGCGTGTGGGTGGTTGAGGAAGTAGACCGCAAGCGGCACATGGTCTATTGCCACCCGGTCAAAGGCGTCATCCCTGCCTATTTTGGCGACGAGCCTGGCGACATACACACGAAGATACTGGAGCGGATGCGGCAACTGTTGGTTTCGCCGCCAGCCACGCCTTATCCTTATCTCTCGCCCCATGCGTGCCAACGCCTCAGTCAGGCGCTTGACGGTGCCGCTCGCTCGGGCCTCGGCGTGAAGTGGCTGTTGCCTATGGGCGGGAAAATGTATTGCCTCACGCCGTGGCTTGGCAGCTACGCCTTCCTTGCCTTGGAGCGGTTTCTGCGCATACGGTGCGGCAAGAGGCTGGGGCTGAAAGGCTTCGACTCGCAACGCCCTTACTACATGCTGTTTTCGATGGACGCAACCCCCGACGAGTTCTTCGCCATCCTTGCCGACGAGACAGGCAAGCCGCTTGACCCGATGGAGCTGCTCTACCCCAATGAGACTCCTATATTCGACAAGCATGACGACCTCCTGCCCATTGAGCTCACGCGCAAGGGGTTTGCATACGGAGTGCTCGACATTGACGGAATGCTGCAAAGGGTCAAGCAGATGACGGCTGACACCATGTCAGGCAGATTGCCCTATCTGACGTAAATTTCAATACGGGCGCAAAAATCATGGAGAAAGAAGCGTTGCTATTGTTTTTTTTCCGTAACTTTGCTCATTGGAACAAAAATAATTACTTAATATTTTCATCTATGCAGAAAAAGCTTATCTTGGCCATGACGGTCCTAAGCTCTGTCTCGCTGGCCCGGGCACAAGAAGACTCGGTAAACGTCGGAGAGACGGCTTTCACCTTCACCGAGGCACAGCTTGGCGAGGACGATGACATGAGTCAGAACGTGACCATCATCCACTCCAACACCAACATCTACGCCTCCGAGGTGGGTTACCTTTTCTCTCCCACGCGCTTCCGCTACCGCGCCTTCAACCAGAAGTATAATGCCGTATATATAAACGGCGCGCCGCAAAACGACATGGAGTCGGGGCAATTCCGCTTCTCCACAGTGGGCGGACTGAACCGCTTCACGCGCAACGTCGACTACGCGCTGCCCTTTGAGAGCAACTCCTTCTCCATGCCCGACATGGCGGGGAGCAACAACTACGATTTCCGCGCCGGCTCCATGCAGACAGGCCATCACGTGTCACTCGGCGGTGCCAACCGCAACTATGTGGCACGCGGCGTTTACACATACGCCTCGGGCTTCAACAGCCGCGGATGGGCGTTCGCGGGCGGCCTGACCTACCGCTGGGCTGACCGCGGATACGTAGAAGGCACGTTCTACAACTCGCTCAGCTACTTCCTCGGCGTGCAGAAACGTTGGAAGAACGGGCACTCCGTGGCTTTCAGCACATGGGGCAACCCCACGGAGAGGTCAACGCAAGGCGCATCGACCGACGAGGCATATTGGCTTGCCAACGACTACTATTACAACCCTTATTGGGGCTACCAGAACGGGAAGAAGCGCAACTCAAGGGTGGTGAACGACTTCGCCCCGTCCGGCATAATGACATGGGACTGGAACATCAACGACAAGCTGAAGCTGACGACATCCGCCTTCGGCAAGTACAGCATGTACAAATCCACGAAGCTCAACTACAGCAACTCGGAGAACCCGCAGCCCGACTACTGGAAGAACCTGCCGAGCAGCTACTTCGAGGTTTGGGACGGCGACCCGCGCAACAACGAGCACACGCTTGCCTCGTGGCAACGCTCCGTTGACTGGTGGCGTGCGTCGAAGGCAAACCGACAAATCGACTTCGACCGTCTGTACGCGGCCAACCGCATGCAAAACGCCACGGGCGGCGACGCGCTTTACTACATACAGGCAAAGCACAACAACAACCTCATGCTCAGCCTTGCGTCAACACTCAGCGCACAACTGAACGACAAGCAGAACATCACGGGCGGCATCATACTCTCGCAAAACCGAGGCCGCCACTACCAAACGATGGACGACATGCTGGGCAGCACAACCTACCACAACATAAACAACTACGCCCTCGGCACCTACGGCATAAGCGACCCAAGAGTGCAGTATGACCTCAACAACCCCGACGGCATAGTGGGGGAAGGCGACAAGTTCGGCTACGACTACCAGATAGAGGTGCGCCGCGGCTCGCTATGGGCAAACTACACCGAGGACTTCGGCAACGTGCACTACTTCCTTGCCGGACGGCTCAACTACGACGACATGCGCCGCAAGGGATACATGCGCAACGGCATGTTCGCCGACAACAGCTACGGGCACTCCAAGCTTGCCAAGTTCCTGACGGGCGGCATGAAGTTCGGGGCAAACATCGACCTCGGCAGCGGACAGGTATTCACCCTCGGCGTTGGCTACGAGCACCGTGCGCCGCAGGCAAGCACCGCATTCGTGGCACCGGAGATGAACAACGACTTCGTTTCCAACCTCTCCTCAGAACGCCTGTTCTCGTCAGAGCTTGGTTACCAATACCAGAACTCGTGGCTTCACCTGAACGTAAACGCATACTACAGTAACGTGAACCACGCCACGGAATGGCAGAACTTCTACTTCGACGACATCAACTCCTTCTCCTACGTCTCAATGACCGGCATTGACAAGAGCTGGTACGGCGTGGAAGCAGGAGCAAAGGTGAAGCTCGCCTCGTTCCTCGACTTCATGGCTCTCGGCACCATCGGCGACTCAAAATACAACAACAACTCAAACCTGATTTATCTCAGCTCAACGAAGGCCACTTACAACGACGCCACCAAAGGCAAGGCAGACTACGTGATGAACAAGGGCATGCGCGAGAGCGGAACTCCACTTACGGCAACAAGCCTCGGACTGAGCTATCACCAAAGCGGATGGTACATTGACCTCAACGCCAACTGGTACGACCGTATCTACCTGAGCTACTCGCCATGCATACGCTATGAAAGCACGCTGAAAACGGCCGGCAACGTTGACAACGACGGCAACTACATCGTACCGGAACAGGCCAAAGGACACGGAGGCTGGATGATTGACGCCTCAATAGGCAGAAGCATACGCCTCAGCCGCGGACTGCTCAACTTCAACCTCACGCTGACAAACGTCCTCAACAACCGGCACATGGTAACAGGCGGATACGAGCAGAGCCGTAGCGACTACACCACCACAAACGACGGAACTCGCAACAACGACCGAATATACAAGTTCTCCAAGAACCCGAAGAAGTATTATGTATTCGGCACAAACGGCATGTTCCAGGTATCATATAGATTTTAAGCCATGAAAAAGATTTTAATATTTCTCACAGCCATAACAGCCCTGCTCCTTGCCTCGTGCATGGACTCCGGTTACGACACACCGACCGAGGATTATACAGGAAGCTCTTTCGAGTTGTCAAACGTGATGTCAATCCAAGACCTTAAAGAGTCTTACAAGTCATACATCACGGGAAGTTCGATAACACAAATAGACAAGGACATACAGGTGGTGGGCATCGTGACAGGCAACGACGAGGGCGGCAACATTTACAACGAAATATCACTGCAAGACGAAAGCGGAGCCATAATCGTTGCCATAAGCCAAGGCGGACTATACGGGGCACTGCCCGTTGGAGCAAAAATAGCGATAAACCTCAAGGGACTTTACATTGGCGGCTATGGCACACAGGCAGAGATTGGCGGAGTTTACACCAACGCCAAGACAGGAGCCACAAGCATAGGCGGCATGGATCGCTACACGTGGCGCAACCATTACATGCTGATGTCAAAAGGAAGCAGCAGCGACGCAACGGCTCTGATGGAGGATTTCGACTACAGCAAATCCGCAAACACCGATTACATCTGGAAGAACCAAGGCAAGCTAATGCGCCTCAAGGACGTGACCTTCAAGAACGGCGACGGCAAAACGGTATTTGCCACCAACGACGGCAGCGTGACACTGAGCAACAACTGCGCCAACCGCGGCTTCGTAGGCATGAACGACAGTAAGATTGTATTCAGGACAAGCACTTACGCCAAGTTCGCCGCCGACACCATACCGCAGGGCACGACTTCCGTCATGGGTGTCTTCACCATTTACCGCACCACATGGCAGGTGCTCGCCCGTTCGCGCAACGACGCTTTCGGAATAATGGAATAAGCGCAAAGCGTTCGGCACAAACACCCGACACGCTTGCTCTTGTCAACAACCACATTTTTTAAACAAGAACAAAAAAGAATATTACAATATGAAAAAAACATTCCGTTTTTTGATGGTCATCGCCCTTGCGGCACTGACCCTTACAGGCTGCGATGACGTTCCAATGCCATACAACCAGCCCGACATAACGCCCGACGAGCCAACCGTAGAACCAACAGACGGCTACCTTGCCGAGTCTTTTGCCAGCACATTCGGCGACTTCACACTCACCAAGGTAAAGGGAACGCCGTGGGTCATCGACAGCTACGGTTACGCCAAGGCAACAGGCTACGACAACGCATCAGCATCGACTACTGAATCGGAAAGCTATATCGTCTCAAAAGCCATCGACCTCACGAATGCGAAAAAACCAGGCCTTAAATTCTCATACGTATTGCGCTATGTGACACGCGATGGCGTGGCTGTAAACGGTGTCAAGAACCAGGTGCTCATCACCGACAACTATACAGGCAACCCCACGACAACCAACTGGACCGACATAACAGGTTCACTCACGGAAGGTACCGACTGGAAAACATGGTTCACATACACCGCCGACCTATCCGCATACAAGGGCAAGAAAAACATCGTCATCGCCCTCTATTATGCTTGCACCACGTCTTCAGCCACATGGGAGGTCAAAGACCTCAGCGTCAAAGAAGACAACATTGACAACACTGGCGACAACGACGGAAACACAGGTGACACGTCAACCGCCAATGGAGATTTTGAGACATGGGTAGACAACATACCAAACAACTGGAAGACGGCGTCGACTGCCGGTAACGCCACGCTCTCACAGAGCACTGACGCTCACAGTGGCAAATACTCCGTCAAGGTTGGCGGAGCCGCAAGCGCAAACAAGCGCATCGGCTACAAGGAACTTGAACTGAAGGCTGGGTCATACAAAGTCACCTTCTACGCCAAGGCAGCCACAGCCGAAGGTGGTTCAGTGCGCCCGGGCTATGTCCCCGTAAACGACGGCACTGCCGACAGCCAAGGATACAAATACGGTTCATACGTCAACGGCCTCTCAAACACCGAATGGACTTTCGTTGACCAAACTTTGGAGATTCCCACCGACGGCACATACTCGTTTGTGATAATGAACTCAAAAAATCCAGGCAAGGATGTGCTTATCGATGACGTGACAATAACCACAGGCAGCACAACCATCGTCAAGTAAACTAACAATTTATCCTCTTTTATTTGGCGGATGCAAAATTTATTCGTAACTTTGCATCCGCTTTTATTATCAGCATATTATTAATCGATTAATAACATAACAAGAAAATGAAAAAAGGTATTCATCCAGAAAACTATCGCCCCGTCGTGTTCAAGGACATGTCCAACGGCGATATGTTCCTTACAAAGTCTACATGCAAGACTTCAGAGACAGTAGAGTTTGAAGGCGAGACTTACCCTGTAGTAAAGGTAGAAATCTCAAGCAGCTCACACCCATTCTATACTGGTAAGAGCAAGCTCGTTGACACAGCAGGTCGTGTTGACCGCTTCATGAACCGCTACGGCAAGTTGAAGAAGTAAGAAACTCGCCCACCCTATTTTTAACATAGGTTTCGCCCATACAAAAAGAAGGCGCACCAAAAGTTATCAATGGGAAATGAATACTGGGAAACATAAATAAAAGTACGACAGAGCGCAGTTGCATATGCGATTTGTCGTACTTTTTTTAGCTCCATACAACAATAACCACCATGAGAATAAAAACTTTGCCTTTATTACTCTTGCTTGCGCTTACCGCATGCGGCAGTGACAACGAAAGCAACGGCGGAGGCAACAATAGCACGGCGAACAACGCCAATTCAAACTTCGCCAACACCAATCCCTTCACGCACCGCATGGAGTTTCCCCAACTCAAGGACGGCGCAAACGTAATCCTCGTGCACACACTCTCAAGTGGCGAAATAAATTACAGCATAGAGTATGACACCCAAAAGAAAAGCACACGCTGGAGCTGCTACGAACTATATGGTTCAAACCGCGAAACCCACACCAAACGCTGGTATGCCGACGAAGGCGAAGACCAATATCCGCAAAACCCACTGCTCGACAAGCAATACCGCTGGGAAAGTGACCCTTTTTGGCGCAGCGGCTATGACCACGGCCACCTCTGCCCATCTGCCGATCGTCTGAACTCGCTCGAGGCAAACAAGCAGACGTTCTACCTCACAAACATGATGCCGCAGGTGAACGGCTTCAATGCAAAAGTGTGGGCAAACATGGAGGCATGGGTGCGCAACCAGATAAAGACCACAAGCAAGGACACCCTCTTTGTAGTGAAAGGAGGCACCATCGACAACGCCGGCCAATACACTACGCTTGCACGCACGGGCGGCAACATGATTGTACCCAAATACTACTACATGGCAGTGCTGATGCACAACAGCCAAGGTTACAAAGCAATGGGCTTCTGGATTGAACACAAGGCAAGCAACGCCACAGACCTCTCGCCTTACGTAGTCAACATCGGCAGGCTTGAACAGCTCACAGGCATTGACTTCTTCTGCAACCTGCCCGACGACACCGAGAACCATGTAGAGAACCTACCATTGGAACAAGTAAAAAGGGCATGGGGCTTTCAATAAAGCCCATGCCCTCTGCCATAACAATCAACAAAGCTTTTAATGCCGTTTGGACGGCGGATAATCATCTTTATTTTAATAATCCAGAATCACCTCCTCTTGTTCAAGACTTCCTTGCCGCCCTTTATTCCCTTTATGCCGGTAGAGCCAAAGATGCGCATCACAGATGCCCTCGTAAGTTTCTTTGCCTCGTTGTTCTGCACAGGCTTAAGGTTTATGTAAATCATATCCTTGTTGTTGGTACCGAGCATATAGCCTTCGAACAATTCGTTCTCCACAAGCCGGAAACCGCGGTAGCCTGCCGAAATGTCCATTACAAACGTAGAATTGCTCGACGTGAGGTAATGAATGTGTATATCGCCCGTCTTCTCGTCGATGTACCAGTTGAACTTCAATGTCTGCTGATTGTCCACCTGATTATTGCTGTTCAAGGTGTAGTCAACCTCTGTGCCCGTGCCCTTAATGGCGTTCCTGTTGTTGCGCACGAAAGTCATGTTGGCATAGAAGTTGTCCACGTTGCCATTGTCACCATTGGTGTAAGACATGATGCCGTCCCATTCGCCTTCCAGCACCTCAGCCTCGTCGAGCACAGTGTTTCCTTGGTTGCCGCCATCGCCGTTGTAATAGCCGCCGTTGTTCCAGGTGTTGTCATTCCAACCCCAGTTGCCATTGCCGTAGCCCCACCACCACGGGCCTTCGCCTCCATACTCGTCATAGTACCAAGGCTCGTCCCAAGGATTATCATCGCAACTGGTTAAAAGCGTAGGCGCAGCCACTATCAGTGCCACAGCCATCATAAACTTGAACTTTTTCATAGCCGTATGTATTTTTTGTCTTTATGTCGCAAAGTTAAACAAAGTATCGCTTACAGCCAAGATAATTTTCCTATTACGCAGAGGATTTCCCCTATTCTTGCAAAGGGAAAACCGCCAACAGCTTAAAAAAACAAAATTATCTCTGACAAAGTTGCCAAATGGCATCTTTTTTGTATTTTTGCAACAGCAAACAATTCAATCACATTAAAAGGACAAGAATCAAAGATGAGAACTGTTTATGAATTCTCAGTGAAAGACCGCAAAGGCAACGAAGTTTCGCTGAAAGAGTATACCGACGAAGTACTGCTCATTGTAAACACTGCCACCAAGTGTGGCTTCACTCCCCAATATGAGGAGCTTGAAAATCTCTATAAGAAATACCATAAGCAAGGTTTCGAAATACTTGACTTCCCATGCAACCAGTTCGGCCAACAGGCTCCAGGCACCGACGAGAGCATACACAACTTCTGCAAACTCACCTACGGCACCGAGTTCCCGCAGTTTAAGAAGATAAAGGTAAACGGCGACGATGCCGCTCCTCTATATAAGTTCCTGAAAGAGCAAAAGGGCTTTGCTGGATGGGACGAAAACCACCCCATCTATCCCGTCCTCGACAAGATGCTCTCGGAAGCCGACCCTAACTATAAAGAAAACCCAGACATCAAGTGGAACTTCACCAAGTTCCTCGTCAACAAGAAAGGACAAGTGGTGAAACGCTACGAGCCGACGGAGAAAATCGAAAACATTGCTAAAGACATAGAGGAGTTGCTGAAAGCTTAATATTAGAATAGAAGTTCAGACTTCACCACAATAATATGGAACACACAAAATGCCTTATCATCGGCAGCGGCCCTGCGGGCTACACTGCTGCCATATATGCCGGACGCGCCAACTTGAACCCGGTAGAATATTGCGGACTTCAGACGGGCGGACAGCTTACACAGACAACCGTGGTGGAAAACTTCCCCGGCTATCCCGACGGCGTTGACGCAAACCAAATGATGATGGAGATACGTCAGCAAGCCGAAAAATTCGGGGCTGACATACGCGACGGAATAGTGACAGACGTGGACTTGATGAAAAAGCCATACGTCGTGACAATAGACAATGGCGACAAGCTGGAGGCCGACACAATAATCATTGCCACAGGAGCCTCGGCAAAGTATCTCGGACTTGCCGACGAGCAGAAGTACAACGGGCAGGGCGTGTCAGCCTGCGCAACATGCGACGGCTTCTTCTACCGCAAGAAGGTTGTGGCAGTGGTGGGCGGCGGCGACACAGCCTGCGAAGAAGCAGTCTACCTTGCCGGACTTGCCAAGAAAGTCTACATGATTGTCCGCAAGCCCTACCTCCGCGCCACCGACATCATGAAGAAGCGCGTGGAAGACAATCCGAAGATTGAAATACTCTACGAAACCAACACCCTCGGTCTCTACGGCGACAACGGCGTTGAGGGCGCGCATCTTGTATGGCATAAAGGCGAAACCGACGAAAAGAAGTACGACCTGCCCATCGACGGGTTCTTCCTCGCCATCGGGCACAAGCCCAACACCGACATTTTCCGCGGCAAGATAGACATGGACTCCACCGGCTACATCATCACCAAGGGCAACTCGCCATGCACCAACGTAGAAGGCGTGTTTGCCGCAGGCGATTGCGCCGACCCCACCTACAGGCAGGCAATAGTTGCTGCCGGAAGCGGGGCAAAGGCTGCCATCGAGGCTGAAAAACACATCAACCAATAAGCGTTAATAGGTTTGAGGGTGTATCAAAATAAATAGAAAATCTCAACAACTTGCATGGGGCGGCCCTTGCAAGTATTAGAGAATTGATTATTGAATTTTGATACACCCTCACTTTTATTTTCACTTTTTGCAGTTTCCTTTGTGTCTAATCTTTTTGTGTATTTTTGCCTCTACAAACCAAAAAAACGGAAACCGGTGAAGCGCAGGAATTAAATGGCGAAGGTCACACTACCATACGCTCACGCCATCGACGGCAAACGCCCTTATCCCTGCCACCCTTCTTCACCAATGCTTACGACCGGAAACCGCAACTCGACAACGAGATGCCCGGCTACACCACCGTCTTCCCAATCCCTTACAACGCGCTTCAACTAAACACACAACTGAAGCAAAACCCTGGCTATAAAAAATACAACACCATGAAATACCTCTATCGTTTATATGAGCTTTGCATAGTAATACCAATATTCCTTGTCAGCACCATCCTTACCAGCTTCACTTGCGTGCTGGGATGCACCTTAGGCAATGGCCATTTTTGGGGCTATTGGCCAGGACATATATGGTCATGGCTGACCATAAAGCTGTTGCTCTTACCCGTCAAAGTGGAAGGCAGGGAAAACCTTGAGCCGGGGCAGAGCTATGTGTTCGTGTCCAACCACCAAGGTACGTTTGACATATTCCTAATCTATGGTTTCCTGAACCGCAACTTCAAGTGGATGATGAAGCGCGGCATTATCTCCATACCTGCCGTGGGCGTAGCATGCAAGTACTCACACCAGATAATAGTGGACAAGCGTGGGGCATCCAAGATACGCAAGACTTATGACGAAGCACGTGAGATATTGAAAGAAGGCATGTCGGTAGTGGTCTTCCCTGAAGGATCCCGCACGTTCACCGGACACATGGGCTTCTTCAGGCGTGGAGCTTTCATGCTTGCCGACGAGCTTCAGCTGCCCGTCTGCCCACTCACCATCAACGGTTCGTTCAACGTCATGCCGCGCACCAAGGACTGGCATTGGGCCCAGTGGCATCCACTGAAGCTCACCATCCACAAACCCATCAAGCCCATAGGCAAAGGGCGTGAGAACATCGACTATCTGAAAGACACAAGCTACCAAGCCGTCATGAGCGGCCTCGTAGCTGAATATCAAGGGTATGTAGAGAACACCGACCAATAAAAACAAGTTTCTGCTATGACTATGGTACCATAGTCGTAGCAGAATATAGCCCTCCAAACCAGTATTTTTCACAGTTATAGACCGTTCTCACCTACAGGCGTAAGTAAGAGAATGCAGTGGTGTCCAATCCCAAACTATATATTAAATAAGGCCTTGGGGATGTTAGCAATAAAGTCTCTACACCACAATAAATATCAATAGTATAAGTCTCACAGTACTGCCAAAGCCTACTTAATCTGTTCGATACGTCTAACTAAAAATCCTCTGGTGTATCATCGTCTTCTGCCTCATTACTATCCTTTGGCTTCAAGAATGTAAGAAACAAGCGCAAGAAGGCTCCATCTTTGAAGAAGTAGTCAGGTTGGTCATCCATTCGTTCTTGGATGTAGTCGAAACCAAAATTTGCATACTCCTCCATTTTCCTTTCAAGTTTATCGACAACACTTCTTGGTGTTATTTCCCCCTTGTCTAAGGCAATGAAGTCTATGTCAGTTCTTGCAACAAGAGCTGCAAACATGTACTCTTGTAGCTGTTTATATGGTACTCGACCAATGTGAGTATTCTGGTTGCCACCCCAATTGCTTATAGGCCAGCCAAAATGCTTGACCTTTGATTTGTCCTCAGGCAGAGGTTTGGTTTTATTGAAATAAAGTCCAATAAAGAAGGCGATTATAAACATCTCATATCCAGGACCATATATTTTACCTCGTATATCTACGAGTTGCGTGTAGGCTTTGCCATAATCAGTGAAAGAATCCATTATGGTACTCTCATAGCGCTTGTCCCAATTTGGATCTCGTTTTGCCCAAAGAGTGAATAAATTTTCCATTACTTTATCTTTTTTATTATGGTACGAATGGTTGCAAGATTTTCTTGATCATAACCATCCTGTTTCTTAATTTGGTAAACGGTGCCGTCAATATCCTTGATTGCATCCTTATCCAAATTTCCATGATTAATGAAGTCTTTCGTTAAAATGATGCACTGATTATCAATGCCATTAAACACCTTGTAGAAATCTTCCTCTTTTTCATCTCCAAAAGAAGAAGTTGCAGCGTCAAATATTAGAGGATATGCCTCATTTCGCTTATTCTGAGTAAAGTCTCGTATTGCAAAGAGAACTGAAATATACATTAGTGTCTCTTGCGAACCAGACATTTTCCTAATGACAGTACCATTACTACTAAGTAGCTCTATAACGGTCTTGCCATCTGTCTTCTGCCGGTGAATGTGAACCTTACCATGAAAATCGGAAGTGCTAAGTTCACCAAGCCTTTTGTTTGCTTGCTTTTCTAATTCTCCCAGAAATTCATTTAAGTTTTCATCTTTAGCCTTATTAAAGGCCTTTGCAATGAGTGCAAATACATGATGTACGTCACGCAACACACGTACTTGACTATTAGAAGGATCCAACTCATTAAGTCTGTCTTCTAAACTTTTATGTTGAGCTTCCAATACTTCCATTTCCTTTCCAAGTTCAGTGAGGCGGTTTGTTGCCTGTTCCTTTTGATTGAAAAGTCCTTGAATGTCAGCAAAGTTTTTCTCAAACACGTCTTCTGATAAGCCGACTCTAATAAGAAGTCGTGCCTTTTCATCTTTTGCATCTTGAATATCTTTCTCAACTTTCTTCAAATCTTCGCGCCTTAAACCAACATAGTTTAATTCTGCGTTAATGTCATTAGGTATTTGAGAAAGAGAAGCTTCTCTGTTTCCTCCAAGCGAACTACTTAAATCGTGTAGATCTTCTATGTAATGAGCCGTAAACAGTTCTTTCTCTTCGATGACTTTCTGCTTCTTTTTGCGCAATAAGCCTGCCTGCACATGATCTCGATATCCGTTCAGTTTGTTCTCCATGAATTTATAGGCATCAGAGCCTTTTTCTACAGGCCTGCCACAAACCTTGCAAATTCCATCATTAAGCATTTCCTCCATGGTCACTTCATTAGGTAAGTACCAAGGTAATGGAGCTGTTCCATTTTGTAGGGCACCAAGGATTTCTTGCTGAGCCTCAATTTTTCCAAGTTCTTTATTTTTCTTGGCTTCAAAGTCCTTTTCTTGGAGTCTTTTTTCTTTGCTTAAAGCTGCAACCTTCTTCTTGAATTCATTTAATACAGGCATAAAAGCACAAAGAATCCAAGACTTATCTAAGAGAGACGTATTAAAGTTGGTACGCGCAATCTGACTTTTAATTTTTCTTCCATCTTTTTCCTTTTCAGACAGACGACTAGAAATATCCTGATATTTATCAGTAGACTCCTTAGCTTGTTCCAAGTCTGAAATCTTGTTTTTGTACAGATCAAGAGATTCTTTCTTATGTCTTATCTCTTTGCGCTTTTCATTAATATCCTCAGTAACTTGAGAGAGTTGCGATTCAAGTTCCTTTGCTTGTTTTGCAACTTTCTTATCAGTAGAGCACTCCCTGAGGTATTGGTTGTTAGACTTAGTTTCGAAGTTTGATGTCATGTTAGCCATTTTCTCAAATTCTTTGACACCGGAGAACTTATCCACTAACTCTTTCAATGCTGTAGGATCATTAAACACGTTAAGAGTTGATTCTCCTTTAAATAGACTGAAACGGCGGATAAAGGCATCATAATAACGCTTTACAAGTATCTCACCGCCACCATCGACAGGTTTTGAATCTATTCCATCAGATTCATAACCCTTGAAAGACAATTTGCTTGTAGAATATTTTCTTTCACCATCACGTGTGACAGTAAAAGATTTTTCTATTGTCTTGTCACCATCTTGGTAAAAGTCTAGAGTTACTTTAACTTCATCACTTTCACCAACTTCCAATTCATTACGACGCATTTCTGAGAAGTTTACTATATTTGCGTCTTGGTTCAACATAGTAGTGTTACATAGCCATTGTAACGCTTCAAAGAATGTTGTTTTACCATCGCCATTACCACCGACGATGAGAGTGAGTCCATTTTCTTTGAATTCAAACTCATTGTCGCCATAATAGCTTCGGAAGTTTTTAATGTGGATTGCTTTGAATATCATACTTTGCGCTTTAGATAATCGTTTACTTCTTTATAGATTTCGTTTTCAGAGCTACCTTCATCTGCTCTCAATATTATTCTTGCTACTGCTCCAACAATATAATTGTCAGAGTCCATAGCCGCATATATTGATTGAATAGATGCAGGATTGTACTTTCCCAATTTCATCAGATCTTCATTCAGAAGAACCGAATCCATCATTTTTTCATTATTTGATATATTTGCCATAGGCTAGAATATTGAAAGTTTGTAATAATCAAGTATGTTTTCAAGTTCTGTGATTGACGCATCAGCATTTTCACTCAGAAGAGCAAAATCTCTAACGCGTCTTAATTCGCCACCGAGTAGACATCTCTCCATATTGTACGAAGATGATGAATATTCTATCTCTGGAGCTACTATTAAGTCATGAATATAAGCGAAATGCTTATCCGGATGTTTTCTAAGGATACGACCACGTCGTTGTATAAATTGTCGTGGATTGCCTGTACTTGCACAAAAAATTGCAGTTTCACTTCTTGGAACATCAACGCCTTCGTCTAGACATTTCATAGAAGTTAAAACCTCTAATTCTCCAAAAGCGAATTGTTGCAATATTTTTTTACGTTCATTTGTATCAGACATAAAACGCATAACGGTAGTATGAGGTCTAACATTCTTTATCTCTTTTGTATACGTGTCTATCAGATGTGATGTATAATCATCGTCATCTGAAGCGGCTTCATATAGATCAGCGTTATTGCTATCTGTAACATTTCCTTCTGGCACGTAGACAAGAGTATATTTCAGATTTCCCCTTTCTTTAATATGGTTTTCTATAATATCATGAAATGCTGCCAGCTTATTTGTAGCTTTATGGATGATACGTTTTCTCTTGAGAAGTAATGCCGTTAGTATTTCATCATTCTTTCCAAATTTACCAGAATGGTAATTGAACATTGGGACCAATTTCTTAGATATTTCCTTATAGGCTGTCATCTCGTCATCTGTTAATCTAACTAGATGTGGATAATAGTAATACCTGCAAAGGAAACCTTTTGATATGGCTTCTTGCATAGAGAATTCAAATGTATATTTATCTTCTGCACCAAAGAATTTGTGTATAGCTTTATTTCCATCTTCATCATATTGCCTCTCCGGTGTTGCAGATAGACCAATTCTTCTTATGTAGTGTATTGCATCCAGTCTATCCAATATGCTTTTGGAACCCATATTGTGTGCTTCATCTGCTATCAATAATAGTTTCTTTTTAGGGAAGCTCATTAAGTCTTTGAAAATATTTTCCCTTGCAAAAGACGCATAGGTGGCTATTATGATATACGAATTGGCATCTCCTTTAGGATCCATTTCTTCAAGAAGCATAATCCGTTCAATATCATTACGCCAGTTCTTACTATTATTTGACACAGTATATATATGTGAAAAGTTGAACTTTTCACATTCTTCTTTCCATTGATCCAGCAATGTAATTGTTGGGATAAGTATCAAGGCTTTATAATAGTGTCTACTTTTATATATCTCTAGCAGACAATTCAATGCTGTTATAGTCTTACCAGTACCAGTTGCCATGGCAAACAAACCTTTCTGCCCATTGCCTTTCCAATTTCTAAACGCCTCTTGCTGATATGGTCTTGGACCAGATGCATAAGGGAAATGTGGTTCGTCTTTACTACTAATATCAACAAAAGACTCTCGTTCCTTTTGTATTGCAGACGCAACCTTAACCCGAGCTCTTTGGAGAGAAAGTAGTACTGTTGTAGAAAGTTTCTTACCTACTTGGTTTGTGATAATGCTTTGCTCATCCTTTAATAATTGCTCTATTTCTTTGGAGTGAAATGTTTTTACAACTCTGCTCTTTAAATTTTCAGCATCCAAATATTTGACAGTATCATCTTCTCCTGAAAAAGTTTTCTCAAAATCATCAATGAATGATTGCGTACGCATGTTATCTGAGACTCCATCCCAATTACAAAAAATGGAAATGCTTTCATTATTTTCAATCAGAGCCATACGAGAAAAATTGCAGCTTCCTTCAAAAGCTACAGTATTAACTGAATCTGAAAAATATCCACATTTAAAATGAGATATACCTATACCATCTTTGGGTGAAATAATTTTTATTCCTATGCGATTGTTACGTATAAGCCATGAAAGGCACTCGAAAAAATGTATACCACGTTCATCTAAAGCAGACTTGATACTTTCAATATTATTCAAATCAAGAGCTGGAATTGCGAATTCTTGATTGAGTCCGTTTTTAATAGCCTCTTTATCCTCAGGAGAGAGAATGTCATTAATAACCATTCGCATTCTACCTCCATTGTAAATAAATTCAGCAAATCCGTCAGATAGAAGATTTATTGCAGAAGAAGAGAAGAAGCCTAACTTTAAGTTGAAGGAAGTGGAATTGCATAATCCCTCCGAGAAGAAGCCAACAGGCTCCCACTTAGTTCGAGATACATATCTCCTTATATCTGAAAAGTAAGCATCTTTAAGCATCTTCGTTATATAAAACAGTTTGCGCACATTATTTCATCATCGAATATGTCGGCGAGAGTTGTGCCTTTGTTTTGTTTCTTGTTTTCTTCCTGACGTTTTATCACATCAAGTTTTATCTGGTGAATTCTTTCTGGTTTTATGAGGTCGACAAGACTTTCGCCTTGGTTCCATGTATATCCATCCTTTTCGAATGTCATTGCTTTCTTGAATAGATCTGGATGTTGCTCATAGAGCCATATCCATTCTATTTTTTGCTGATAGAAGCAGAAATGACAGCCACTTCGACTACGGCAGTATGTTCCTTTCTTCCCGTCAACTTCAAAAGGAATCTCCTCATAGTATTTTGGTACACCAACACCACTTTCTCGGAGCAAACGGAAAACGTCGTCTTTAACGATAACGTCTTCATTGTCAAGCAGCGGAAACTCTTCTTCGGTCAACTTACCAACAGGATAGTCTGTAGTATGTAAGAAGTTGAATACCGCATGGTTGAACATCTTGACATCAAAGTCGAGTAGTGCATTGAGCTTCTTTGAATAGTAAAACTGTTTGGTTATCGGCCTTTTCACAACCTCCATCAAGTCCTCTTTCATGAAGCCATCGGGACAAAGTTTATCATAGATATCCGTTATCTGCTTCAAGTTCTCATTATGTAGGAATTTGTTCACGACATCCAGACTCCAGATGTTTCTACGGAAGGGAAAGATGGATTGGATGTTTGATTTTGACGAAATATAGCCATCTCGGTCTTCATCGCCACGTATTCCTACATAAGATATAGCCATATCGTTGCCCACGAACTTCTCGAACTCATCTAGTTTCATCTTCTTAGTACACCACCGTGCTTGTGGCGATGGAAGGAAGCCACCCATAGCTTTGAGGAAATGTTCAAATGGAGTAGGCTCAGGACTGCCTTCGGCTGCCCGTAATCTTGTTATATGACCGAGATATGCTTGCAATCTGTCAATGAGCAATTCTGTCTCAGCAAGTTCACATCCTGTATCTGAGTTGTAATATTCTATCTTCAGATTAGGGTATTTCTGCTTAAGATAAATTGCTAATGCTGCACTATCCTTGCCACCTGATATTCCAAGTATCTGTCTTATCTTCATTTATTCATTCTCCCTTTCAGCATACGCAACAGCGTTACTACAGCTACATCGTCATGACCATTAAGCACTGCGTTCAAGTTCTCTTCAAGCTTCTGAGACTCTGCTTTATCTTTGCCGTTTAGTTGATATGTCTGCGGCTTTACCACATCACCGTCTGCACTGACTAAGTCGAAGGAGTACACCTCGTCATCATTATCGGTCTTTACCTTTGATATATCGGCATACTTCTCACACTCCTTGAATAGTTCTGTCAGTTCTTCTATCAACTTCTCCTCTTGATTGTCTCGCAAACGCTCAAGAGGCTGGTCAAGTGCTGTATAGCATATCGACTGGTACCATTCTGTACGATTGTCAAATTCTGCCATTGCGTGGTTGTAGAATTCTTTCAGCCTGTCAGTAAGCAAGAAAGTCTTAACTGCGGACAAGCGCTGCCTTATTTCTACTACGTATTCGTTGTATTCATACGATGACACCCCCAGGACTTCGACAAGTCTCTGCTCTATTCTGTCAATCAGTTTATTGTAGCAGCCACGAAGTTCTTTAACTGCACGGTTGATGATGTATGCATATTCTTTTGCAAACTGTTCGCTATTCTTGGCTTCTTTATCATAGCCAAGTGCTTCCGGCAAATCTTCAAGGAAAGTCTTCTCTGGGTCTTTCGCCTTTGCAAGAATATCGCGAAATTTTCTTGTTTCCTCATGGTCAAACTTATTAGTATGCTTTGCATAGTCATTAAGTCGACGATTATAGAAGAAGAAAAACGGTTTGATAGTGTCTATGAGTTGGTTGCTCTTTATCCCGCCAACAGCCTCCAAGTTTACAAACTTGCGATACTGGTTGAAGAATTCCATCTTTACTCCAGACACATCAAATGCCTTAACAAGGTATTCCCCAGGATGCTTCTGCAATAACTCAAAGAACTCAATATTTATCTCCGGTATATAGGCACCATTATTACCATACAAGGAATAGTCCTGACGCTTAATATACAAATATGTGGGAATCCAGAAATCAAGGAATCCTGCTTTCAACTTATAAGGCTGAGCCGACAACTTCTTAACCAATTCAGAAATCTTCCTCGGCTTACTTGTCGTCGACTTAAGAAACTCTTCCGATGCATCCCACAATGTTTTTATCTCGTCATTGGATGGCTTGTCTGTAAATTCGCCATTAACATACAAACCTGTATTTTTCAGAAGCGAATAGTATATAGTCTTCTCTGGAGGAAACTTGTTATCGTCAAATCCCAACTCTGGCTTGTCGCTGTCTTCTACGAGAGCATGCAGGTATTTTGCCTTGGCACTTGATATTGAGCCACTGAGCTTGTTTTTATTGAACAGCTCATTCTTCATTACTGGCGCAAGGCTATAAACTTCATCACAAACCTTCGATAAAAGTTTATTGAAGTCCTTCTGCGAGTGTACTGGTAAGTCCTTACCTTTGTAAATCCACGTTACATTATTTGAGAAGTTGAACAGACTATCATGTATAGCCTTATTCAGTTGAACGGTCTCGTAGTCGTGAAGATTGTTAATCTCACTTACAGCAACTCGATCCGACTTGTCAATGAGAACATGACGAAGGATATAGTCATACTTGTCAATATTATAAAGGTGGTCAACAATCTCGTCTGTATTATTGAAGTAGGCGAAGATTATGGCGTGCTCACTATCTGAACTCAACTGTCGAATTTGTTTTTTGTAACTATCTTGAGAAGAGAAGATAAGTTCTATGTAACCGTCAACATCTCCAGTTGGGACAATATCCATACCTTCTTCCAATACCATGTACTCGAAGAATCTTGGAGTACCACGATGATAATAGGTTGCTTTAGCTGGTGCAACTTTCTTTTCAAAGAATGCCCGAAGTTCTGCTACATAAGCCACCGGACGGCTGACAACCATGCCTGCTTTGGAGATTTCTTCTTCAATATTTACGTCAGTTCCTTCGAACAGGATAAGGCGATGCTTATATTCTGCATATCTGATTATCTTAAAGCGCTCCAGCTCATTTATAATCTTGAATGCATCGTCAATATCCAAAGCATTTTTGGCATAGTCTGCCAGTTGTTCTCTGTTGAGTACAAAACCTGCAGTACCAAACAAGTTGAGCATGCCAATGGTCTTTACTATCTTGATAGCGTCTATCATTTCTTTTTCCGTCTGCCAGTCTTGTCCTTCAACACGCTCCATAGCCATACGCATGGCACTCCAATTCATTGCATCAACGTTCGCGTCTTTAAGATACGAATAGAAGTTGTAAACTATATAGTCATACACTTCTTGTAAGTTGTATGTCAGATGCTTGTCGGCTTTGAATGTACTAATGGAATTGGTTCCTTGAGCATTCAAGAATGTAAACAACGACCGCTCGTTCTGACCATATCTTTGGATAGCCTGTGTAATGCAAAAAGCAGAAAACGGATCCAGAGGATAAAGACTTTCCGCCGTTTTCAAATCCAGTCCTTTGGAAATGAACTTCGTGTCTTTAGCCAATTGATAAATCTCCTTGAAAGCAAACTCGTCATCAATCTCCCGTCTTTCATTATTCTGTTTAGCTGCAAGATATAAGATTTGCTCTACAGGCTCGACAAAGACAACTTCTTGGAAACGACCTTTTACCTTTGTCCATTCATTACGTTGTTCCTGGTTTAATCCTTTGGCATAAGCACTGAAATTCTGATGAAGTGTTGTCAGCAAAAGAATATTTCGGGTAGGAACATTGACAAACTCTGCTAATTTCTGCAAGAAGTAGAGCTCGCTCTCAGGTGCTTTCTTTGCAGCATGCTCAAGTACCTTGCCAAACTCGTCTATCATTATAACAAGGAACTTTCCACTGCTCTTCAGCTTGTTGTAATAGCTACGTAACGCATCAATAACGCTCTCTGTATTACCTTCAACATTCAATCGCCTTGCAAGCAATAAGGCAAGGCTTGCATAGTCGCCAACAATATCAAGAATTTCAAACTTCTGAGTTTTCGATAATACCTTTGTATTTGAAATGAGTCTCTTCTCACCGTTTTTATTTAGAAGATCCTCTTTTAAAGCGATGAGAAAACTTGATTTGCCAGTTCCGTATGTACCAATAATAGTATAGCTATGAATTCCAGATTGGAATCCATTGACAATGCTCGCAGCTACCTGCTTGGCATTAGGAGTTGCTATATATTGGTTGCTATCAGCAAAACCTGTTTCTATATTGGCTGAAAGACTAATTTTCTTCATTATGATAGTATTTGTCTAATACGGACTTAGGGACAATGTTTTTTGTAATTTGTAATTGGCGCACTCCTGCAACATCACTGTAATGCAGGTTGTCTGGAAACATCTCACTTGCTTTTTGCAACATTTCTATTGTTTCCATGTCACTCAAACAGAATATAAGGCTCAAATCTTGTAGTGATGAGAAAGATATACTTTTGTCTTCTCCCATCCATGTAAGGACTGCATAAACGTATATTTCAACAGGAAGTTTCCTCTTGCCTTCAAAATTGAACTGGTATGTTTTGCCTTCGTCAGGTGTTCTTATGAGCTCAAGGTCAAGCAGCAATGATGTATATTCTTCAAAAGTATGTGCCTTCACTGGCTGAACATAGTTTTGAAGCAATACTCCGACATCCTTCTTAACGGTGTTCTCATTAAAAGCGTTTGTCTTGCCAGCCTCAATCATGTACCGTCTAACTGTATTTACTACTTGTGGGCGGGTAAACTCTTTACGCTCCTTCTGAAGTCTGATAAATAACCAATTGTACAAAGTTGCCTCTCCGCTATAGACAAGCAAGAAATGTAAAAGCCAAAGGGTACCAAGGTCTTCTATAAATGGGTCTTTACCATTTTTATCATCGAAAATATAATGAGCCATCGACGTCAATTCGTCGTTGACTGTCATCTTGAATGAACGAAGCCAATAACGTATTGACGAAACCATATTTTTCCCTACCCCCAACTTTACGACAGAGTCGGGAGCATTGAAATTATTGCCATCAACCAAAAAATCGTAGCCCTTTTTAAGCCACAACTGCTTACAGGAAAACGACTCATGGCCAGAGAAAACATATTTTGTAGTCATTGTGGAAGGGACTTTATTTATGTTAGTTCTGACTAGGATACAAAGAAAGCGCACCCTAATCTTTCAGTTCCTACTACAGGCCGTCCCTTCCACAGTTAGCCAAGCTAAAGAACGTTAGAGAAAAGGGTACGCCTATAATGCAGGCGTACCTTAATCTCTGACGACTTTAGCTTTGTATTTTGGAAGGGTACTTTGTAGTAAGTCTTCAGAAATCAGATATCGCTATCTTTAACCATCGAAAATTTGCACTCAGTATAATACGTCATGCATCTGCAAATTTACAAAGAATGATTTGAATCAAGAAATAATATGGCATAAAATTTCACTTCGCGTTGTCTTTGTCAATGGAATTGTGTATTTTTGCAGCGTTCTAAGCTAAATATTCTATGGGAAAAATCCTCCGCTTCTTCAACTATGATGCTGCACTTGCGTACTATGAGAACTCTATTGACCACATGCGCCAAGGAAGTGTAGGTCATGGTGGCATACGTATAATCGCTAAACCGATATTGATATTGTCCATTATCAAAGGGATTAAAGATGGAACATTCAAGGTCAATAGGTTTGACTATGATGAAGTGAAAGCATTGTATGAGCCTCTTTTTAGAAAATATTTCATGGATGGTAGGCAGGAGAACCTTACACCTTTGTGTTATCCTTTCTATCATCTCAAGACTGATAAATTTTGGCATTTGTCTTGGAAAACTAATGGTTGCAACAAGACTGAGGCACCTTCTGCATCATGGATTAGGCGAAACGTTGACCACGCATACATTGATGACGAACTGTGGTTGTTGCTCAATAATGATACTTATGCCGATAAACTCAAAGAATATCTTGTTAACATCAAGATAGTCCAGCAACTGCATCCTATTGAACTTGCCGCAGAACCTGCAAGGCATTCAAGACTCAAGTCCTTTCTCACATTCTTGCTTGCAATATAATTCAACTAATTCATTAGGTACGAGGAATGCCGAAGTTGGGAATCTACAATGTAAACCTTATCTCAAAGATAGAGAAGGAAATACCGCATGTAATACATCATCTATGAGAAGCAGTTGTTGACTAAAAAGTCAGGTTGTATTTCAATCCGAGTAGATCCATATCAAATCACTCCGTAGGATAAAGGCTTGCCTTTATCCTACCGGAGATATTCGTGGTCAATTCTTGCTTAAATTAAACGTATAAGCTTACAGGGCTTCGGCAATGGCTTCTACCTCAACGCGTGCGTTCTTTGGCAACGTCTTGACGGCGACGGCAGAGCGAGCAGGGAATGGAGCCTGGAAGAACTGGGCATACACCTCATTCATGTCGGCAAAGTCTGCCATGTCTGCAAGGAAGACGGTGGTCTTTACCACGTGCGCCATGTCTGTGCCCTCAGCCTCAAGAATATTCTTAAGGTTGGTGAGGCTCTGGCGGGTAAGTTCCTTTATGCCGCCTTCAGGGAAGTTGCCCGTAGCAGGGTCGATAGGGAGCTGGCCGCTGACGAAAATAAGATTGCCTGTACGAATTGCCTGACTGTAAGGTCCGATGGCTGCCGGAGCCTTGGTTGTGCTAATAGCTTTCATTATAACTGTTTTATCTTTTAATGGTTATTGTGATGCAAAAATAAAAAGTTTAAACTTAATAACAGCGTTAAAAGCAGTTTAGAGATGCAGGTTTAAAAAACTTTAACTACGCAAATTGCCATTTGCTCGTGGAAATTGGTACTTTTGTGCTTATCGAAATGATAAACACTTAGAACACTTATGGACATTGTAGAACGATTTATCAATTACACCAAGTTTGACACACAGTCGGCTGAAGACTCGCAGACTGTGCCAAGTACACCGAAACAACTGATATTTGCCAAATACCTGAAGGAGGAGCTGGAAAGGGAAGGGCTGGAAGACGTTGAGATGGACAGCATGGGTTATATCTATGCGACGTTGCCTTCCAACACCAAGAAAGACGCGCCCACCATCGGCTTCATCTCCCACTATGACACGGCTCTCGACGCAAGCGGTGCCAACATTAAGGCTCGCATTGTGAAAAACTATGACGGCGGCGACATTGAGCTCTCGCCAGGCATAGTGTCTTCTCCCAAGAAATTTCCAGAGCTATTGCAACACAAGGGCGAAGACCTTATTGTGACAGACGGCACGACGCTACTCGGCGCTGACGACAAAGCCGGTATTGCAGAAATCGTGCAGGCTATGTGTTATCTGCGTGACCATCCGGAGATTAAGCATGGCAAGATACGCGTGGGGTTCAACCCCGACGAGGAAATTGGCATGGGCGCCCACCATTTCGACGTAGAGAAGTTCGGCTGCCAGTGGGCTTACACGATGGACGGCGGCGACATTGGCGACTTGGAGTATGAGAACTTCAACGCCGCATCGGCAAAAATCACCATCAAGGGCGTGAGCGTTCACACAGGCTATGCCAAGGGCAAGATGATAAACGCTGCCCGGCTGGCTTGCGAGTTCAACAACCAGATTCCTGAGACTGAGATTCCTGAGACTACAGAGGGCTATGAGGGTTTCTACCACCTGCTGTCTATCAGCGGCCACTGCGAGGAGGCAAAGCTGGCTTACATCATCCGCGACCACGACCGCAAGAAGTTTGAAGCCCGCAAGGACTTCATGGAGCGTATAGCCAAGGACATGAACGAAAAGTACGGCAAAGGCACGGTCACTATAGACATCAAGGACCAGTATTATAACATGAAGGAGAAGATAGACCCCAATATGTATGTCATAGACATTGTGCTTAAGGCTATGCAGGAGAGCAGGGTCACGCCAAAGGTAGAGCCAATTCGCGGCGGCACTGACGGAGCCCAGCTCTCGTTCCGCGGCCTGCCTTGTCCGAACATCTTCGCCGGTGGTGTCAATTTCCACGGTCCTTACGAGTTCGTCTCTGTGCAAGTGATGGAGAAGGCTGTAAACGTAATCGTGAAGATTTGCGAAATAACAGAAAGCTTTAATAGTTAGGAGTTTTCTCAGTTAGGAGATAGAAGTTAGGAGTTAGGAATTTATCGTGTTCATCGTGCGAACCAACTCCTAACTTCTAACTAAAATAACTCCTAACTAAAATAACACCAAACTCCTAACTGAGAAAACTCCTAACCAAAATAACTCCTAACTATGTCAGAACTCCCCGCTCTTATCAAAGACCTTGCGCTCATTCTTATAGTTGCAGGCATCGTCACACTCATTTTCAAGAAACTCAAACAACCGCTTGTGCTTGGATATATCGTAGCAGGCTTCATAGTATCGCCTCACATGCCGCTCACGATGTCGGTGGTAGACAAAGCCGACATACAGACGTGGGCTGACATAGGAGTGATGTTCCTGCTTTTCTCGCTCGGCCTTGACTTTTCGTTCAAGAAGATATTGAAGATGGGCATGGCGTCGATAATAGCGGCGGTGAGTACAGTGTTCTTCATGATGATGACGGGTATGTGCGTTGGCCATGCCTTTGGGTGGGGACGAATGGACTGCATATTCCTTGGGGGCATGCTCGCCATGTCGTCAACAACCATCATCTACAAGGCGTTTGACGACATGGGACTGTTGCAACAGTCGTTTGCCAAACTTGTGATGAGCGTCCTCATCCTTGAAGACATTCTCGCCATTGTCATGATGGTGATGCTGTCAGCCATAGCCTCCGGCAACAATCCCGACGGCGAACAGATGCTGGGGTCGTTGCTAAAGATAGGCTTCTTCCTCGTGCTCTGGTTCGTGGTAGGGCTTTATATCGTGCCGTCTTTCCTTCGCGCCACCCGCAAGCTCATGACCGACGAAACGCTTGTCATCGTGGCTTTAGGTTTATGCTGCGCTATGGCTTGGATAAGCACGGCAGTAGGTTTCTCGTCGGCTTTCGGTGCATTCGTCATGGGCAGCATCCTTGCAGAGACCATTGAGGTGGAGCGCATAGAGAAGCTGGTAGAGCCTGTGAAGAACCTTTTCGGCGCAATATTTTTCGTGTCGGTGGGTATGCTTGTCGACCCCAACATCCTTGTGAGCTACGCTTTCCCAATCCTCATACTTGTTTTGGCAATAATCTTCGGGCAGGCAATCTTCGGCACGTTCAGCTATATGCTCAGCGGCCAACCTATGAAAACCGCCATGCGTTGCGGCTTCTCTATGGCTCAGGTGGGCGAGTTCGCGTTCATCATTGCCTCGCTTGGGCTTTCGCTGAAAGTCATCAGCGACTTCATATATCCAGTGATTGTGGCAGTGAGCGTGGTGACCACCTTCCTCACGCCATATATGATACGTGCGGCTGTTCCGGCTTACAACGGGCTCGAAAAGGCATTGCCACGCAAGTGGGTGCGCCGCCTGAACCACATGGGGTCGGCTCACCAGAACACCGACGTAGAGCAGAGCACATGGCACAGACTATTGAAAAAAATAGGTGTCAACACGCTCATCTACACCATCCTATGTGTGGCTGTGACGGCTGTAATGCTGACCGTGGTGCTCCAGTTCTTCCGCCATATCCTGCCCCACTGGTGGGCAAACGGCGCAACCGGGCTTGTCACGCTTCTTTCCATAGCCCCGTTCATGCGTGCGCTGGTGACGAAAAACAACAACAGCGACGAGTTCAAGGAGCTTTGGACCGAAAGCCGCCTCAACCGCTTTCCGCTCATCTTCACCGTGCTGTTCCGTATGGCCATTGCCGCGGCCATACTTTTCTACATCTGCAACTATCTCGCCCGCTTTGCCAATGCCATAGTCATAACGCTTGCCGTGGTAGTCATAGTCCTAATGGTGCTTTCACGCAAGCTTAAAAAGAGAAGCATAAGAATGGAGCGGCGTTTCATTCAGAACCTCAACTCACGCGACATTGCGGCTCAGGTCAGCGGACTGAAACGTCCGTTGTTTGAGGACAAGCTCATCGACCGCGACATTCACATCTCTGATTTCGACATTCCCGAAGACTCTGAATGGGCAGGGCAAACGCTCAAGCTATTGCGACTCGGCACCCGTTTCGGCATACACGTGAGCAGCATCCTGCGTGGCCACCAGCGCATAAACATACCCGGCGGCGACGCAATAATCTTCCCCGGCGACCGCCTTCAAGTAATAGGCAACGACGACCAGCTACAGACTTTCGGCAATGCAGTAAAGGGCGAAGTAGTGCCTGAGGACCCGAACATAGAGCAGCGTGAGATGCACTTGCAGAAGCTGCGCCTGTCGGCAAACAGCCCGTTCATTGGCAAGACGCTTGCCGAAAGCGGCATTCGCGAGAATTACAATTGCATGCTCGTGGGCGTGGAGCAAGGACAGGAAAACCTCACCATGATTGACCCAAAGCGCAAGTTCAGGCAAGGCGATACGATATGGGTCGTCGGCGAGAACGCTTCTGTGAAAAAACTCTTGGCTAATGGCTGAGCATTCACTAAATGCAACAGCCGAACCAAAGAACAAACAGGAATAATCATGACTACATTATTTTTAGTGCGCCACGGCGAAACAGTAGCCAACAACGCGCAAATACTACAAGGACACCAAGGCGGTGAACTCAACGAAACAGGAAAGGCGCAGGCGCACGAAGTGGCTGAGGACTTGAAGAATGAGAAAATAGACGCTTTTGTGGCAAGTGACCTCAACCGTGCCATACAGACATGTGAAATCATTGCCTCGCCACACGGCGTCAGCCGCAAAGACATAGCCGCAACGCCATTGCTGCGCGAGCGAGACTGGGGCTCGTTTACGGGCAAATATATCCCCACCCTTGAACACGCTGAATGGCCTGACGACGTGGAGACATTGGAGCACATGAAAAGCCGCGCACGCAACTTCCTCACATGGATTAAGACCACTTACCCCGACAAAGTGGTGCTTGCCGTGGGGCATGGCATCATCAACAAAGCCATCCAAAGTGTCTACTTCGACAAGCCGATGAACGAAATTCAGAAGATGCACAACGCCGAGGTCAGGCGGCTGATACTTTAGCATAGAATAACGACTAAGCTTTCATAAAAAAATTACGGCGCAAAGGCTATGCCTCTGCGCCGTAATCATTTTAACTATAACCTAATAAACAAAAAATACTTTATCTTCTTCCAAAGCTACCGCCACCGCCCGAGTTGCCACCACTTGAACGACCGCCGCCGAAGCTGCCTGAGCTGTGACTGCCAAAGCTTCCGCTGCTTCCGAAGCTACGCTGAGAACTTGACGGAGCCGACGAACGGTTTGAGCTACTCGGGGTGAAGGTGCGGCTTGGCTTAGAGCTACTGCTTGAGCTGGTGCGGTTGCCAAACGAGCGGCTACTGCTGCTCGGCTGCGTCACGGTAGTGCGAGTGCTGCTCTCACGTGGAGTGCCGAATGAGCGAGTGCCATTGCTGCGTGACCCTGCTGACGAAACACCGCTATTGGACGTACGAGAGCCAAACGAACGGTTGTCGCGCAACGGACTGTCATTCTGCGCTGCCCTGTTAAGGTTGCCGAACGAGCGGTTACCATTGTTGCGGCTTCCTCCATTGGAACTGCCAAAGTTACGATTGCCATTGTTGCCGGGAGCAACGCCTCGGTTCTGCGGACCGCCTGTCCATGTGCGGCGACCAGGTTCATAACGATAACCTGGACCATAGTGTCCATTGTCGAAACGTGCACGCATGCCTGGATGTGGGCCGCCGTCACGAGGGCCATCCCACCTGCGACCGACGTACCAACTGCGACCGCCGTTGCGATGCCAGCTGTGACCACCTTTATAGCTTATCACGAAGTTGGGGCAGCCAAAGTAGAAGAAGTCACGGCGAGGGTAACGAGCGTAAACGCCGAAATGCCAATAGCCTCCGTCCCAATAAAGCGGGCGGTAGAAGTAAGAAGCGGCACAGTAGGCACGGTACTGCCAATCGAGCATGATATAGCTCAGGTCAAGATTACGCTGCCTCCAATATACGCCATAGAGGTCGTTACGTGAATCAACACGCATGAGGTAGTCGAGATTAATCTCATAGGCAGCCTCATACTGGTCGTCGGTAAGATTAAGTTCGTATGCCATCTTGTCGGTAAGGAAAAGTGCCTGGTCGCGAGCCTGCTCGTAACTCATGGCTGACGAACTCATCGTAATGGTGAGCATTGCTGCAAGTGCTAAAATAAACCGTTTCATATCCTTATCTTTTATATTGTTCTACATTTTCGTTCTTTCACGTTGCAAAGTTAGGCAATAAAGATTGAACGTAAAAGGATTTTTCCCTATCTTGACGGGGAAAATCCCTATTGATTTTAGATTTAAGCATTGAGATTAGATATTTTTTCTTAACTTTGCAGCCAATAACATGAACTATATGGGGAAAACTTTAATCATACTTATTCTTTGCTTAATCCAATCATCCTTTGCCACAGCCCAATATGCCTGGCAAGATATTGACAAGGACGATATCCAGAAAGCTCGTCCATTCAGCGACATGCAATATAAAGTGGAGATGCAAGGCTCTTTCTCAGACGGCAATACTCCCTTGTGGCTCAACGCCAACCGCTACGGTCTCTCATCGCTTGAAAAGAACAACGGCTACCTGCGCAGAGCCGTGAGCCGGCCGTTAAATGCCGACTCAGCGCGCCGTTGGGGCATTGGCTACGGCATAGACATAGCCGCAGCCACACACTATACAAGCAAGGCGGTACTGCAACAGGCATATATGGAGGCACGCTGGCTACACGGCACGCTGACGGTGGGTGAGAAAGAATTCCCAATGGAGCTTAAGAACAACAGGCTGTCAAGCGGCTCGCAAACGCTTGGCGTAAACGCACGCCCGGTGCCGCAGGTGAGGGTCGCATTGCCTGACTACTGGACTATTCCTGCCCTCGGGCGATGGCTGAGCGTGAAGGGGCACGTGGCATACGGCATCTTTACTGACGACGATTGGCAGAAAGACTTCACCAAGCAGCACAGCCGCTTCACCGAGCACGCCCTGTATCACAGCAAGGCAGGCTACCTGATGATAGGCAAACCATACGCTTTCTACCCCTTATACCTTGAAGTGGGGCTGGAAATGGCGGCCCAATTTGGCGGAACATCCTATCACATCGGCAATGACGGGAAGCCTGTAGGCGTGAAGGCAGGGCACGGGCTAAAGGATTTCTACAACGCCTTCATACCCGGCGGACAGGATGCTACAGACGGCGCATACGGCAACATTGAGGGCAACCAGCTCGGCAGCTGGGTGGGAAGGCTGACCTATGATGCTGATACCTGGAAAGCTGCAATATACTATGACCACTATTTCGAAGACCACTCGCAGATGTTCTTCCTCGACTATGACGGCTATGGAGAAGGCAGCGAATACATGCAAAAGAAAAAGCACAAGTTTTTCTTGTACTCATTGAAAGACATAATGCTCGGCGGAGAGGTAAACATAAAGCAGGGACGATGGCTCAGATCGATAGTATTGGAATATCTTTATACCAAATACCAAAGCGGCCCTGTGTACCACGACCGTACTTCAAACATACCTGACCATATTGCCGGACGAGACAACTATTACAACCACAACAACTACACAGGCTGGCAACACTGGGGACAGGTGATGGGCAATCCTCTGTACCGCTCGCCGATTTACAACGACAACGGGCAGATACGCGTTGAGGACAACCGCTTCGTGGCTTGGCATCTCGGACTTGAAGGAGAGCCCGCCGACCGGCTGGACTACCGCGTGTTGGCTTCATGGCAACGCGGCTATGGCACCTACGACAAGCCCTATACGCCCAAGCCGCGCCACAACGGCAGCTTCATGGTAGAGGCAGCTTATCATTTTCCGCACGAATGGGTTGTGAAAGGGTCTTACGGCATGGACTTCGGAAGCATCCTTGGACATAACAAAGGCTTGCAAATAACCATCATCAAGAGCGGAAAACTGTAAAGCTTCTGCCAATATGTAAGTTTATTCTTAAAGAAAATGAAAAACAAGTTATCATACAGCAACATAGTCAAGACAGGGAAGATTGCGCTCCGAGGATGCCTGAGAGCACTTTTCGCGCTCGCAATTTTCGCCTCCTGCACCATTGAAGGCAGCAACAACGGCGACCTTGACGGCTACTGGCACTTGGAAAGCATAGACACCATCCACACGGGCGGAAGATGTGACCTGAGCCACCAACAGCTCTTTTGGGGCGTTCAGCACAAACTTTTGCTGTTGAACGGCGGCAGCACTTCGTTCTTATATCGTTTTAAGCAAACCGGCGACAGCCTCATATTGCTGACACCATACATAAACGGAGGACACGAAGACGTTGAGGGCGGAGGCGACACACCCGTCACCGAGCCATCAGGGCTGAGGCAGTACGGCATTCAGCACTTGGAAGAACATTTCCTTAAGGAAAAACTTGGCGGCTCATACATGGTGCTCCGCACCGACAGTTTCCGCTTAAACCTAAGAAGGTTCTAAAGAGCGGATATTGTAAAGAAACATTATTCGCAACCCCTCTCAGGAACAGCCATTTTTGCTTCAAGAAAAAGTTTTGCCCGAAATATCCAAATGGTGGAACAAATTCATAATTCGTTAGTAATCAATAATATAACAACACATGGGGCGCATTGCCAAAATAGTTGTTTCTTCTTTACAGCGTAGGA
>CAZEEP010000012.1:53247-91631 GCA_964511295.1 uncultured Prevotella sp.
GCGTAGGAACGATACAGATACGGCGTAGGAGCATCACTCCTACGCCGTATTTAATTCACTCGCACGCCCTACATAAGACTCACGCGCGGCGTGCGTGTATCATAGTCGAACAACATCTACCATGCAATAGCTGCAAAACACATCTGGAAGCAAGATTTCCGTTGTTGAAACTTTTTACTTTTTGTTGATTTTTTTCATCAACATTTATGCCGGAAGCCTTACAGTCCCAAACCCTTCAAAGCCTTGTTGGCGGCGTTGTTCACAGCGTCGTTTGCTTTTTTCTGAGCCTTTGTCACCTCGTCGGAAGCTTTTTTCTGAGCTTTAGCCCTTTCCTCGTTGACTTTATCCGTAGCCTTGTTTACTTCGTTGTCAACAGCAGCCTTTGCGGCAGACTTGGCATTGTCAACAGCCTCATTGGCTGCAGTCTCGGCAGCAGCCTTCACTGTCTGTGGGGCATTCTTGATTGCCGTTGCGGCAGCTTCCGCCGTAGCTGTAGCGGCTGCACCCTTCTGGATATATGGAGAAGCAAGGTTTACAATATCCTGAGCCACAGCAGCCTTAGCCTCGTCAGCCGTGGTTGCGGCAACTGTAGGCAGGTTTTCGATGCTCGCCACAAGGTTGTTGATGGTAGTGGCGGCAGAAGCCTTTTCAGTCCCGGCAAGGTTCTTTATCTCGGTTGCGTTCTTCGAGATGAAGTTTTTCACGGCTGCGCCATAGTTCTTAGCCTCGTCGAGCTTGCCTGCATTGACGAGAGCCTTGTACGTAGCGGCAACGTTGGCAAGAGCCGTAGTGACAGCCTTGGTGTCTTTCTTTTCTATTGCAGAGCTCACGGCAGTGGTCAGCGAAGTCATTGCCTGCTGAGTCTCAGGAGCCAAAGCTTGCGTAGCAGCCTCAGCAGCAATATCGGCTACGACCTCTGTAGTAGAGTCGGCAGCAGGTGCAGCTGTGTTGTTCTTGCCTCCGCAGCTTGCGAGAGTCATCGCTGCAACAAGTGCAACGACATAAAACATGTTCTTTTTCATAACTTTCCCATTTTAAAACACTATTGCAAAATTAAGGGAAAAACCGGCATACGCACTCTTTCTTAACATCTTTAACATAGCCGCAAGGCTTTGCACCAGCCACTCAAAGCTGCTCCACAGCCTTTGCCAGTTTCTCCAAGCCCTCCTTTACATAAGCTCGCGGCGAACCTATGTTGAGTCTCATGAAGCCGTTGCCGCCGGGCCCGAACATCTCGCCGTCGTTCAAGGCAAGGTGAGCCTTGTCTATGAAAAGGTCGAGCAACTGTTCATGGTCAAGCTTGAGGTCACGGCAATTGAGCCATACCAGGAAGCTTGCCTGTGGGCGCAAAGGCCTGATTTGCGGTATATGCTCACGGCAGAAATCTTCTACAAAGCGGACATTGCCTTCTATGTACTCTATAAGCTGCCTACGCCATTCTTCGCCGTGGCGCAGGGCAGCGACTGTGGCAATATGGGCGAAGATGTGAGCTTCGTCAAGCTCATTTGCCTTCAGCCAGCCGAAGAACATGTCCCTGAGCTTCGGATTTGGCACTATCGCGTATGAGGCAACCACGCCTGCTATGTTGAACGTCTTTGACGGAGCCTGCATCGTGATGCTTATCTCAGCGGCTTTATCGCTGACAGAAGCGAAAGGTATGTGCTTATGGCCGAAAAGGGCAAGGTCGCAATGTATCTCATCGCTTATGACAAGCAGGTTATGGTCGTAGCAGAAATCAGCAAGGCGCACCAAGGTTTCCCTGTCCCAACAAATGCCTCCGGGGTTGTGGGGATTGCAGAGTATGAGCAAGCGGCACTTGTCGTCACACATATGCTCCAGGTTATCAAAGTCGATGTCATAATACCCGTCTTCACGCATTTTCAACGGATTCCAGACTACCTCACGGCGGTTAGCCTGCGGCGTAAGGAAGAACGGATGATAGACCGGCGGCATGACGATAACCTTTTCATCGGGCTTTACAAAGACATTGCAAATGAAACCGATGCCCTTGACGATGCCCGGGATAAAGCTTATCCAATCGGCTTTGATGTCCCATTGATGATGCGAACGCTCCCAGTCTATAATGGCAGGGCGGAAGTCGGCAGGCTCAACAGTATAGCCCAGGATGGGGTGCTCAAGCCTTTTCTTCAGGGCATCCATTATTGCCGGGCATACGGCAAAGTCCATGTCGGCAACCCACATTGGTTGCAGGTCGTCCCTGCCCCACCGTGGTTTCAGAGCCTCGTGCATAAGGTCGCCGCTACCGCGACGCTCTATTATGGTATCAAAATCGTACCTCATTTCAGTGCTTGTTTAATGTCCTCGAAAATATCATCAACATCTTCCAAGCCCACGCTCAGGCGTATGGTGGTGTCGAGTACGTCCATCGCCTTCTTTTCTTCGGCAGAGAACGAACCGAAGATGGTGCTGTATGGGTGGATGGCAAGGGTGCGGTTGTCAAAGAGGTTCGTTGCGCGATGCACAAGGCGCAAGCGATTGAGGAAGTTGAAACAAGCCTTCTCGCTCGCAAGGTCAATACACACCATTGCGCCAGCCGTATTGCCAAACTGCTTCTGTGCCAAGTCATGATATTTATTGTCTTGCAGGCCTACATAGTTTACTGCCTTTATCTGTGGCAATGTCTTTAGCTTTTTGGCAAGTTGAAGGGCATTGGAAGCCTGCACACGATAGCGCGCATCGAGCGTTTCAAGCCCGAGCGTCTGCATGTATGCCACCTGCGGGGTCATGTAAGCACCAAAGTTGAATATCATTTCTTCCTTGATGGCCTTTGTGAAGCCCGTTGTGCAGGGCGTGCCATAGTCTATTATAAGTCCGCCAAGCGAAGTGGCTCCGCCGCTGATATATTTTGTTGATGAAACTATCTCTATGTCTACGCCAAAATCTTTCGATGAGAACATGGTGAACGGTATGGTCGTGGTGTCGGCTACGAGGGGAATGTTATGCGAATGGGCAACCTCGGCAAGAGCCAGCAAATCGGCAACCTCCATCTGTGGATTTGTTATAATCTCCACGAAAATGCAGCAAGTGTTGTCATCGACAGTCTCCTTCACTTTCTCTATGTCGGTGAGGTCAGTAGTGTGAAGCCCGACACCAAACTTCTTCAATGAATGGCTGAGCAAATTAAACGTATTGCCAAACATGTGGGTGGAGGAAACCACATTCCTGCCCTGAGCCGTAAGGGCGAGCATGGTATTGCTGATGGCGGCCATGCCGCTGCTGAACGCAGAAACGCTGAATGCATCCTTAAGGGCACGGACACGACTCTCGAAATTGTCGACCGTGGGGTTTTCGCATCTGGAATAGTCAGGCGCGTCTATGCGTCCGCAAAAGGCGTCAGCCATTGTCTTGGCATCGTCAAACTCGTATGCCACGGCATTGTAAATCGGCATTGAAAGAGCGTCATAAGCATCGCGGCGCCTGTAAGGCAAGTGTATAGCCTGAGTCTGTTTCTTCATTATAAATAGATATTAAGACACACATTAATTATATTAAAAGCCTCCCCATGCCCTTCAAAAGAATGAGGCATAGGGAGGCACTTAGCCGTTTAGTACCATTGCACGGCATTGCTGTACCCACTGCGCTTGTCATATTTCAAAGCGTCAGTAAGGGTGGAGGCGTTACATCGGAACGTAAAGTTATAGCTCGTGTAGGGCGCAAGCACCACCGAACAACTCATGTTGAAGCAATGGAGGTCGCGCTGGAGCGAAGCCGTTGTCATTGAAACCTCATGATTGTCGAAGTCGTAGCCGCTGGAGAAGCTTATGTTCCAGCCGTCTGAGATGCGTACGTTACCACTCATGTTTAGCGTCTGCGTGAACTTGTAGGGATAGCGCATCGTCTTGGTGTTGAATTTGTTCACGTCAGTGTTCTCCCTCATGGTTATGCCGTAGCCGAAGGTAAGCGACCAAGGCATTGAGAACGCCATGTAACCGTCGCCGTCAGTGTCGGTCTTCCCTCCCCCACTCTTTTTCTTTGCGCCACGCTGGCCTTCTATCATGTCATCGTCGACATTGCTTTCTATGTCTGTGTCAATGCCTTCTTCATCGTTTTGTTTTTTCTTCTTGTCATCATCCTCATCGCCACCACCACTGAAGAACTTCTTTATTTTCTCCGGCGTGAGGGTGTAGGATATGTTTTGCGACATGCCCTGGAAACGTCCCCACTTGCCCATTCCCCAATAGGTGTGGTTGCCTACGTACGGTGTGCCTTGGTCGTTCAGCTCATAAGCGTATGAGGCAAAGACGGCATTGAGGTTGAACGTGTAGCTTTTCCACCATTTCAAACGCAAGCGCATAGTAAGGTCACTCAGCGGATGATAGTCGGTGGCGAAGTTGTAAGACATGGCAAAGCCTAACTCGTCAATAAGGCTCACCTTCTTGACACCTGTAGAATCCTTGTCGCTCTTGACCTTCATCTCTATATTGTTAGATACGTCCCACGAAACGCTTCCCGTGCGGCCTCTCCCCGGTACGCCGTAAAGCCCGCTCTGGTAAGGCGAATACTGCACCAATGACACATTGCCGTCGGCATCAGTTTTCTGATAAGCATCATAATAACCATATCGTGACGCGCCAAAGTCCGGGGCATAGCTGAAGCTCACCTGCGGCGTTATGACGTGACGTATAGCCTGTATCTTGTCGCCGAAAATCTTTCTGCTCGGAGTCCAAAAACCGTAGAACTTGGTTGACGCAGACACAGACATATTCCAGTTGTAGACATTGTGGAAACCGTATGTGGTGTCGCTTACCTCGCGCTGGTTCGCCTCATCCCACGAACGCATGATTTTATTGGTGTACATGCGGTCGGTGAAGTTGAACGAAGGATTGACGTTTATATAGTTGAAAAGCGTAAAGTTTGCACTTATTGGAATCTGGTGCTGCATGCCATTGCGCCAGTCCTTTATGAGGTTGGAGTGCATGAGCTTGTCCTCCTTCGTAGATATAGAATTGCTCAGATGTCCAGTGTAGCTCATGGAAATCTTTTCATACCAACGCTCGTCGCCCGCCATGTGCTTGCGGCGGAAAGGGTAAAAGCGGCTTATATTGATATTGAGGTCAGGCAATGTCATGGCAATCGTAGAGTCGCGCATGTTCTGGTTGAGGTTGGCAGTGGAGCTGAGCGTCATGCCGATGCTTGAAAAGGTCGTGCTCCAGCTAACGGAAGATGTGCGTGTAGACTGCGTGAGCGACTGCGGATTATACATGCTCGTAAGGTTGTTGCGCTCATAGCTTGAAGTGGCAAAGTTGACACTTGCCGACAGAGAACTGAAAGGATTTGCCTTTGAATCCTGCCTGTGACTCCATTGCACCTTGAAACTCGTCTGTTTGGCATAGTCAGGCATGCCCTTGTCGCCCGTACGTGTGTCCTGGAAACTGAAATAGAACGAGCCATTGTATTTATAACGCTTGCGGTAGTTGCTCGCTGCTGAAATGCCCCAAGAGCCTTTGGTATATATTTCGCCAAGGAGCTTGAGGTCCCACTTGTCGCTCATGGCAAAATAGTAACCACCATCACGCAGATAGAAACCACGGTTGTTCTCATCGCCATAGCTTGGCATAATAAAGCCCGACGAATAGCTTTTTGTAAATGGGAAGAAACCATAAGGAATGGCAAACGGCAACGGCACGTCTGCCACAACAAGGTAGGCAGGCCCAAAGACTACGTCCTTGCCTGGCCGCACCTTTGCCCTGGAAAGGGAAATGTAAAAGTCAGGATGATCCTTGTCGCAGGTGGTATAGCGTCCATGAGCAAGGTAGATGTCGCCATTGTCGTTTCGCTTTGACACTTGGCTTCGCAGGTAACCGTCCTCTTGCTCGGTATAAGCATTCTGCACAAGGCCTTTCTTGGTCTTGAAATTGAAAGCTATGGTATCCGTGTCATAGGTGTCTGAACCCATTTGAAAGACTGGCCTGCCTCTTACTCCGGTCTTTTCTGTACTGTCCGGCGAGCCCGTGGCATGTACAATACTTGAATCAAGGCTCATGCGAATCTTGTCGCTCTTGAGATCCATATTCTCATACTTCACCTCTGACGAGCCATATAGCTTTGCCGTCTTTGACATGGCATCATAGACCAACGAGTCGTTGGCAGTGTATTCTACGGGCGCGTCTATGCCGTTTTTCTTGGCCCGGTTTATGGAGTCAAGGCGTATAGAGTCGTCTACTGCCTTATTGTGTTGGTAAACGGCAAGCTGCAATGAGTCCATGCCAAGGGTGTCTGGCGCAACATTTTCTTCTTTTTCAAACAAGGAATCTGCAAGTAGAGAGTCTTTCATCAAAGTGCTGTCTTTGGCAGAAGCCTTAATACTCTTTTTCCTTGGATACAGCACATTGCTGTCTGCCCAAGCAAACATAACAGCACAAATGAGTAATATGATGAAAAACTTTACCCTCATAGATGTGCAAAATTACTTAATTAAAAACGAAACCTTGTCTGTTTTCGCAATTTTAACGCAAAGAACTATTATTTTCCCTCGAACATCTCATGCCACGACATAAATCTTTGAAGTCCTTCATTGCCAAACTTAGCAAGACTTCTTTGCGCCTGTTCAAGTGTTTTCTCACGGTCAGGGTGAGTCTTGGAATAGAACTTGTCGGCATAGCAAATAACCTTTTCTTCCAATGTCATTGGCAGAAAGTCCTGATGTGGCAAAGGCAGGTTCTGCTTGATTATTTCTTCCTTTGTCAATCCTGCGCCGGTATGCCGTTCGCACACACGGGCATAAGGTTCTATTGCCATCAAGCCGGCAGAAATATCACCATTTAAGGATACGGCATAGTATCTGAGCATCTCTGCACCGATGATGCCGTGGCGGATGTACGGTTCTGTGCCAAAGCACTGTATGCCGGGCGCATCGCAACGACAGATGCCTATGTCATGAAGCATGGCGGCTGCCTTCAAAAAATATGGGTTCATCCCCATTTCCGGATGGGCTGCACAAATCTTCAAGGCACGTTGGGCAACCATTGTAGAGTGCGTAACCAAAATATCCCGAAGCTCGTTGGCTTCGGGATAGTATTTATCGATTATCTTTTGATAATCCATTATTCATTACGTTTAATATATGCAATAACATTGCCTTTCTGTACCTTAGAGCCTTGCTTTGCGTTTATCTCTACGAGCTTGCCGCCAAGGTCAGCCTTGACTTCAACAAACTCACCCCAAGGAGCCTGAATCCAGCAGAAAGCATCACCTTCCTTGTATTCCTTGCCAATGTAAGGCTCTACGGCAGGCTCAGCCTCGCCGTCGCCCTGGAACTCCCAGAACACCTGGCCTTTGACAGGAGCAACGATGGCATCAGCCTGAGCATGCTTAAAGGCGGCAGCCTCCTCTGGCGACACCTTTGCGCCAAGCTTGGCATCTTTTGCATTCTGCAAGTCGGCGAGGAAGTTCTTCTTAGCCTGACCGCTCTTGTAGTTGCGATACTGTTCCGGATGCATGGCAAGCTCAAAGAGCTCCTCGTCGTCCTCTCCATATTCCCAGCCGTTCTCATCCATTTCCTTACGGAAATCGTCAAGCGCAGGCTTCAAGAGCGTATGAGGATCTACGTCGGTAAACTCACGGTCTTGCTTCTTGGCAAGTTCCTTAAGTTCTGGAGCAATCTCACCAGGCACCTTACCGCTCTTACCGAGTATCATGCCCCACATGTTATCATCAAGATAAACATAACGGCCCTTGCCTTGCTCAAGAGAGAGGAGGTTCATAAGGGCAATGTTCTTGGTGTATTGAGAGAACGGGGTCACAAGTGGTGGATAGCCCACACGCGGCCACACGTAAGCTACCTCGTCAAACAGCTTTATCAACAAGTCGTCCATAGACAGCTCCGGCTCGCCCTTCTTCTTGCGCAGGTTGTTGATGGTTGTACGCATACCGCCAAGGTCTGCCATCATTGAACCCATCATGCCGCCAGGCAAGCCACAAGTGAGAAGAAGCGATGACATAATCTTGTTGCCGGGATTGATGAAGTAGCCAAGCCATTCGTCAATGAACTCCTGCGTCATGGCGCGAGCCTTCATGTAGGCACTCATGTTGATTTCAGGCACATCAAAGCCTGCATGTTTAAGCATGCTCTGCACAGATATTACGTCAGGATGAACCTTGCCCCACGACAATGGCTCGATGGCCGTATCTATGATGTCGGCTCCATTCTCACAGACTTCAAGGACTGATGCCATAGACAAGCCTGGACCTGAATGACCATGATATTCGATTATAATGTCAGGATGCTTGGTCTTGATGCGCTTTGTCAGCTCGCCGAGGAAAGCAGGCTGACCGATGCCCGCCATGTCCTTAAGGCAAATTTCCTCGGCTCCAGCAGCAATCTCCTCATCTGCCAGTTTCTCATAATAATCAAGAGTGTGGACAGGAGAAGTTGTGATACAAAGCGTACCCTGTGGAGTCATACCGCCCTCTTTAGCCCATTTGATGGACGGGGCTATATTGCGGATGTCGTTCAGACCGTCGAAGATGCGCGTTATGTCAGTGCCCTGTGCGTGCTTAACGCGGTACATCATCTGGCGCACGTCATCAGGAACAGTATACATACGCAAAGCGTTTAGACCACGGTCAAGCATGTGCGTCTTGATGCCTGCTGCATGTAACGGAGCCGTGAAGGCGCGCACTGCCTTGTTAGGATTTTCACCTGCAAGGAGCTGAACCTGCTCGAAAGCACCTCCATTGGTCTCCACACGCGCGAAACAACCCATGTCAACAAACACGGGAGCTATCTTGGCAAGCTGGTCGGCACGCGGCTGGAACTTGCCACTGCTCTGCCACATGTCACGATAGACAAGGCTGAACTGAATCTTTTTCTTCATTATCGTTTTCTTTTGTTGCTTTCTTTCTTATAGGCCAACAAGTAAACGGCCGCTTTGGTGTGCAAAATTAGATAAAAAATATCAAAGTTGCGATTGCAAGCCGTATTTTTTATTATTTATAACTAACTTTGCAAGTAAATCGGAACACGCTATGAGAAAAAACATCTTTTTCGCCATGTTATGCTTCATTGCATTGATGGTGGGTTGTGGCAGCAAACACGAGCAACAGGCTGACAACAAGCAAGTCAAAACGCAACGCCTTAAAGGAGACTCCACGATCTACGGACTTGCATGTGACGGTTGCACCGACTCGGTAGTTGTACTGCTCCCCGAGGACGGAACCGACCCTGTGAGCTACAACATAATAGAGGCAAAACGAAAAGGACGCGTATTAGGCAAACTACAAATAGGCGACCGTATAGGTCTGGTACTAAACAAGCACAACCGTCACATTGCCGATGAGGTAGTCGACATTGACAGGTTGGAAGGAATATGGTGCTATATCGTAATGCCTACACTACGTGACCACCAAAGCATGAGTAAAGAAAAGCAAGCACGTATGATAAAGAATATGAGCGACTCGCTGAAGGCAACCTTCTTCATTCCACGAGAATACGGCTTTTATCTTAAACGCGAATGGGAAGCGCAGAGCGTAGGATATATAGCAGAAACAAATCCGCTTGCCGACGACAGCCCGGTAGTTTATCCTTCACTCGGATTCTTTACAAACTGGCACATCTGGAACGGTAAGTTTATCATGGTTAGTGGCACGCCGAAGATTGAGAAAAACGGTGAATACAAGGTCACCAACCTTAAATATGACACATGCGCCATTGATTACCTTGACGCTGATTCACTTGTACTGTCCGATGCCGAGGGCTCGCGCAGCTATTACCGCAAGAGCAATCTCAACGATGTCAACAAGAAGGCACGCGCCATTGCCGATTTGCGGTCAAAGCAAGCATTGGAGCAAACAAAACAATAACCAATAAAGAGCAGCCGGAAGGAATAAACCTATTGATGGGTTTCAAATCTCCTTTCGGCTAACTTCTCATATTTAGTTCCAGGTTTGCCATAGTTGGCATAAGGATAAATGCTAATACCGCCACGCGGTGTAAAGAAACCCGTTACCTCAATATATTTCGGATCCATGAGACATATAAGATCTTTCATGATGATATTGACACAGTCTTCATGGAAATCGCCGTGGTTTCGGAAACTGAACAAATAGAGCTTAAGGCTCTTGCTCTCCACCATCTTAACAGCAGGAATATAGCTGATGCGTATCTCGGCAAAGTCAGGCTGACCTGTTATTGGGCACAACGACGTAAACTCCGGACAATTGAAGCGCACCCAATAGTCATTGTCTTGATGCTTGTTTACAAATGTTTCCAGCACCTCCGGAGCATAGTCCATTCTGTATTGAGTCTTCTTACCAAGGTTTTTCAAACCTTCTTGTTTTCTTTCATTCATATTTTATCTTTTTACATATTAAATATTTTCCAAACACTATAGCTTATGCCGTCATCATAAGCATCATCACCTTCATGGCGTTTTAGATAACGAACGACACGGATTGTCAAGGGCAAAGCAATCACCTCATAGAAAGTCTTCAAGAAAACCTGCCAAAGCATAAGTGCAGGCAACTCTCCCCACGGCACCACACCGCCAAGAGCCAAAGGAAAGAATATTACAGAGTCGCAGCTCTCGCCAGCTAACGTTGAAAGTATGGCGCGCGCCGAAAAATGGCGGCCTTGATTACGAATCTTCATACGACTCATAATGTATGCATTCATAAAGCTGCCTACAAGGAAAGCCACAAACGACGCGGCGGCAATGCGTGGGGCAAGGCCGAAAACAGCATGAAAACCCGCATCGTTATGCCAGTACGGTGCGCCTGGAATCCAATCGCAAAGCGCACCCATTGCCACGAAGAAAAAGTTCATGGCAAAGCCACACCATATCAGCAGGCGAGCCTTGCGGTAGCCCCACACCTCACACACGCAATCGTTGATTATGTAAGACACTGGGAAAACCAAAAGTCCACCGGTAAGATTCACAGGACCAATGGCAATCTGCTTGGTTTCGATAAGGTTTGCCAATATAAGGCAAACGCAAAAGAGCACGCCTACAAGCATAAAGAGCACACTCACAGTTTGTCGGCTTGACGTGCCGTCAAAAGCATTGTTTTTCATTTCTTGTTTTGTTAAAGGGGGGTTAGCAAGTACCCCTGTTATAATTTCTTAAAACTTAAGCCCTTCGAGCATAACCCTTAGCTTTAAAAGACATCACACATTTACTATAAGCCAACTGAGATACCCTACAAACACCACAGTAAGCACAACGCCCTCCCATCGCTGTATGCGATACTTTGTAAACGAGAACAGCCAAAGCAAAACCATAGAAACTACCATCATAGCAAGGTCTACCATCGTGATGCCGGTTATAGTCATTGGCTGAACAAGCCCCGTGATTCCAAGTATCATCAATATATTGAACACGTTGGAACCAAGCACGTTACCGATAGCGATGCCACTATTGCCCTTCTTGGCTGCCACTACACTCGTGGCAAGTTCTGGCAAAGAAGTGCCTCCAGCCACAATAGTAAGTCCGATTACCGCATCACTGATGCCTATCGTATGAGCCAATGCCGACGCATTGCTTACAAACACTTGCGAGCCAGCAACAAGTCCGATGAGCCCACAAAGCATAAACCATATTGACTTCCCTACAGTCAGCTGCTTTCCTGTTTGAGCATCTTCTGTAGATTCACCTGTCTTCGCCCCACGCAGCGCAAGCCAAATGAAAACCAAGAAGAAGGCGAAAAGAATTGCAGCGTCTATGCGGGAGATGCGTCCGTCAAGGGTCATGCCCATAAGCAGCACAGACGCGAACACTGCCACTGGAATATCCTTCTTTACCGTAGACGGCAATATTGTTATCGGCGTAACCATTGCCGCCACGCCCACTATAAGCAAAGCATTGAAGATATTACTGCCGACAATATTGCCCACGGCAAGGTCAGGCGTTCCATTAACAGCCGACATCAGCGAGACAAAAAATTCCGGCATTGAGGTGCCTATTGCCACTATCGTCAATCCTATTACGATCTGAGGCACGCCCATGCGTCGAGCCAATCCCACAGAGCCATTAGTAAGCCAGTCGGCAGCCCGCAGGACTACAATAATACCCAATACAAGAAGCAGAGCCTGTGCCCACGTCTGCGATGGAGCCAATGATATTAGAAACAATCTTGTCATGCACAAACTATCTATTTCGACCGCAAAGTTACAAAAAAAGCCTCAGATATTCTCATATCCGAGGCCTCAAAAAACTAACAATCACACAATTATAACTCTATCAACCTTATGTAGAAAACCAAACTTATGTTTTTCCTCCTTCCATTTTCTTTCAACCAATGTCGGTTTCTTTTACCCGACCTCTATGCGGCGCGACACTTTAGCCTCCTGCTTGCCAAGCTTTGGAAGCTCCAATGTCAGCACTCCATCAGCCACACGAGCCTCTATCTTTTCCTTGTCGACATCGTCTGGCAACGTGAAAGTCTGCTCATATTTAGAGTAATCCCATTCACGGCGGAGATAATGCCCATTCAGCTCTTTCTCGTCAACATGTTTCTCCATCTTGACGGCAAGGTTGCCATCTTCATCAAGACTTACATGGAAATCGTCCTTAGTAAGCCCCGGGGCAGCAATCTTCAAGGTGTAGCCGTTCTCACCAGCAAGCACATTCACAGCCGGAGCCGTGGTGTTGTTATAACGTGCTGGAAACTCATTGTCGAAGAAGTCGTTGAAAACTTCTGGAAGCCAATTGTAACGTGCATTCATAATCCTAACCTCCTATTTTCTAAAATGTTAATTACTTACACCCACTTTTGAGCAATCCTCGTGCCGCAAGCGAAACCGTGCCACAATGTCAGCACATCGTGACAATATTGTCACAGCGGTTGTTCTGTCTCATCTATAAGTAGGTAAGAGCTTGACTGTTTTCCCTTAATTAAATTGCTTTTATATTTACTAAAATTATATTCAAATCATAAAATAGTTGTACCTTTGCAGCCGAAAATAAACAATGTCTATATCATTTTAGGAAAACAACAATTATGCAATGGAACTTCTAAGAAATCTCTTTGAAGGCTCTCCCGCCTATTGGGGCGGCGGCGTTTCACATTCTCTTTTCATTCTTGCCCTGGTCATCACACTTGGCTTGGTGCTCGGCAGGATAAAAATCAAAGGCGTATCTTTAGGTCTCACATGGGTATTGATAATCGGCATAGTGTTCGGTTATTTCAATCTCAACCTCAATGTTGACTTGCTCCACTTCATGCGCGAGTTCGGGCTCGTGCTCTTTGTCTACTCCATAGGCTTGCAGGTAGGCCCGGGGTTCTTTTCTTCGTTCAAGAAAGGCGGCCTGCAGCTTAACATGCTTGTCCTGACAACCATCTTCATAAGCCTTTTGGCAACCGTCGGCATACACTATGCCACAGGCACTTCGATGACGGCACTTGCCGGCATTCTCTCAGGCGCCACTACCAACACCCCGGGCATGGGTGCGGCACAGCAGGCTTATTTCGGGCTGAAAGGCGTAGAAGCTCCGGAGATAGCCACAGGCTATGCAATAGCTTATCCTTTGGGCGTCATCGGCGTAATCCTCGCCTTTATAATGCTGCGGTACATTCTACGCATAAAACCCACAGAAGAAGAACGCCAAGCCGAACGCGGCCTTGGACAGCTCGAACAGCTCACTGTCCGTTCGTTTACATTAGAAGTAACCAACCAGCGCATCGACGGCGACACCGTTGCCAACTTAAAGCACATAGTAGGCCGTCACTTCATGATTTCGCGCATCATCTTAGGCGGGCATGAAGAACACAACACCATAGTCAACGGACAGACGAAATTGCACATAGGCGACCGGGTGCTAATCGTGGCAGCACCAAAAGACATTGATGCCATAACGGCTCTCATAGGGAAACCCGTAGACTTTGACTGGAAACCATACGAGAAAGAGCTTATCTCAAGGCGCATACTCGTAACCAAGCCTGAGCTCAACGGAAAGAACCTCGTACAGCTTAATCTTGGTGGCAACTTCGACGCCACCGTTACGCGTGTCAACCGCAACGGTGTCGACCTCGTGGCTCACCCACACCTGCGCCTTCAACTCGGCGACAGGCTGACAGTCGTAGGCTCAGAGCTGGCATTGAGCAAAGTAGACAAGGTTCTCGGCAACCAACTGAAGCGGCTCAACTATCCCAACCTCATCCCCATATTCCTCGGCATAGCCCTCGGCTGCGTCCTTGCAAACCTGCCGATATGGATTCCCGGCATCCCCACGCCTGTACGCCTCGGATTAGCCGGCGGCCCGTTCATCATAGCAATACTTATCGGCTACTTTGGGCCACGCTACCACCTCGTAACCTACAACACCATATCCGCCAACATGATGCTGCGCGAGATGGGCATAAACATTTTCCTGGCATGCGTTGGGCTCGGAGCCGGCCCGGACTTCTTCCGAACGCTCATCACCGACCAAGGGCTGCAATGGATAGGCTACGGCCTCATAATAACAATATTGCCGATATTGCTCGGAGGCATCATCGGGAGATTTGGCTTCCACATCAATTACTATACACTCATGGGCGTGCTCGCCGGAGGAAACACCAATCCGCCCGCACTCGCCTACAGCAACAACATCACCGCAAGCGACATGCCAAGCGCAGGATATGCTACAGTCTACCCGTTCGCCATGTTCTTGCGCATCATATCAATTCAAATCCTTGTCCTGGTATTCTTATCATAGCAAGGCTACAACTGTGCCCGTTATCATTAAGTAAAAATCTGTCATCATGTCTGAAAATGATACACTTACCCTGAAACAGGAAGAATATTTTGTAGACAGGCAAGAACGCCACGAAGAGGAATGTTCGAGCGTGCAATTGCTGCGCCGCAAGCTCGACTTGCTTGTGCGCACGGGCTGCATTCTCATGGCAAGCAATGCCGACTGCCCACGCATTATGCGCAACATGAGGCGCTGCGAAGCTTATCTCGGACTGCCTCACGAATACATACACATATTCTTGAACTACAACATAATAATGGTGAACCTGAGCGACGAGACTCATTCGTTCTCCAAATACCAGCGCATAGACAGCCACTGCGTGGAGTTCACCGTCATAAGCAAAGTAAGCAAGATGTTGTGGACGGCAATAAAGGAAGACTGGAGTCTCGACCGCTATGAACAGGAGCTGGAGACACTGAAGCACGTAAAGAAGCAATATTCGCCGTGGATGATAGCCATCTGCGCCGGCTTTGCATGCGGAGGCTTCTGCGTACAGTTCGGATGCGACTGGCCAGCCTTCTTCTACGCGTCAATACCCGCCATCCTCGGTTTCCGCCTGAAAATGTTCATAGGCAAGCTCCATTGGAACGGCTATGTAAACATAGCCATCTGCGCCTTCCTCGCCACCCTGCTGGCATGGCTCACGACATTCATCAGCCTCACCCCCACTCTTGCCGCCGCCCTGCCTTCGTTCATGCACAGCGCAACCCCCTATCATCCACTCATGGCATGCACCCTGTTCATAGTGCCTGGCGTGCCATTGATTAATTTCGTGAGCGATATGGTGTCCGACTATGTACAGGTGGGTATCACGCGAGCCGTAACGACACTGATGATAATACTCGCGATGTCGTTCGGCATTGTGCTCGCCATACAGATTTGCGGCATCGACAACTTTGTGAAAGACCTTTCCATAACGCCCCACAACACGTTCGTAGACTATGCCATAGCCGCCGCGATCTCCGCAATGGGCTTTGCCACAATCTACAATACGCCACGCCGCATCATGCCCGTGCTCGCTGTGACAGGCATCATAACCGTTTGCACGCGCAACTTCGTGAACCTCGGCCCGAGCAACGGCAACTTCGGACTGGATCAGGGCATTATAATAGGCTCGTTCGTAGGCTCATGCGTTGCAAGCCTCATAGCCTGCAAATCGCAGCACTGGCATCATATTCCTCATCAAGTCATTGCCATTCCGTCGGTAATCCCAATGATTCCCGGCGTGATGATGTACCGCGCCCTCTTTGGCTTCATACAGATGGGCGGTGTCATCGGAGAGCTTACATTCGCCTTCAACTGGGCAATCAAGGCATCGCTCGTGATACTTTTCATAGCCCTCGGTGTCGCCATACCAAACATCTTCGTGCGCCGCATGATTCAGCCTAAGCGCAAGCAGAAGCTCTTGCAGCTCGTGGAGGAACGCCACCGCAAGCACCATGACATGGTAGACCTGAAGAGTATATAAAGCAACTTAAGACAGACGAAAAATGATAAAGCTTAAACGCACCGACCAACAAATGCGCTGGAAGGTGCTCTCATCAGAGTATGTGGTGAGGGATCCTTGGATGACAGTGCGCAAAGACCGCCTGCAACTGCCCGACGGCAGGATAAAAGACAACTACTGGTCGCTTGAATATCCCGGCTGGATAAACATAATAGCCATCACCAAGGACGGCAATTTCATCTTCGAACGGCAATACCGCCACGGACTTGACGTGGTGGAATGGGAAATACCGGCCGGCGTGATAGAAAAAGGAGAGGAGCCTGTCGAGGCAGCCAAGCGTGAGCTTATGGAGGAAACGGGCTTCGGAGGAGGCGAATGGGAGCCTTTCATGGAGACGTGCCAGAACCCCGGCACTTGCAACAACATAACCCATACTTTCCTCGCCCGCGGAGTGGAACCTGTCGGCAAACAGCACTTCGATGCCACCGAAGACCTTGACGTGTATCTCCTGTCAGAGGAAGACGTTCGCCGCATCCTTGCCAATGACGAGATAAAGCAGTCAATGATGGCCGCACCACTGTGGAAATATTTCTGCAACAAGTAAATCCGTATTGGGCATCTCCTGCGAGGTCATTATAAAGAAAAATGACAAAAATCCAGGGGGTGCAAAACAGGTCTAAAAAATGAAGGAAAACGAGGGTCAGAGTGACGAACGGCTATCCTGAGAGTCACACTCGCCGCGCGTGGGTTGCCTGGACGGCGTTTTTGCCCGGTAATTACGGCGTGCCTGTGACACAATTACGGCGCACATAAGACACGTTTACGGCGTAAAGACATCGCCTTTACGCCGTAAAGAAGACGCAGGGGAACAAGCGCAAATCCATCATTTCTACAAACCTCTAATAATCAATAAATTGTAACTTTAGCCAAGAATCGCGTATTTGCGAACGAACTACGGTCTCGTTGCAAATACGCGATTCTCAGAAGTGGTATTGTAAAAAACTTTCCTACTATTTTTCAAAGTGCTGATAGTCTTTTACCGAACGCCATGCCCCACCCCACTTGAAACCATGCTTTACGAACGTGCGGTAAGCCAAATCCTGCCGGGTAATCTTGTGGGCGAAATCAGTTTGGCGGTTGGCATAGCGGCTTGCGGTCTGAGGCTGCACAAGCGTTTGCCCGGCTGACCCTCGGCGCACGCAAGGATTATAAAGAGGATTAATGTCCAATGCCATCCCACGGGCATGCGCCGAAAGCTTACGGCTGCCCTTTACGACACGATAACAGAAACAGCTGGTGTTGTCGGCGCGCATCGACAGCTCATCGCTCGCGTTAAAATCATCTATCAACCTCACGCTCTCTATAGGATAACTATTCTCATACAAAATCTTGAAAATACTGACCACATCGGCTGCAATGGCTTTGTTGCAAACCAGTTCTCCTATATGTTTTTTTCCGTCAAAGCCAACATACAGCAGCCTGACGTAGCGCAAATCGCTTCTCCTTACCTGGCATCCTTTCGGGTAAGACTTTCCTTGCATCCGCGCGAAAACGCTGTCGGGCAACGGCATAGCCACAAACCACTTATCCAAACTATACCGCCCTATAGTTTTCTCGCTGACTACAGCACCCGCCTTCCACTGTTGCATGTTGTTATGACTGTTGCCATAGGGCTGCGCATCGACCAATACGGCCGTCATAAGACCTATAATTAAAGGAAGAAGCCTTTGCATGACATTAAAACTATTACAGACATTATAATTCGAAAAAAGCCAGACAGCGTAGAAAACTGTCTGGCTTTACAGTGTTGGGGTACTCGGACTCGAACCAAGAATGACAGGACCAGAATCTGTAGTGTTACCATTACACCATACCCCACTGTCACAACCTTTTCGTGATTGCGAGTGCAAAGGTAAGAAGTTTTGGCGAACCTGCCAAATTTTACAGCAACTTTTTTTCAAAAAAAATGCTTGCGGCAAGTCGTGAAAACACCGTAGCTGCACACCAACCCATTTCTACACAAGTTTTTGCAAAATAAATAAAAGAAATTTGGCGTTTATTCCTTTTTGCGCTAACTTTGTAAAATCATATACATTTACAACTATTTAATGGAATTGACAGCAACAGAAAAACTACTGAAAATCATCACGGAGGCCATCGAAGACAAGAAAGGCCAAGACATCGTGGTCATTGACTTGCGGCATATCGACGGTGCCATAGCGAGCTACTTCGTAATATGTTCGGGCAACTCCCCTGCACAGGTGGAAGCCATATCGCAACAGGTGGGCGACAAATGCCGCGACGAAGCCGGCGAAAAGCCGGTAGGCGTAAACGGCCTTGGCAACGACCAATGGGTGGCAATAGACTTTGTAGACATCATCGTGCATATCTTCCTGCCGGAACAACGCGCATTCTATGACTTGGAGAACCTGTGGGAAGACGCTAAAGTTCAAAGCTCAAAAGTTCAAGGTTTATAATGGACAACAACAAACAATACCGCCAACCAGGCGGCAACAACCAGCCTAAGATGCCACGTTTCAATATGAACTGGCTCTACATAATAGTAGCCGTAGTGCTCGCCATAATGCTTTTTTCCGGCGGCGGAGGCTCTATCGTAAAGGGCGGAGGCGCAAACCAAGAGGCATCTTACAGTGATTTCAAGGCATACGTCGAGAAAGGCTACGCACAACGTGTGGTCATAAACAAGACAGAAAACACCCTGAAGATGTTCGTGAAGCCGAAATACATACGCACCATATTCGGCATGACGGCACAACAGGTAGGCACGAGCCCTTATGTCAACGTGCAGTTCGGCAGCGTCGACGAACTTGAGAAGTTCCTCGATGCAGAGCAGCAAAAGAACAAGTTCGCAGGCTACAGCTATGACAACGAGCGCGGTGCCGACTTCTGGAGCATCCTCATCAACCTCGCCCCACTACTGTTCTTCTTCTTCATATTATGGTGGTTCAGCCGAGGTGTCGGAGGCGGCATGGGCGGTAGCGGAGGCGGCATCTTCAACGTCGGGAAGAGCAAAGCCAAGCTATACGAGAAAGCCAACGAAATGGGCATTACCTTCAAAGATGTCGCAGGACAGGAAGGAGCCAAGCAAGAAGTACAGGAAATAGTTGACTTCCTTAAAAGCCCGAAGAAATACACAGAGCTCGGAGGCAAGATACCAAAGGGCGCATTGCTCATCGGTCCTCCAGGCACAGGTAAGACATTGCTTGCCAAAGCCGTAGCAGGCGAGGCTGGCGTGCCATTCTTCTCAATGTCCGGTTCCGACTTCGTAGAGATGTTCGTGGGTGTCGGCGCAAGCCGTGTGCGTGACGTTTTCGCCCAGGCAAAGCAGAAATCACCTTGCATCATATTCATCGACGAGATTGATGCCGTGGGTCGCGCACGCTCTAAGAACCCGGCAATGGGAGGCAACGACGAACGCGAGAACACGCTCAACGCGCTGCTTACCGAGATGGACGGCTTCGGTACCAATTCGGGTGTCATTGTGTTAGCCGCAACCAACCGTGCCGACATGCTTGACAAAGCCCTGCTGCGCGCCGGGCGTTTCGACCGCCAGATACATGTCGACCTGCCCGACCTCGCCGAGCGAAAAGCCATATTCCTTGTTCATTTAAAGCCTCTTAAAGTGGACGAGACACTCGACGTAGACTATCTTGCACGGCAGACGCCGGGATTCTCCGGTGCCGATATTGCCAATGTCTGCAACGAGGCAGCCCTTATAGCCGCGCGCCACAATAAGAAATCAGTGACGAAGCAAGACTTCCTCGATGCCGTAGACCGAATAATCGGCGGCCTTGAAAAGAAGACAAAGGTAATGACTTCAGACGAGAAACGCAGCATTGCCATCCATGAAGCAGGCCATGCCACCATTAGCTGGTTCTGCCAATATGCCAATCCTCTCATCAAGGTGACCATCGTACCACGCGGGCAGGCTCTCGGAGCCGCATGGTACTTGCCCGAAGAACGTGTCATAACAACGAAGGAGGAGGAGCTTGACGAGATTTGTGCGCTTCTGGGCGGACGTGCCGCCGAGGATTTGTTCGTGGGCTCAATCTCAACCGGCGCAATGAACGACCTCGAGCGGAGCACCAAGGCTGCTTTTGGCATGGTGGCTTACACCGGCATGAGCGACCGCCTGCCCAACATCTGCTATTACAACAACAATGAATATTCTTTCCAGCGTCCTTACAGTGAAACAACGGCTAAGATTATCGACGACGAGGTGCTGAAGATAGTCAACGACCAGTATGCCCGCGCAAAGCAAATCCTGACCGAGCACAAAGAAGGCCATGCGCAACTCGCGCAATTGCTTTTCGAAAAAGAGGTTATATACCATGACGATGTTGAGAGAATCTTTGGCAAGCGTCCATGGGAAAGCCGCTCGGAGGAGCTGATGAAGGAGAACGACAAGCTTCTGGCTGAAAGGGAAGCAAAAGAAAAAGCCAACGAGCCCAAGCTTGAAGACATGCCAGACGAAGTGAAGAAAGCACAGGCAGAGTTTGACAAGAAGAAAGACTCTCAAAATGCCTCTAAAGAAGATGGGGCGGAATAAGCAGAAGGCTTTGCGCTCCACCATTAGAACATCATTATTTACAATAACACATAAAACAATGCCAAACCAAGGAACTCTTTTAAGCGAAGAGCCATCCCTCAAACTGAGTGACCTTGGGGCGGCCTTATCGTTATGACCCCTAAACAGAAGAATCTTATCGTCAGGAGCATTACCGGCATCCTTTTCGTGGCAATCATGGTTGCGGGCTTTCTCAACCCCCGCGCAATGGTATTGCTGTTCGCCATCATCACGGCGTTGACCCTGTGGGAATACACCGGGCTTGTAAACGACCGCGTTGCAGATGTATCTGTCAACCGATTCATCTCCACCGTTGGCGGCGTTTACCTTTTCATAGCCGTTGCCGCATGGCGCGTTGGCTATGTCAGCAACTTCGTGATAATGGTGCCCTACGTGCTTACCATTGTCTACCTCTTTATAAGCGAACTTTATGCCAAGAGCCGCAACGCCCTGCAAGACTGGGCTTACACCATGCTCGGGCAGATGTACATTGCCATGCCTCTGTCGCTGATTAACATCGTCGCCTTTGAACGCAGTGCCGACGGTTCGTTTATGACCTACGACATGTTCCGCCCGCTTGCGTTGTTCATCCTTCTTTGGGCAAACGACGTGGGGGCTTACTGCTTTGGCTCGTTGTTAGGCAAGCACAAGCTCTTTCCACGCATCTCCCCGGGCAAAACATGGGAAGGCAGCATCGGCGGCGGCATATTTGCGGTTGTCGTAGCTGGAATAATTGGCTGGCTGGCGAACAGCGGAGCCACTCCACACACCCTAAACATCTACCAATGGCTGGGTCTCGGTGCAGTGGTCGTGGTTTTCGGCACATGGGGCGACCTTGTGGAAAGCCTGTTCAAGCGCACTATCGGCGTGAAGGACAGTGGCAATATTTTGCCTGGGCACGGCGGCATGATGGATCGTTTCGACTCATCACTTATGGCCATACCGGCTGCCGTGATTTATCTTTATTCGATTTCAATATTCTAAAGTCGACAATAAAGAAGATATTTAGAAGTGGTTTCTTGGCTTACCGGGGAACCGCTTTTTTCATTAGTCCCTCCTGCAAGTATATAATGTAAACACCGTTTTATTTTATAGTAAGCAAAATATTAATCTCTCCTTTTGCCTTAAAAGAAATAAAAAATTATTACCTTTGCATCAGCAATCGGTTTGCAAGGAAACGAGCAATTAAAAGGGAACGGGGTGAGAATCCCCGACAGTCCCGCTGCTGTGTGCAGTCTTTATCGGAAGCGGACAAGTAATGACCACTGACATTTTATTGGGAAGGTCGTCCGCTTCTGACTGCGAGCCAGAAGACCTGCCATTGTTAGTATTCGTCGTGAGCTGCGAGTGACGGCAAAATCGGCTGAACCAAAAGTTTTTTACATATGGACATACAGACAACGTCCTTTCTTCGGAAGATGCTTTTGCTTCTCCCAGTTTTCGCATATATGCCACTGAACAATGCGGTGGCGCAAGGGTTTGTTCGCTCTGACAGCACGCAAAGCCCAATATCGGGAACTCAAAGTTCAATCATCATTGCCCAAAGTTTAGAGGACAAAGTTCAAAGCATTGACGAAGTTACGGTTTATGGCAGTAGCCGTGACGAAATGGTTCCGGCACAGCACCTCAGCGGCAAACGCTTACAGTCGCTGAGCAGCTTCTCCGTTGCCGATGCCATACGCTATTTCTCCGGTGTGCAGATAAAGGACTATGGCGGCGTGGGTGGACTGAAAACCATCGACGTGCGTTCAATGGGCACTAACCACATGGGCATCTTCTACGATGGCATACAACTGGGCAATGCCCAGAACGGACAGATTGACCTGGGCAAATTCTCAATGGACAACATCGAGGAGATTTCGCTATACAACGGGCAAAAAAGCGACATCTTTCAATTGGCAAAGGATTTCGGCTCAGCCGGAACCGTATATATACGCACTCGCCGTCCACTTTTCAAGGATGGCAAACCATATAACGTAAGGATGACTGAGAAGTTCGGCTCCTTTGGTCTCTCCGATCCATCTTTTGTTTGGGAGCAGCTGTGGAGCAATAAAATGTCATCCTCGTTCAGTGCCGAGCGCATCGACGCAAGCGGCAAATACCGTTTCCGCTACCGCCGTAAATATCAAGACGGCTCTGTGGCATGGGACACCACGGCTGTCAGGCGAAACGGCGACATAACATCGTGGCGACTCGAAGGCTCGCTCTTTGGCATAATGAATAACGGATTGTGGAATGCCAAGGTCTATTATTATGACTCCGAGCGTGGAATCCCAGGAGCCATAGTAAACAACGTGTGGAAACGATCGCAGCGGCAATGGGACCGCAACTTCTTCGTTCAAGGTCATTTACAGCAACGCATAAATGAAAAATATGAGTATCAGGTAAACGCAAAGTACGCTAACGATTTCATGCGCTACCTTAATCCGGACACTACACTGCTGTACATCAACAACCGCTTCCGCCAACAGGAATGGTATTTTTCCACTGCGCACCACGTTTCAATAGCAAAGGATTGGGACACGAACGTCTCTGTTGATTACCAATACAATACGCTCAGTGCAAACCTCGTGAACTTCGTATACCCGTGGCGGCACAGCCTGCTCGCAGCCTTAGCCACAAGCTACCAGTGGCGCAAACTGAAAATCATGTGGAGCCTGCTCGGCACTCATGTCTACCAAAAGCAAAGCCACGCCCTGAACAAATACACGCCAGCCGTGTTCCTCTCCTACAAACACGACGAAGCCCTAAGCCTCAGGGCTTTCTACAAGCGCATTTTCAGAATGCCAACATTCAACGACCTTTATTATACAGACATCGGCAACGTAGACCTGAAGCCTGAGTGGACGACGCAATATGACATAGGCTTTCTATATTCAAAAAGCCTGCACCACTCGTGGCTGACAAAGATAGAACTGAAAGCAGACGCATATTATAATAATGTAGACGACAAAATTATAGCCGTACCCAAAGGCAACGGGCAATACCGATGGATGATGATGAACATAGGCAAAGTGCACATACGTGGCATCGAAGCCTCAGCTCAGGCCGTGTTGCAACCGCACAGGGACTGGATGCTCAACGTTTGTGCATCATACACTTACCAAAAAGCACAAGACTATACAAACCCAAAGGACAACGACCCCGTATCGGGAACTTACAAAGGACAGATAGCCTATATTCCCTGGCACAGCGGGTCTGTCACGGCAAACCTTACGTGGAGAGACTTCGGCGTGAACTACGCATTCATTTATGTCGGCAAACGTTATCACAACTCAGCCAACATCCCCGTAAACATGGAGCAGCCGTGGTACACCCACGACATAAGCGCATCGTGGGATTGGAACTGCCGTTGGCTCAGCGGATCATTTGCTGTGGAATGCAACAACTTCCTTGACCAGCAATATGACGTAGTGCTCAATTATCCCATGCCGGGAAGAAACTGGAGATTTATAGTAAAGCTAAAGTTATAAAGCCCTCAACCAGACCCTCCTAAAGGAGAAAATGTTGAATAATAAAAGATATTATGATGAAAATTATAAAGACTGCCATTTCTGCAATTAGCAACCTCGCCTTTGCAAAGGTATGGGGAGGCATGGTGCTTATTTCGCTCCTTCTGTTTTCCTGCCGCGAAGACTATACGGTCATCGTGCCTGAGCAAGAGAAAGTAGACACGGTGCAGACGGTGGACAGCATCGTTGGTTTCTACCTGCTAAATGAAGGCAACATGGGCACCAACAAGTCCACGCTCGATTTCTACAACTATGCCACGGGCATATATACCCGCAACATCTACGGCAATGCCAACCCGTCGGTACCAATGGAACTCGGCGACGTAGGCAACGACATTCAAATATATGGCAGCAAGCTTTATGCGGTCATCAATTGCTCCAACAAGATTGAAGTCATGGACAAGCTGACGGCAAAGCGAATTGGGCAGATAAACATCCCCAACTGCCGCTACATACGTTTTGACGGCAGATTTGCTTACGCCACGTCATACGCAGGGCCCGTGTCTATCAACCCCGACTATGAACAACGCGGATACGTGGCAAAGATTGACACAGCGACAATGGAGATTGTAGACACATGCCTTGTGGGTTTCCAGCCCGACGAGCTGGAGATTGCCGACGGCAAGATGTACGTAGCCAATTCAGGCGGCTATATGGTGCCCGATTATGAGAACACTCTGTCCGTTATAGACCTTGCCACGTTCAAGGAAATAAGGCGCATACCCGTTGCTATAAATCTTTACCAAGTGCGCCGTGACAGCCATCACCAGCTATGGGTGACAAGCCGGGGAGACTATTACACGGTGAAACCAAAGCTATATTGCGTAGACTCGCAGAAGGACATAGTAACCGACAGCCTCGATGTTCCTGTCGGCAATTGCTGGCTCGACGGCGACTCTCTTTACGTCTGCGGCAAGCAATACAACGAAGGAACCAAGAAGCAGGAGCGCACCTACTTCATTGTCAATGTTGCCACACACCGTGTCGTCTCCCGACAGATAATAACCGACGGAACCGATGCCGACATTGATACGCCTTACGGCATATTCGTCCATCCACAGACAAAAGACATCTATATCACGGATGCCAAGGGCTACGTCACGCCAGGAACTCTATACTGTTTCAGCAAGGAAGGCAGACTGAAATGGAAAGTAGCCACCGGCGACATTCCTGCCCATGCGGCTTTCCTCATTGAGCACAAACAAATAAAGAAATAAGACGGCATGAGAATCCATACTGTATTATTGACATTCATAGCTCTCGCAACAACGGCAGGCTCATACGCGCAGAACAGCCCTTATATTAACAAGGTGTATGAGTATTGCCCTGCGCCCGGGCAATTCGTCAACGACTATCCTCGCTTCAAGCAAGGCGACACCGCCGACTCAATGCTTGCGAAAGCGTCTGAATATGTTGTCGGCAATGCAAGAAGCGCATTGTCTCTTGGTGGCTATGGCGGATACATCGTCTTCGGCTTCGACCATAAGATTCAAAACATCAAAGGCAAAATGGACTTTCAGGTTCTTGGCAATGCCTTTGCATCAGAGCGCAGAACCGTGCGCCCCGGTGGCAGCTCTGAGCCGGGAATCATAATGGTGAGCGAAGATGCCAACGGCAACGGCATTCCCGATGACGCATGGTTTGAGATAGCCGGTAGCGAGTACTTCAAGAAAACAACCAAGAAAAACTACACCATTAAATACTTCCGTTCCAACGACAACATAAGATGGATAGACAGTGATGGCAAAAGCGGCACTATCGACCGCAACCAATGGCATACTCAGGACAGCTATTATCCTATGTGGACAGCTAAGGACACCATGTCTTTCACAGGCACACGCCTTGCCGACAACTATGCCAATGAGGGCACAAAAGCAAAACCATACTATGTGCAGTATTTCTACGCCTACGGCTATGCCGACAACCTGCCCAACGACTCGGCAATGTCGAAAATAGATATTGACTGGGCAGTGGATGCCGACGGCAACGCCGCCAATCTCAGCGGAATAGACTTTGTGAAGGTCTACACAGGCGTTAATCAGAAGTGCGGCGACCTTGGAGAGACAAGCACAGAAGTGGCAGGCGCCATCGACCTGCACCTTGCAGGAGGCGACATCGACAGCCCTATAACAACGGGCATCACGACGTTGCAAAGCGCACAGCGCGCAATGCTCAATCCCGACTGCAAGATTTACAACATTAACGGGCAACGCGTTGCAGTCCCTGTCAACGGAAGAATTTACATAATACAAGACAACGGAAAGACCGAAAAGATTGTTTGGAAACAGTAACTGAATACACAACATTATAAACATAATCAATATGGGAAAAAGACATTTACTCCATCTGCTGCTTTTAGCCTTGATGCTGCTAACTGCGCCATTAGGGGCAAAAGCAGAAGACATCATCATGTCTTCAACGCCACAAACGGTGACTGTAGGCGCAACGCCTGTCAACCTGTATGACGATGGCGGCAAGGACGGCAAGACAACCATTGCCAATGCGAAATATCAAGTCACGTTCTTGCCCGGCGTGGAAGGCCAGAAGGTGCAGGTTGACTTTACGATGGTTGACATCTTCGAGGGTTCAATCTACAGCCAGTACATCCGCGTCTACAACGGCAAGGAGGCTAACGCAGAATCACTCATCCGCAACGTGAGGAAAGGACAGACAGCCTTGATACGCTCTACGAGCAGTGACGGTGCTTTGACCGTTGTCTTCGAGAGCACCACATCCTATTCCAGCGACGGCTTCGAAGCCACAGCCTCACTCTTTACCCCGCAGGCAATGACGGCAAAAGGCATAAGCGTGGAGCAAGCTTCTACCGGCAACGTGGCTTTCGGCGACAAGAGCCAAGCCGTCCTCAACATCAATGTCAAGACAGAAAACACGGAGCCGGCACTGACTGCCGGTGCTTTCTCGTTTACCACTAACGGCACATCGGCACAAGTCGCAAAGGCTACTCTCTATTTCACAGCTCTCGACTCTACGTCCTTTGCCACAACTAAAAAGGCAGGTGAGGCAACTGTTGACGGAGACAACTTCACAATTACCCCTACGCAGGACATTACTCTCAGCGAAGGCAACAACTGGTTTTGGCTTGCCTATGACATCAGCGACAAGGCAAAAGACGGCACAAGCGTAGACGCAGCCCTTTCGTCCATAGTCATCGGAGGCAAAGCCGTTACCCCTGCCGACGGCAACCCTAAAGGCGCACGCAGGGTAAAGAACGTTGTTTACTCACACGCCTCACAGGGCACCGTAGAAAAGACCATCTATGGCAAAGCTACATTCCGAACCAAGGCAAAGAGCGAATGGTCTGACGATTATGAAGGCGGAACCGACGACCGCATAAACATCTTTACACCCGGCAACGGCGGTTATGTCTGCCAAATAGACTTCTCTACCTTCGACCTATACTATTCGTCAAACTCTTATTACGGCGCGCGTGCCAAGTTCCGCGTCTATTCCGGAAAAGGGACAAAAGGCCCACTGCTATGGGAACTGACTTCCGCAGCCGACAAGGACAAAGGCCCCGGGAAAATCATCCGTTCCACATCCGACGACGGCGCTCTGACTATTGTTTTCAACCCCAACGACGGCTATTACTCAGCAGAAGGGTTCTCGGCAACAGTGAGCGAATACAAGCAACAGCCGATGCGCCTCGACACCGTTACCGCAGAACAGGCAACTACCGAAAGCGCCTCTGTCGGCATAAAGAAGCAGGCAATGCTCACCGTGAACATTCAAACCATCGGCGGCATGGAGCCATTGTCGCTTTCGTCGATGACCGTCAACCTGAAAGGCTCCAATGAAAGCATAAGCGGAGTATCGGTTCTTAAGAATGACAGTGTTGCGGCTTACGCAGCTCCCACAGACAGCCATTCCCTGACCCTTACCTTTGACAAGCCGGTTACTCTCTCTGAGGGCGACAACCTCTTTACCATAGCCTACGACGTGAAGTCAGGCTTAAAATCAGGCGGCACAATAGACGCGTCACTTGAAAGCGTAAACATCGGAGGCAAGGAAGAAGCCGTGGCAAGCGGCGACCCGGAAGGCTCGCGCACCCTTGTCAACGCCATAAACATGCAAAACGGAGACAATGGCGAAGTCGTCGTAAGCAGCGACAACCCGCTCATGTTCTACGACGACGGAGGCAAGGACGGCAACGAGTCAAAGACCTTCACGGGCTCTATAACGTTTGCGCCGGCAAAAGCAGGCGACGCCATTCGCCTGAAGTTTAATTCATGGGAGGTCACCTACAGTGACGATATGTACATCTACATGGGCGGCGAAACAAAGGACAAGGCAGACTACAGCTATTCAAGCTATCCGAAGCCTGTCATAGGCTCTGAGCTTTTCTCGACTTCCGAGGACGGAAAGATTACCATCAAGTATGTAGCCGACAACTATTCGTCGGGTGGCAAGGGCTTTGCCATAGAGGTGAGTTCCTTCACCCCCGCCCCGCTGACATTATCAGCGGTCAGCACCACAGCCATCGCGCCTGAGCGCGTGCGCAAAAGCCAGAACGACATACCTATGCAGCGCATCGACATCAAAGTAGACGGGCAAACCGGCTCGCTCGCCATTGACAGCATCACCGTGGCTATAAGCGGCGAGGGCATAGACAAAGCACGAATCTACCAAACCGATACACTGTCAACATTCTCGACTAACAAACTTTACGCCGAAATCGTCAACGGCAAGGCTAAGGGCTCTTACGCCATCACCAAGTCGGGGACTTACCGTTTCTGGGTTGCCGCCGACATCAACAGCGATGCAGAGGTCGGCAATACGCCCGGCGTTTCAGCTACAGCCGTAAACGACATTGCGACAACCGGTGCAGCCATTGCCTCCACCAAGGTAGACCAGGGCATGCACGGCACTTATACCGTAGGCAAGAACGGCGATTACAAGACTATCCAGTCTGCCATCGATGCTCTCGGCTTCGGCATCGACGGCGCTGTGACAATACTTGTTGAAAAGGGCGAATACAATGAGCTTATAAACGTTCCTGCCATTGAGGGCATGGGCTCGGCCAACACCGTGACCTTAAAGAGCAAGAGCGGCAACTACAACGACGTTCGCATCTACTATGACAGGTATTCTGCGCCGGGCTACAGCAGTGACCAGGCAGCACGTGAGTATGGCGTTGTAACTTTTGACGGGGCAAGCTACTTCACGCTGCGCGGCATAGAGGTTACCACAACAGACATGGCTTTCCCCTCCGTAGTGCACCTGCGAAACCAGAGCCGCCACATCACCGTGGACAGTTGCTACATCCATGCAGCCGTTTCCACCGAGCGCTCACAGGACATCACCCCTGTTTATATGTACTCCAAGGACGTCGCCAACAGCAACAACGACTACTTCACCCTCTCCAACTCGCTTATTGAGGGTGGCTACTACAATGCAAAGATTGGCGGAACAGGCTACACGTCACTGCCTAAGGAAACAGGAGCCATCATTGAAGGCAACACTTTCCGCAACGCAGGCATCAAGTCTCTCTACATCAGCGGCGAGGACAGCGTGCAGGTTCTTAACAACACCATAACCAACGACATGGCAGATACCAATGAGTTCTGTGGTATAGACATACAGTCAGAGGGCGGACGCATCGAAGGAAACTCCTTGCGCCTCAACACTAAGACATACGGCTCGGCAATATACGTGCGCCTGTTCGACGGCACAGCAGAAAAGCCTGCCGTCATTGCCAACAACGAGATTACGGTTAATTCCCAGGACAACAAGAGCGGCACGTCTGCCGGAATAAACCTCAACAAGGCGGCAAAGCACATACTGATAGCTTACAACACCGTGCGCGTGACGTCTCCGGCAAGCTCGGCAGCACTCATTCTCAACCACAATAGCCTTGGCGACATAAGCGTCACTAACAACATATTGCAGAACGAGGCAGGAGGATATGCTTACCGCGTTTACCGCGCGGCAACCGTAGATTCTACTTCGTTCAGCTGCAACAACGTCTATTCTACAGGCGTTCTTTCCAAGGTTGCTTCTACTGACTACGACTTTGCCGCATGGCAGGCAGCCAAGCAAGACTCCCTAAGCCACAACGACTCAATAGCGTTCCTCAGCAACGAGATTCTTGAACCTGCCGAGGCAAAAAGCCTGCGCAGCGCAAAACCGCTGTCAGACATCAAGCGCGACATCAACGGCACTTTCCGCAACCAAGTCTCTCCGACAATAGGCGCATACGAATACAGCGACGACGCAACAGCCCCTGCATTCGCAGACGGCTATCCGAAGGTCACTGCCATTACCGACTCTACGGCAACAATAGCCATAAACAGCGATAAAGCGGCTTTGGCTTACATCCTTGTAAGAAAAGCCACCGACGAGGCTCCCATTGCCGGTGAGGTGCTTGCCGGCGGCAAGACGCTGCTCGTAAGGGAAGGTAGGGAAGGAACCTATACAGCCGACAGCCTTGTAAAGGACGACACCTACGTGGCTTACGTAGTGCTGAAGAGCCTGCGCGGCACCGTCAGCGAGATGGCTTCGACAAGCAAGTTCACAGTAAACGGAGAGGGCGGCTACGTGCAAAAGAAGCTCACCGTAAGCGTTGCGGAAGACAGGGCAACAGTGACAAGCGGCTCAAGCATAAGCCTTAAGGCTACGGCTGCCAACGGCACCGAGCCTTACACTTACACATGGACAAACTCTGCCCACCAAACCGTGGAGATGCCAATCAGCCCGACGGCTTGCGACGATTATATCGTCACCGTGACCGATGCCGACGGCAACACCGCCGCCGATACCACTCGCGTAGTAGTGACCGGCGATGCCGCAACGGCTACTTTTGAGAACCTCTACCTCGACGCGGACAGCTACTGGAACGGCTACAACCTTCCAAACAAGTTCGGGTCGTTCGTCAGCGGCTCCTACGAGTTTGCCAACAGCGCCTACCCGTCGTCATTGTTCTGGTCAGAGTTCTCATACGCTAACGTCACGGCAACGGGTTTCGACCGCTCTGAATACCTCACCCAGCAGTTCCGCGTAGTCCCCGGCGGCGGTCACAACTCTGCCAACTATGCCGTGGCATATCCTTACAATTGCACCATAAACGTGCTCAACAGCGAGAACGGCGATGCCATAAAAGGTTTTTATATCACCAACACGGCTTATGTTGAAGACGCAATACTGAACGGAGACGGCATGTCGGGCACCACTACCGACGGTCGTACATACACCGAGACCGACGGTTTCAGCAAGGGCGACTACCTGTATGTGGACATATTCGGCATACATGCCGACAACTCCAAAGACAGTGTGCGCGTATACCTCGCCGACTACCGCGCCGAAGCCGATGCCGACCGCTACTATCTGAAGGACTGGACATGGGTAGACCTGTCAAAGCTCGGCACCGTGAAGCAGCTGCAATTCAAGATGGGCAGCAGCCGCAGCAACAAGTACGGGCCCACGACTCCTACCTATTTCGCAATAGACGACCTTAACGGCGACGCCCCTGCCGTTGACGGCATTGACAACATCCTCGGTTCGAAGCCACAGGCTGCAAGCTCAAAGGCATACAACCTCGCAGGGCAACAGGTTGGCAAGGACTACAAGGGTGTAGTGATAATAAACGGCAAGAAGGTCATCAGGAAATAAGCGACCGTAAAAATAAAGACACCTGAAAACGGCTCTCCTGAACAGGGCATTAAAGGAGCGGGAAACATCAAATCCCGCTCCTTTTTTGCTACATTTAGTCTTCAAAAAAGTCATTGGTTCTTACGTTCGCCGCGCGAAGCTCCTACGAACGCCGCGCGAAACTTCTACGCACGCCGCGCAAAGCTCGCACGAACGGCGCACGAAGCCATACTCAAAAACGCAAGATATTTACAATAAAGGATGCCGTCTATAATCAGCTGATTGTCGTTGCATTGCCATTCTTTTTCAGAAGGCTTACAATGATATTGGCTGCATTGTCAGAAACGTCTCCGTCGCCAAGCCTGCGCGCCACCTCGTCATAGCCTTTCAGCATCTCCTCACGCGCGTCTCCGGCGGGCATGATACGGCTGAGCCACGTGCGCATGTTCTCGACAGAAAAGCGGTCGGCAAGCAGTTCGGGCACCACCTCACGGTCGGCAATGAGGTTCACGAGGCTTATATACTTGCACTTAATGACATGATTGAAACCCCACCTGATGAGCTTCGGCACGGGTGTCTCATAGCAAACGGCTTGCGGCACACGGAAAAGCGCCGTCTCAAGCGTTGCCGTGCCGCTTGTAACCAAGGCGGCTGTAGCATGTGAAAGGAGCTCGTAGGTTTGGCCGAAAAGGAGATGGACGTGCCCGGCTCCCGTCTTCTCAATTGGCGAGGGAGCCTGCTTCCCATAAATGACTTTTCTGTAATAATCTTCGTCTATGGATGGCGCGCCGGCTATGACGCATTGTGCTTTGAATTGTGAATCGCTTCCGGAATCATGAATTATGCATTGTGAATTATGAATTGCACTAAGCATCCCAGGCAGGTTGTCCTTAATCTCCTGCTTGCGGCTTCCGGCGAGCAAGGCTATGACGGGCTTTGACGGGTCGAGACCGTTGCGGCGGCAGAAGTCTTCCTTCGTTTCACGGTAATCCTTCCGGAATGCGCGCACTTCCTCTGCCGTGGGATTGCCTACATAATGAATCTTATAGTGGTGCTTGCCCTCATAGAAAGGAACTTCGAAAGGAAGGATTGAAAACATCTCGTCTACATAACGCTTGATGCTCTTTATGCGCCACTCCTTCCAAGCCCATATCTTCGGCGAGATGTAATAATATACAGGAATAGAGGTGTGGGTGTGCACAAACTTCGCTATGTCAAGGTTGAAGCCGGGGTAATCTACGAGAATAACGACATCGGGCTGCCACTCCACAATATCACGTTTGCAGAATGACATATTCTTGAATATCGTGCGCAGATGCAAGAGCACAGGCACGAAGCCCATGTAGGCAAGGTCTTTATAGTGCCTTACGCGCGTGCCGCCTTCTTTCAGCATTAAATCGCCGCCAAAGAAGCGGAACTCGGCATCCTTGTCCTCTTTCTTCAGCGAGTGCATGAGGCGCGAAGCGTGGAGGTCGCCTGAAGCTTCGCCAACAATTAAATAATATCTCATCGCTAAAAACCTCTACTATTAAAAATGCCTCCCAGGCCGCTCCCTCCGGTGGTTTTAGCCTTGGGAGAGCTTTTCAAGAAACTTATAGTCGGTCACGTCTACCGTTGTCGGCGTTATTGCCACATAGCCATGCTGCAACGCCCACTGGTCGGTGTCGGTAGCCTCAGGCTCGTCGTTACGGTATTCGCCAACCATCCAGAAGTAGTCGTAGCCCCGCAGGTGGCGACGCTTGTCCACCTCGTTAATCCAGCTCCCGCGGCACATGCGGCAAGCCTTCACGCCCTCGAAGTGCTCACGCGCAGGGAAGTTCACGTTCAGGCACGTGCCTTTTGGCAAGCCTTTCTCCAGCACTGCCGACACTATCTTCTCAACGTAAGGGCGAAGCGGCTCCAAATTGGCATTTTCTTCATAGAAGCACGACGAAAAGGCAACAGACGGGATGTACTTCATGCAGCCTTCCATGCACGCTCCCATAGTGCCGCTGTAATGGTTGTTCACTGTAGAATTGTCGCCGTGATTGATGCCGCTGAGCACTATGTCGGGCCAACGGTCAGGGCAGATTTCGCTGAGAGCCATCTTTACACAGTCTACAGGCGTGCCCGTGCACGACCACACCTCAACGTCGTCGCCCATGTTATGCTGCCGCTTCAAGCGAATGAAATCGGATGCGGTGAAGGCGCAAGAATAGCCGGAACGCGGCCCGTCGGGGGCGCAAACAAGGACTTTGCCCAACGGTTTTACGAAATCCACCAGCTTGCGGATGCCGGGGCTGTTGAAGCCGTCGTCGTTGGCAATTAATATCAAGGGACGTTGCGGCTGTTGCTGTGCTGTCCGACCATTATTATTGTTTTCCATGTCTCTTTTGATTATTCTTTTCCCTTAGTCAAGCAAGCTTCTGATTTAACGAAACGCAAAACTATAAATTCAGCTGCAAAAGTAGCAAAAAAACCTTTAAAAAGCCGATGTTTCACGCAAAATATGTATCTTTGCAACAAACTATGTCATTCCGTGAGCAACGGATTGGCAAAACAAAGACGAAAATGGCAAAAATCATTGCTTTAGCTAATCAGAAAGGTGGCGTGGGCAAGACTACGACGACCATCAACCTCGCGGCATCGCTCGCCACACTGGAGAAGAAGGTGCTCGTGGTGGACGCCGACCCACAGGCTAACGCCTCAAGCGGCCTTGGCGTGGACATATCGCAAGTGGATTGCTCTATATACGAATGCATCATTGACCATGCCGACGTGCGCGACGCTATTTACACTACCGATATTGACGGGCTCGACATCATACCGAGCCACATAGACCTCGTGGGCGCGGAGATTGAGATGCTGAACTTGGAAAACCGCGAGAAAGTCATCAAAGGGCTTCTGGACCCGCTGCGTCCGGAATACGACTACATTTTGATAGACTGTTCGCCGTCGCTCGGGCTTATTACGGTGAACGCATTGACAGCAGCCGACTCGGTAATCATTCCTGTGCAATGCGAATACTTCGCCCTGGAAGGCATTAGCAAACTGCTCAACACGATAAAAATAATAAAGAGTCAACTGAACCCGAAGCTCGAGATAGAGGGCTTCCTCTTGACCATGTATGACAGCCGCCTGCGCCTTGCCAACCAAATCTATGACGAGGTGAAGCGGCACTTCCAAGAGCTGGTGTTCAAAACCGTGATACAGCGCAACGTCAAGCTGTCTGAAAGCCCGTCGCACGGATTGCCGGTGATTCTGTATGACGCCGACTCTACAGGAGCGAAAAACCACTTGGCATTGGCAAAAGAGATAATTGAAAAGAATCAATAATCAGCAATCAATGGCAGTTCACAAAAAATACAATGCTTTAGGACGCGGGCTTGACGCCCTCATATCCACAGAGGCCGTGCGCACGCAGGGCTCCTCTACAATAAGCGAAATACCGATTGACCAGATAGAGCCAAACAGCAATCAGCCACGCAGCCTGTTCGACGAGGACAAGCTGCGCGAGCTTGCAGAAAGCATACGCGAGATAGGCATCATCCAGCCCATCACGCTCCGGCAGATTGCCGACAACCGTTTCCAGATAATTGCAGGTGAGCGCAGGTGGCGCGCCTCGCAAATAGCCGGGCTGAAGGCTATCCCTGCCTACATACGCACCATCAATGACGAGAACGTCATGGAGATGGCTCTCGTGGAGAACATACAGCGAGAAGACCTCAACCCGATAGAGATTGCGCTCGCGTACGAGCACCTGCTGGAATCGACAGGAGAAACCCAGGAACAGGTCTCTATACGCGTGGGCAAGAGCCGAGCCAACGTAGCCAACTACCTCAGGCTGCTGAAACTGCCTGCACAGGTACAGATGGCGTTACAGAAGAAGGAAATAGACATGGGGCATGCACGTGCGCTGCTCGCCATAGACAGTCCTTCGACACAGCTCCGGCTTTTCAAGGAGATAGTGAAAAACGGATGGTCGGTGAGAAAGGTGGAGCAGATGGTGCAACACTTGAAAACAGGCGACGACATAGAAACAGGAAAGAAGAAAATACAGGCAAAGAAACAGTTGCCGGAAGAATTCGGCATGCTGCGCGACCGCCTGTCGGGCTTCCTCAACACAAGAGTGCAGCTCACATGCTCAAGCAAGGGCAAAGGCAAGATAAGCATCCCGTTCGACAATGAAGAAGACCTGGAACGCATAATGAGCGTTTTCGACAAGTTGAAAGAACAAAAACAGCAATAGTGAAGACCTCACAATATATAATATCCTGCATTTGTCTTTCGCTCTGCCTTTTGGCATGCGCCTTTACGGCAAACGCCCAAAGCCCGAAGGAGCCCGTCCGCCATCTCAGCGCAAAGGAGATTGGCGAGGACACGCTGCACACGGAAACCCTTCCTGCCGCCGACGGGAAAAGCCTTCTGCCCATTGACACAACAATGGCGAAAGACAGCGTAAAGGCTGTTGCCATAGCCGACACGGCGAAAACGAGGCACAAGCGGGACTGGGCTACATGGAAGCCTGACGCGAAACGTGCCATGTGGCTTGCGCTCGTGCTGCCCGGGGCAGGACAAATCTACAACCGCAAATATTGGAAACTGCCTATCATTTATGGTGGATTCGTAGGCTGCGCCTATGCCATGAGATGGAACAACATGATGTACCGCGACTATAGCCAAGCCTACCTTGACATAATGGACGACGACCCCAACACGCAGAGCTACAACCAGTTCCTGCACCTCGGCACGCAGATAACCGCCGAAAACCAAGCACGCTGGCAAGAGGTGTTCCGCAAGAGAAAGGACAGATACAGGAGATGGCGCGACCTGAGCTTCTTCGTAATGGTAGGCGTCTATGCCTTGTCGGTAATAGATGCATACGTCGACGCTTCTCTCTCTGAATTTGACATCTCGCCCGACCTAAGCCTGCACGTGTCGCCGGCGATAATGAACGGAAGCTCAGGCGGAGGCGTAGCGGCAAATCCGTTCAAAAACTCGGGAGTGGGAATGCAATGCGCCATAACATTCTGAACAGCACAATCAAGAAAAAAACCGAATGCCACGCCAAGGACTTTACCAAATGGCATGATGAATAAAGGAAAAGGAAGTAAAGAACACAAAAACATAATGAACATACGACGACAAATAATATCATCAGCCATCGCACTCTGTCTTACGGCTACCGCCAATGCACAGAACGATGAGAAAACCATAACCGTTGACGACAACGGGCGCAAGGAGCAGATAGACCTGCCGGAGGCAATGTCAACCGACCTTGACAGCCTGATGCACCTCTATAACTCAAAGATGTACCTGCGGCAGGACTCCGACTGCAACATGCCCGACATCAACCCTGTCTACGATGCCGCCACCTACAAGGAGCGGCTGTCGAAGCTGCCCACCATCATAGAGATGCCATACAACAGCATCGTGCAGGCATTCATTGACCGATATACAGGCGAGCTGCGTAGGCGCATAGCCTACATGCTCGGCGCGCAAAACTTCTTCATGCCCGCCTTTGAGGAGGCTCTTGACGCTTACAACCTGCCGCTCGAACTGAAATACCTGCCCGTCATAGAGTCGGCACTGAACCCGATGGCGAGGTCGCACGCAGGTGCCGTGGGATTGTGGCAATTCATGTTGCCAACGGCTAAACGCTACGGCTTGAAGGTGAACTCGCTCGTCGACGAGAGGCGTGACATCGTGAAAGCATCTTACGCGGCGGCACACTATCTGAGCGACCTTTACAACATCTTCAAGGACTGGAGCCTCGTGATAGCCGCTTACAACTGCGGACCCGACAAGATAAACAAGGCAATAAGACGTACGAACGGCGAGCGCGACTACTGGAAAATCTATCCTAAGCTGCCTCCCGAGACAAGGGGCTACGTGCCTGCGTTCATTGCCGCCAACTACGTGATGAACTATTACTGCGACCACAACATCTGCCCGCTTAGCACAACGCTGCCCGTAAGAACCGACACCGTAATGCTGTCACGCAACGTGCATTTCGAGCAAGTGGCGCAAGTGCTCGGCGTAGACATGGACATGCTCAGAAGCCTTAACCCACAATACCAACGCGACATAGTGAACGGCCATACCGAACTATCGCCGCTAAGGCTGCCGGCATCGCTCGTCAGCACGTTCATAGACAATGAAGACTCTGTATACGCTGCCAACCCGAAAGACTACAAGCCCAAGCGAACCGAAGTGGCCGTAGGCGACGGCAGTGACAGCTACATAGTAAGAAACAACAAGGTGAACCTCGTGACGCCTGCCGGAACAGGAGCCTCGGCCGACGATGACAGCGACAACGGGAAAGCCGTAAACAAGAAAACTTCCACTACAAGGAAGTCGACTATAAGCAGCAAAAAATCAAGTAAAAGCAAGCGGCAACGCTCAAAGAGCATAACCATTAGAAACGGCGACACACTCAGCGAGATTGCAGAGCGCAACAACACCACTGTGGCTAAGCTGAAAAAGCTCAACAAGATAAAGGGCAACAGCATTAGGGCAGGAAAGAAGATACGCGTGAAGTAGTTAGGAGTTATGCATTA
>CAZEEP010000012.1:91731-95943 GCA_964511295.1 uncultured Prevotella sp.
TGAAAAACAAGGAGCGCGAGCAAGCCGACAACAAGATGATCACAGATGCCTTCAACCATCTGCTTGACACCTACCTGCACTCATGCCACCGCAAGAAAGTGGACATCATCACCAAGGCTTTCAACTTCTCCCGCCAAGCCCACAAAGGCGTGAGGCGGCTTTCGGGCGAACCATACATCATGCACCCCATAGCCGTGGCGCAGATAGCGTGTGAGGAAATGGGGCTCGGCTCCACCAGCATCTGCTCGGCTCTGCTCCACGACGTTGTCGAGGACACCGACTATACCGTAGAGGACATACAGAACATCTTCGGGCCGAAGATAGCGCAAATAGTAGACGGCCTGACAAAAATAAGCGGCGGAATATTCGGCGACCATGCGTCGGCACAGGCAGAGAATTTCAAGAAGCTGCTGCTCACCATGAGCAACGACATACGCGTCATCCTCATAAAGATTTGCGACCGACTGCACAACATGCGCACGCTCGCCTCGCAGCCTGCCAACAAACAATACAAGATAGCCGGCGAGACACTTTACATCTACGCCCCTATAGCCAACCGCCTCGGCCTAAACAAGATAAAAACCGAACTCGAAGACCTCAGTTTCAAGTTCGAGCACCCCGAGGAATACGACCGCATAGTGAGGAAGCTCGCCATGACCGAGGCAGAGCGAAACAAGCTTTTCGACGACTTCACGGCTCCCATAAGCGAATCGCTCGACAAGATGGAGTTCACCTATCACATAAAAGCACGCGTGAAAAGCCCGTACTCCATCTGGTGCAAAATGCAAAACAAGCACATCACCTTTGAGGAAATCTATGACATACTTGCCGTGCGCATCGTCTTCACACCCAAAGACAGGAAAGACGAGATAAACGAGTGCTTCCAGATATACGTGGCACTGAACCAGATATACAAAAGCCATCCCGACCGCCTGCGCGACTGGGTGAACCACCCGAAAGCTAACGGCTACCAGGCTCTCCACGCCACCATGATGTCACGACAGGGCAAGTGGATAGAAGTGCAGATACGCTCAGACCGCATGGACGACATAGCCGAGCAAGGCTTTGCGGCACACTGGAAATACAAGGAGCACGACAACTCCGACGAGGACACCGAGCTGAACAAGTGGCTCGGCACCATAAAGGAGATACTCGACGACCCGCAGCCCGACGCTATGGACTTCCTCGACTCCATAAAGCTAAACCTTTTCGCCACTGAGATATTCGTATTCACCCCCAAAGGAGAAGTGAAGACACTTCCCACGGGCAGCACCGTGCTCGACTTCGCCTTCCAGATACACACCTTCCTCGGCAGCCACTGCATAGGCGCGAAGGTAAACCACAAGCTCGTGCCCCTCAGCCACAAGCTCCAAAGCGGCGACCAGGTGGAAGTGCTCACCTCCAACTCGCAGCACGTGCAGCCCTCATGGATAAACTTCGTATCCACTGCCAAGGCACGCTCTAAGATACAGGCAATACTACGCCGCGACAGCCGAGAGCTGCAAAGCCAAGGCGAGCAGGTGCTCAACGCATGGCTGAAAGACAAAGACCTTGAGCTCACGCCCGAACTCATGGGCCGACTCTGCCGGTTCCACGACATGGAAAAACAAGACGACCTGTTGGAGGCATTGGGAAAGAAAACAGTCATACTGAGCGACAAGGACTACGAAGAACTGCAAAGCAAGGGCAAGAGCACCACGTCAGGATGGCGCAAGTACATTCCATTCCTGCATCGCGGCAACAAAAAGAAAACAGACGAGAAAGCCGGCGAAGAAGCACCTAAGCTAATAGCCACGGGCGAAGGCTTCGACAAGAAGAAGCCATGCATAATATCAGAGCGCACCATCGGCATGTACATATTCCCCAACTGCTGCCACCCCATACCCGGCGACGACATCCTCGGCTTCATCGACGGCAAGAAGCACGTCGAGATACACAAGCGCTCCTGCCCCACCGCCTCAAAGCTCAAGGCAAGCTTCGGCTCCCGCATACTCGACGCACGCTGGGACATGCACCGCACGCTCTATTTCGACGCGATGATTGAAGTGCACGGCATCGACCGCAAGGGCATGCTGCACGACGTGGCAGAAGTCATATCCCACAAGATGAACGTCAACATCCACAAGGTGTCCTTCACCGCCGACGAAGGCATCTTCCAAGGACAGATAGAGATAAAGGTGCACGACCGCGACGAGGTCAAGACCATCATGGGCAGGCTGAAGAAAATAGACGACCTGCAAGACGTAAGGCAGATACTGTAAGAGCAGGGCGCGTAGCCCCCGCCTTTTACCTGCCAAACACCACAGCTTATAAACATTAACATAAAGCACTGAAGCACCCGAAAGCAAATAAGAGAGGTTGTAACATAAACGGTTGGGAATGAGTAGATTTGCACAAAGTTTCCGAATCGGCATGAAGCAAGCGAGTGAGGAATATTGAAGTAGTTCAGTTACCAAATCGTGAGCTATTGTTACCTATGCAAAACAGGTAACTATGCGGGAAGGCAACTTTGTGCATTAACGGATTTTATTGCACTGATTCTCAATATTTTGCATATCAATGAACGCTTACAAAATGATTATTTTTGCATACTCAAAATGTAAGCGTTATGACTCGCTGCTTCTTGTCATTACTTCATTGCTCATGGTTGTCTCTTCTTTACGATAACACATATCTTTCTTCTTGTCCTCCACCTTGAATACGATAAATCCCATAGTCATCTTCTTTTTTGAGTTGATACTTGCTAAGTCCAATTGATTGGCACTTCATGTTTGCAAGTACAAAGATAAAGTGCAACAACTCAAAAACAAGCGTTTTCTGTTTCTGTGGCAGTATGTTGCCGTGGATTGCCAATCAAACGGATAAAAGCAACAAGAAAAACTTGCATAAATGCGATGAATGAACAAATAGTTATGAGTTGGGAAATATATGGTAGTTATCACTGCCAACCCGATGCACTAACAAGCAAACCTTAACTAAATTGCTACGTTATACCCAATCTATTGTATGGTTACACTCAGTATACTAACTTTGCACTCAACAATCGGTCTACTGCGCATGCAGAGACCACTATACCAACAATGTAAACAAGGTAAACTATGGCAAGAACAAAAGATTTAATCTTGACTCCAGAGCACAAGGAGCAAATGGAAAAAGAGTATTTTGAGGCACTCAAACCGTTGGAAAGAGTGAACGCTGCAAGAAATCATAGTCAATATGATGATGTGGAGAACACTGATTTAAAAGCAATTGTGGAGAGTGTTGCCTTACAGCAAGCTAATACAGGTTGCGAGGTCGTAGACGATGCTTTGCCAGCAGTAATTCCCAAGAAACGTGTCGGTGACAAGCAGCGTAACGAGGGCAAAACCTTATATGAAAAGGTTAATCTTTGTTTACAAAGAGAGAGCAGATAAAAATTACCCTTTTGTGTAGTGCGATTCTTAAAAAACTAATCTACTTTTGCAGCATCATTAATTAAATTCTATCAAAATGGAAGAAAAGTATAACAGAAATCGCATCTACATCAAGCCAGATGAGCAAGAAAAAATCAAGCATTTTCGTGTTCTTCTAGGAGGTGCAGGCATAGGAAGCATCATCGCAGAATGCGCCTTACGTATGGGTTTTGAAACTATCACTATCATTGACGGTGATAAGGTTGAAGAAAGCAATTTGAATCGCCAGAATTATCGATTGGAAGACATTGGCAATTATAAGGCTGAAAGTCTTGCCAAGAGATTACTATCCATTAATCCAAAAGCAAACATTAGGGTTATTAATGAATTTGTTACCCATGATAATGTGGAGAAGTTGATAGAAGGACATGACATTGCAATAAATGCCTTGGACTTTAAAAGTGACATTCCTTTTGTCTTTGACAAGATTTGTTCGGAAATGAATATCACAGTACTCCATCCTTACAATTTTGGATGGGCTGGATTTCTTACAGTAGTAGACCCTGATGGTAAATATCTTCAAGGTTTATCAGACAAGCCATTGGGATTTGAATTGAAAGTTGCAGAATACGTTCTTGGATACCAAGCCTTTTGGATGCAGCCGCAAGAATGGCTAGAGAAAGTAGTCAAACAGTATCAGAGAGAAGATGGGACACTACCAGAAATTGTCAAAGCTCCTGTGCCTTGAATGCTCCACCTGGGCGTTGTTCTTCAACTCATCATTTACCGTTTCTATAATAGCCCTTTTCCGAAGGAGCAG
>CAZEEP010000013.1:0-94511 GCA_964511295.1 uncultured Prevotella sp.
GCGCTCTCAACGCTGTTGTCCTTGTCCGTGCCATAAACGGCGATGTTGTAAGAAGCGGAAGGTGTCTTTTCAACGGAAGCATTGGCTGCGTTGTTGGGACTATCTTGCGTAAAAGAGCCTGTGGCAGAGGTGCCTTGCCAATTCCAAGATGCGGAAATATAATAGTTAGCCAGATAGCCTTCAAAATACAAGTGTTCGCTTCCGTCTTGTGTGAAATTGCTGGCGTCGTCCTTGTCTGTCGTTGTTGACAAATTGTAGCCGCCACCCCATGAATAGGCAGCCATCAAATATACGCCATTGCTTGTCAGTTTGCTACCATCCCAATACCATACGGTTGGTGTTGTGGAATAGTTAAGGTCGGTTCCGAGATAATAGCGTGTGCTTTCGCCAGCCTTTGTGGCATAAATGTAGAAGCCATCGCTTTTTTTGACTGAGGCATTGAGCTTTGCTCCCGTTATGCGGTAGCCAAGAGGGATGGAGTTGCCAGTCTGGTCGATGGCGGAAGTTGGGCTTTCAATATAATATGTGCCATTGCCGAGGGCGTAATGGCTGTTGGTGGTTGTGATCTTGCCGGTGCCGGCTGTGGCGGGAAGCGTGTTGCCCACAACGGCATCCTCTTGGTAGAGCCATGCGTTGGCGGTGAGATCCTTCACATTTTTATAATCGTAGCCAAGGAATCTGGCACCGTTCTTTTGCTGCTGGGTGATTTTTCCCAAGTCGAGGCGCCCTGTCGCAAAAGGCATGCCAATCATGTTTACGCCATTTGTGGAAGCTTTGGTTGGCGCAAATGTTGACGTGAATGAACCTTGTGCTGTGAAGTAGAGTTCGATGGACTTAATAGTAGCACCATAGTATCCTTCGGTTTTTTCATGCTCGAAGTAGAAGTACAGGTTATTGCCCATGTCTGTGGCGGTGCGGCTTGTGCGCTCAATGACATACTCTTTGGTGTCGTTACTTGCGCCCATTTCGTCGGTACGGGCCTTGGAGGCGTTTGTGTTAAAATCGTTTCCTGTTTCGTAAAAACGTTTTGTCATGGGCGAGTGTACCATGTTGTTTATCGTCTTCCCATTTGTGTTGTTGAGCAACACTATGCGATAATGGGTAAAACGGAAACCTTTTGGCAGGGAAATGCTCATGTGGGTGTTAGTGGTTGTTTTGGCACCACCACAAAGACAATACAAATCCTGGCTTGCGTCTAAGGAGATGTTTCCGGCAGGATCCTTGAGCATGCCGTCGTCGGTTAGGTCGCTCTTGTCTGATACAAGAAGGGTCAAGGGCAATTGGTTGTGTCTCCAAAGTGCCGCCCAGCCACGTTCTGCTCCAACCTCGTTGCTGTATGTCTTGGCAGAGATGAGATAGCCAGACTTGGGGCTGATGGTGACGTTCTGTGCCATTGCAGTAGTGACACAGAACGTCAGCAATGCTAATAGAGAAAATAGTTTTCTTTTCATACGCATTATTAATTTATTTATGTTTATTTGATTTTACTACGGCAAGCATGACCATAAAAGCCGTAAAAAGCTTTTTCATATTGTTCTAACAGGCTACGGTTATTACGTCTGTTTTTTTGTTTACAAAGTTAGTAAAAAAGCATGGCGAATGGGGGGGGGTAAGCCCACGCAAAAAAACGCAAAGACCATCCTTTAAAACAGTCAATATTAGAATTTTCAAGGGCAAAATGGCGCAAAGAAAGATTTTTTGAGTAACTTTACACCAAATTTCATATTTTATTTAAAATAAAACAGCATGACGCCTTCTTTAGGAAATGAATCTAAACTTACAAGGACAAAACTTTACAAAAGCAACGTGAAAAACCCCATCGACAGGTTGCGCTTCTATGTCTACATCATAAGCACCCTGCTCGTTACAATCGGAATCGTACTGCACTTTTTCGGGATTTTGGGCTTCAAGCAACCGCTCTTGCTTGCCATGTCCTTCTGCTGGGGATGCTGCTGCGTCGCCTTGTTCGCCATGTTCGTTACAGGACGCATCAAGACGGACACCGCCTTCATCTCACTGGCTATAGTTTCGCAGGCAATAGAGTTCATACGAATTTTATATTTGTCAATGACCCACACCATAATGAGGCAGCAGTTTTACACCAACGAATTCATTTGCTATACCATACTGCTATTGGTTGCCATTACGTTTTTCTACAAGACTTCGCTCATACTGACGGCAAGCAACCTGGTTGCCATTATCATCTACAGGTTGTTCATACCAAACATTGTAAACTCAATGACCATTGCCACCTTTATACTCGCTTACATAGCCTTGTGCACATATTGCTATATCTCCGTGTCGTTTGTAAAACAAATCACGAGTGAGAAAGAGGAAGTAAAGGGTAAATACACCTCTTTCCTAAGCTTCATGCGCATGAACGACACCGAGGTCACGTCACTGGTAAAACTCGTGCGCACACCCTTCGACGACGAGAAAAACATAGACCTGATGGTTGCCCAGCTGAACGACGAAACCAAGGCTAACCTCATAAACATTGCCAACCGCATAGAAAACAGCCGGCTTGCGCAAGAGGAGAAAATAAAAGAGCACTTCCCTCAGTTCACTCCTACCGAGCTGTCGGTATGCCTGCACGTCGTGGCAGGACATACGCAAAAGGAGATTGCACGCATACTAAACAAGTCGGAAAACAACATCAGCACCGTCAGGGGAAACATAAGGCGCAAGCTGAACTTGGAGACAACGCAAGACTTGCGCGAATACCTCGTCAAGACCATAGCCTGAGCACAGCCTACCAGGCTTGATAGTACTGCCAACCAGTCTTGATGCTTTCATACAAAGAAAAAACATTACAAAAAGTAAAAACACTTTACAACGGCAAACAGGCATTCCAGAGGACGAACTGCGTCATCCACAGCCCTGAACAGCGTCAACTCCATGCCAGCTTCCTGCCGCCTCATCACCTTTACGGCGCAAAGACATCGCCTTTACGGCGGCAAGCTGAATGGTTTACGGCGGCAACAAATCGCCTTTACGGCGTAAAGACCACACGTTTACGCCGTAAAGAAGATTACGAAAAATCCGCGTCTGTTCTTATATTTTACAACTGTTTGATAACGTGAAGCTTACGAACATCGTCATGGCTGGCGTATTTACAACCGCCGACAACCTTTTTCAAAAACAGGCTGCTCACAGAGGGGGTGCGCATGACTTTATATTGACAAAAACACAAACCGCTCCTTGTCGGTAATTTGATTAATCCGAGAATTTCGTTGAAAATATCCGCCAAATATCCAATCGATGGGCTCATCTTGCTGCACTTCTTAACTATTTGAACAGCGACAATGAGGGCTCAGTACTTTGCCTTGTTGCTTTTTTGCGCCCACATCTCGAACGCACGTTTGCCTTCCTCGGGCATAAGCTCCACCATAGGCTTCTCACGCCTTGCAGGGCTCTCGCTTATCTCTTGATAGATAAAGTCATCGCTGAATCCTGCCTCAGCGGCATCCTTACGGCTGTTGGAATAATAAATCTTGTCGATACGTGCCCAATAGATTGCGCCAAAGCACATAGGGCACGGCTCGCACGAGCAGAATATCTCGCAGTCCTGAAGACTGAACGTGGCAAGGCGAGAGCACGCCTTGCGTATGGCGTTCACCTCGGCATGTGCCGTAGGGTCGTTGTCGATGGTTACGCTGTTGCTTGCCTCAGCTATAATCACACCGCCTTTGGCTATCACCGCGCCAAAAGGGCCTCCACCCTTCCTAACGCTTTCCTCACTAAGGCGGCAAGCCCTGCGCATAAGTTCTTCGTTTGTCATAATGACTCTTTCAAATAGTTTACCACTTGACCACGTAATGTTTGAATGTCATTGTGAACAACATCCCAAACAACTTTTGAATCCACCTGATAAAATCTTGTATATAATCTATGGACGTTATAATGTGCTCAAGCCTGTTTCTGTCTTTAAGCGGCTCTCTCATAAACCAAAATTTTGTCTTTGTCTGCACTTTCTTTAGCAAAAGGAAGGAGTGATTCTTCGGTTGCAACGTCAACCTCACGCCCAAGCAGCTCTTTTAAATCAAGAAGCATAGCAAAAAACTTCAAACCGACTGGCTGGCTGTCGTCCAAGACAACCATGATGTCAACATCACTGTCTGCCGTTTCCTCATTACGGGAAAAGGAGCCAAACACCCATGCTTTCTTTACGGGTTGATTGGCAAAATATTTCTGTAATGTCTCTTTCAATTGCGCGTTCATGATATATCATATTTCTGCAACAAAAATAGGAAATATTCTCAAAGTGGCAAAACAAAAAACTGCTTTTTTATAGTGTTTTCATAAACCGCTTTAGTACATCGCATTTCGTCACGAAACTGTCGGCACGAGAAGCATTGGCTTTATAGAAGGTGGACAGGGTGGACAGGGCTTTATACTGGCGCGACTGTGGCTGTGTACGCAAGTTGCTGAGGTCGTGGAACTGCTGCGTAGCGTCGTCCCAGCCGGTGAGATACCACGGTTCGCCATGACGTATGAAGGCGAGGGCATAGAGGCTTTTTTCCTTCAGCCGGAAGTCTGTGCTCTGCACGCTCTCGTCCAAAAGGCTGATTGCTTTTGCCACAAAGTCGGGATTGCCTGCCTTCGCGCTGTCTTGCGCCACGCTGATGCCATATTGAGTAAGCCACCAGCAGTCGCCCTCATAGCTGCCTTGGTACCACAGCGTGGCAAGGCGGTATGCCATGCGGTTGCGCTCCTCGCCCTCGCGCATCAAGGAGTATTGCTGTTGCAGGGCAAGCATGTCGCGGCAATATTGCAATTTCTTGTTTGCCGTGAGTGTGCCTGAACCGCCGTTGCCAACAGTGTTTTCGGATAACATTGTTTTCTGCTTGCCCATCCAACGCTCCTTGCCGTAGTCGCAACTGTAGGCGTAAGGCTTGATGTTCTGAGTGTTCAGGAAATCGGTGCTTACCTTTTCCAAATAAGGAACAGCATCGCCAAAGCTGCCTTGAGCCAAGAGCCGCGTACCAATGATGTCGTTGTAGTAGGAGCTGTCACGATAAGCCCGTTGCCATGCATAGCCCTCCAAAGGGTCGGCAGGCTGGGCTTTCAAGTATTGGGCATAGCCGGCAATGACGCTCACCGTTTGAGCTTCAAGCGTCTCAAAATAGATGTTCGAATAGTCAGAATTGTACGTAAAGTCGTTACTGTTTCCACTATTTGCCAAGCGATAGTTGGTGGCATTGGTCAGAGGGTCGGTCTCGTTCATGAAGCTCAGCAGCACCAAGGCGGCATTCATATTGCCCGAAGCCATATATTCAGGCACAAGCCCGTTGTACACCATGCGCTCCTCCACGTCACGATAATGGTCGGTCTCGTAGAGGGTAACGCTTTCGCGATCCTGTGCCGACAGCCTTTCCAGCCATTGCAGTTCGCCAGTGAGCCAGCGGCTATAATCGGTGGTAGACGGCTCCGTAAAGACGGAGTTGGCGGCATAGATGGCGCGCGCATTGTCTTTCATGCGCTGCGTGCCGTCCATAGCCAGAGCTTTGGCAAGGTCTTTCTTAGCCTCGGCATAGCGACAGGTCTGGTGCTCGATGCAGCCTATTGCCGCCTGCCAAAGGCTTGGCACTTTAGTCTTGCCCTCACCGACAACCGTACGGGCGAACGCCACGAAACGGTCGGCCTCGGCGGTAGTTATCTTTTTTGCGTCGATGAACTTCAGCCAGTCTACCGCCTGCTGCTCCTTTTCGTCATTGCTGCCGTCGGTACTGAAAGTGTCTTTGCTGAAAACGTCCATCGTCTCCTGCACGTTGTTCACGAAGTCCTGCACGAGATAGTTGAGAGCAGGCGAGTTTGGATTGGCTGCATACACCTTTTGTATTCCGGCGAGGTTGCGGTAACCGCGCGCGCAATATTTAAGGCTTACATAATCTTCCTGCGAAGCGTATATGTCTACAGCCTGGCTTTTCTTGCCCGTGCGCCACAGGCACCCGGCGTAGATGTTCAGCATGATGTCTCGGTAGCAGCTCTGCGACAGCCTCTTGGCAGAAGTCTGCCAATAAGTTATAGCCTCAGCGTAACGCTTCAAGCCGAACAGCGCACGCATGCGCATGAGCGCATACTGGCTGCGCAGACGCTTGCCCTTGTACGCCTTTGAAGCCTGAAGCAAGTTGCGCAATACGGCTGGCCGACGGGCGAGCTGTTCCTTTGAAGGGTAATGCCAGCTGTCGTAATCGATATTAGTGTCGATGTATTCGTTCAGCGCACGGCAATACGTCAACAGCTCCGCGTCATTCCTCTGCCGCGCCTTCTCCATTATCTCGTCACGGCTCCAGCTGTAAGTGGCATCGTCGTTGCCTGTGTATTGTTGCCAAAACCTGTCAGTTGCCTTGGTGAACCTGTCTTGCATGAGCGAGCGGTTGAAGACTGAAAAGAGGTAATGGTTATGGGTAGGAGCCTCAGAAACGCATGCCTTTGCCGAAGACGCAAAGGCTAAAAATGCCGACAAAGCCCCAAGCCTAATGTATGTCGTAAAAGCTTTCATAGTCATTCAAGTTGAAACGGTTAATATTCTTATTGCTTAAATCGTATAGTATTATCTCATCGTTAGCGTCACGCCGTGCTTTTCCCACAGCCTGCCCTGCCTTGAGAATGTCGTCAATCTCCGGCTGTCTTATGGCAATGCTGTCGCCCGGCAGAACGGGCAGGTCGTCGTCGCCGTGCATTATGCCCACATACCTGCCCCCACGGAAAAGCACCCGCCACGTAAAGAGAGGATAAGCGGCTGACAGGCCGAGCCTGTAGCTGCCGAGATAGCGCAGGTAGGGCGCAACGTCCTTCACGTCAAGTATTGGCTTGCTTACCGACAGCTTCGTCACGTCACCCGTATTGTAGACCATCAGCACGCCGTGGTCGGCAGGCGGAGCTTGTTGGCTGAGCTGGTGAAGACGGATGGTGGTGGAGAGCGTCATGCCCCGGTCGTGGCACAGCTTTCGCAGCCTCTCCATGAAACGGAAGAACTCAAGCTGCGTGCTCTGTGTCCAGTCACAGTCTATTTGCAACTCCCTGACGTTCCTTACGCCGTTCACCTCATTCATTTTCAAGACCCTTTCCAATATCAACGATGCAAGGCTGCTGTCGGATGTTTTCATGCAGCCGTTGAGGACATACACCACTGGCACTACCTCTACCCCTTGCGAAAACGAGTCGTCAAAGGCAAGCGTGGCATTGGGTCGCGGTAGCCCGTTGTCACCTGTCACGACATCGAAATAGCGGCAGTACACCTTGTTTATATTAAGCTCTTTGAGGAAAGCACGCTCGGAGGAGTCGAGGCGAAGCGTGGTCTGCCAATAGTAAACCGCCCTTACGCGCTCACGCTTGTCGCACGACACGGCAACCACAAGCACCAGTGCCAACAATGCAATTATCGCCTTTCTCATGTTTCTTTCCGAGCTTCCGCCCACTTCACAAACCTGTTTCTTCTATTCTGCTGGCAAAAATAAGAAATCCTTACGATTGTCACAAGCTTTTGCGAAAAATATTTGCTGCTTTTCACTAAATTGTTGAGCAAATGCTGATTTTTTATGTACATTTGCAACATAGATAAAACAATATGTCAAGGGAAAGCAAAACAAACTGGTTTTACCTTGCATTCATGGTACTTCGTATGAGCAACAAAATTGAGTTCGGGTTTGCCGAAAGCCCTTTCGGCGAGATAATAGTGGCACGCACGTGGAACGGCGTTTGCGACTTGCAGTTTCTTGACTACAACCGCCTTGAGACAATACATGAGCTGGCAGGGCGATGGGGCGAATACACGCCGACCACGCAGAGCAACACAATGGCGGAAACCGTGGAGCGCACGATATTCGAGGGCTACGACCATCCTGTGCGGCTCGACCTCAGAGGCACCGACTTCCAGCTTCGTGTCTGGCGCGAGCTGCTCAACATCCCCTTTGGCTCAACAGCCACATACCGGCAAGTTGCCGAACGCATAGGCGAGCCAAAGGCGGTGCGCGCCGTAGCCACGGCAATAGCGCAAAACCCTGTAGCAATGCTCGTGCCCTGCCATCGCGTCATACACAGCGACGGCACGCTCGGCGAATATCATTGGGGAAGGGACTTGAAAAAGATGCTCCTGCAATGGGAGAAGGAGAAAAGCTCACAGGCACGCCAATGAACCAAAACGCCAACGACATTTTCGGGAACATCAGGACAGCCGTAACCAACGACAGCCTACAGCCTTCGACACGCAACAAGATACTGCACGAAACGCTCGTGCTGCTTTGTGCCGAAGGGCTGAAGGACACGCGCTACGGCTTTGGCGACCTCAACTCGCAGACCGAGAGCCTCATACGCCTGCTAAAGATACCGGCAGGCGAAGCCGAGGACATAAGGCAGGCGCGCCGCGACAGCAACCACTCACGTGCCCTGCCTACAGACAGCCTGCGCCACAATGCCATGACCCTGGCAAGACTCACGAGCCGCGTCTTCCATTGCGACATGCCAGGCGACCTAACCTCGATGCTGCCACGCCAACCGGGCTGCCAACCATCGAAGATAAGAACAAACTCGCCCGACAAGCGGTGCATCGTGAAATCCTTCGACGAGCACACTATAAGAGTGATAGTGGATGAAGACGGAGAACGGGGCGAGAAAACCGTGAACTACACCGAGAAGAACCAGTACGCACGCATGGAGTACCTCTACGGCATACTGAAAACGGGCATGCACCTGAACCTTCTCGACTGCCAAACCGTGGGCAACACCATAACGCCGAGGCTCATCATCGTGGAGCCAGACTGCCTTATGGACATATCCGTCATTGCCTCTTGCTTCGAAGACTATGGCCACCATCCACTGATGTACCTCCTCAGCCGCATGAAAGACAAGGCAAACACGCAACCCATACTGATCGGAAACTATGCAGGGGCATGCCTCGACGACATCATCAACAGCCCGCAATTTTCAGCCTCGAAAACCCTCATGCGCAACTTCCGCGACAAGGCTCTCGAATATGCCACATGCACCGACTTCGACGGACAGAAGTTCAAGACCGACGCGGCAAGGCAGGCACAGAACCTCACGGCAATTGTTGCCGAATTGCGCAAGCACTACGACCTGACGAAGGCAATACTCGAACCGACCTTCGTCTGCGAAAAGCTCGGGTTGCAAGGCAGGGTGGACCTCATGACAACTGACTTCAAGCTGCTCGTGGAGCAAAAATCGGGACGCAACATATACCTGGAGCGAAACGCCAAAAACGCCCACGGGGCAAAGGTCTTGGAAAAACACTACGTGCAGGTGCTGCTCTATTACGGTATTCTTTATTACAACTTCCACGTTCAGCATCCCGACATCTACCTGCTCTACAGCAAATACCCGCTGCCAGACGGGCTGCTTGCCATGACCTCGCTGATGCAGCTTATATACGAAGCCCTGCGATTCCGCAACGAGGCAATGGCTATGGAGTTTGACATAGCCGAGAACGGGATGGAGCACATCTTGCCCATGCTCACGGAACAAACGCTGAACGCAGCGCACATGAGCGGCTTCTTCTATGACACCTACCTGCGCCCACAACTTGTCAGCCTTTTGTCGCCGCTGCAACATCTCACCCCTCTGGAAAAGACATATTTCTGCCGAATGACGCAATTCGTAATACGCGAGAACATCTTGTCGCGCGTAGGAGTGGTGGAAGGCACAGGCAGCTGCGCAGCAAACCTGTGGAATATGCCCATAGCCGAGAAGATAGAGACCGGCAACATCTACCTGCGCCTTGAGTTCGACAGTTCTTCATGGGATGACGAAAAGGAAGAAAGCGCAGGCAAAACAAGGCTGAAATTCAATATACCCGACCAAGGCGAAGACTTCCTGCCAAACTTCCGCCGCGGCGACATGGTATACGTCTACTCCTACCCAAGCGGCGAAGAACCCGACGCAAGAAAAGCCGTGCTGTTTAAAGGTACTCTGGCTGAAATACACACCGACTGTGTAGCCGTGGAGCTTGCCGACGAGCAGCGAAACAAGGAGGTATTCGGCGCGCAGCCGTTCCAGGGAAAGAGCATTTGCTGGGCTATAGAGCACGCATCAAGCGACGTTGGCGGCGGTGCGGCAATACGCTCCGTCTACGAACTCATAACCGCTCCACAGGACCGCAAAGACCTCTTGCTTGGCATGCGCGAGCCCCGCGCCGACAAAAACGCGACCTTAACGCGGAGCTACAACCCAACGGTAGACGACATCATACTAAAGGCGAAGCAAGCGCAGGACTTCTTCCTGCTCGTGGGGCCGCCGGGCACGGGCAAGACATCGATGGCTCTGCAATACCTCGTAAGGGAAAGTCTCCCCCAACCCATACTGCTCCTTGCCTATACCAACCGCGCCGTGGACGAAATCTGCGGCATGCTCGCCGACAACGGCATCGACTTCCTGCGCATAGGCAACAGCCTCTCCTGCGCCGAAAGCTACGAGCCTTACCTGCTGCAAAACCGCATAGGCGAGAAGCCCACGCTGAAAGCCATGCAACAACTGCTGGCAGACGAGCGCATCATCGTAAGCACCACGTCGATGATACAGGCACGCTCATACATCTTCAACATAAAGCACTTCGCGCTGGCAATAGTCGATGAAGCCTCACAAATACTCGAGCCAAACATCATAGGACTCCTCGCAAGGAAACAAATAGACAAATTCATTCTCATAGGCGACTACAAGCAGCTGCCAGCCGTGGTGCAGCAAGGCAACCGCGACAGTGCCGTCAACGACCCGCTGCTGCAAGGCATCGGACTCCACGATTGCAGAAGCTCGCTCTTTGAACGGCTCATAAGGCAAGAACTGAAAGCCGGGCGAACCGACTTCATCGGCATCCTGCACCGTCAGGGACGCATGCACCCCGAGATAGCTGAATTTCCCAACCGTGAGTTCTATTCAGCCGAAAACCTGCAACCCGTGCCGTTGCCACACCAGCAGGCGGCGAGCCTTGGCTATGAGCTACCGTCGCAAGACTCCGTCGACGACATGCTGAAAACCCACCGCCTGCTGTTCTTCGCGTCAAAAGACTGCCGGCAACCCGAGATCTCAGACAAGGTGAACGCCGACGAGGCACGCATCGTGGCTGACATACTGGGAAGAATACACCGCTTCTACGGCAGCCGGTTCAACCCCGACAAGACCGTAGGCGTGATAGTGCCATATCGCAACCAGATAGCCATGATTCGCAAGGCTATAGAGGCAACGGGCATAGCAGGGCTCGAAAGCATCAGCATCGACACCGTGGAACGCTATCAAGGCTCGCAGCGTAATGTCATAATCTATTCATTCACCATCCAGCAGGGTTACCAGCTCAACTTCCTCACAGCCAACACCTTCGAGGAAAACGACCACATCATAGACCGAAAGCTGAACGTAGCCCTCACGCGCGCACGCAAACAACTTATCCTTACGGGCAACCCACGAACGCTCTCCGCCTCCACGCTTTTCAGCGACCTCATGAAGTTTATAAAAGACAAAGGGGGATATGTAGTTAGGAGTTAGGAGTTAGAAGTTAGGAGTTAAGAGGTTGGAACTTTTGATTTTTTAGAGGTTTGAGAGGTTGAGCTCTCCAAAAGCCTTTAGGCTGTCTCCTTAAATCTCTAAAATAAGCAGCAAGCTCCCTCTAAAATCTCTGTGTCCTTCTGCACCTCTGCATGAGAAAAGGCAAACCTGTGCGCCATAATAAACTTTACCAAATACTCCTAATTCCATAAATCCTCCAAATAGGGAAAACCAAATGATAAAATAGGGATTTCCCCCACAAAAGGATGTAACTTTTCAAGTATCTTTGCGTCATCATAACAGAAAACGAACAGTTTCAACTTAAATAACAAGGACAAAATGAAAAAGTTTTTAGTTTCCGCCATGATGCTCATAGCAGCATCCACAGCAACATTCGCGCAGCACGCCGTAGGCACAATAAGCATTCAGCCAAAAGCAGGCGTAAATATTGCAAGCCTGACAAAGTCGGACGGCGCAGACCCACGCTGGGGCTTCGTCGGCGGCGCAGAGTTCGAATATCAGGCAACGGACATCTTCAGCATTAGTGCCGGTCTGCTCTACTCCATGCAAGGCAATAAATATAAAGAAGGCGGCAGCACCGTTACCAACAAGCTCGACTACCTTAACATACCCTTCCTCGCCAACGTGTACATGACCAAGGGGCTTGCCGTAAAGTTTGGCTTGCAGCCAGCCATCAACGTAAACGCTTCTGAAAAAGCGTCAGCAGGAAACGCAAGCGTATCAAGAGATTTCAGTGCCAAAGACTTCGAACTGTCCATTCCCATCGGACTAAGCTATGAGCTTCCATCTATACCATTGGTAATCGACGCACGCTACAATTGGGGTGTGACCAAGGTTGTAGACGATGCTTTGCCAAAGAACAGCGTCTTCCAAATAACGCTCGGTTACAAGTTCGACCTCTAACAGCACTGCGCACATGCTTTTTAAGAAAAAATAAACGGAAAAAATTTGCGCAAATCAAAATAAAGCCCTAAATTTGCAAACTGTATAGACAATGCAGATTTAAGGTGGAGAGAATTCCGACATTCCACAAGGGTGTCGGAATTCTTTTCATTTTTCTGTATTTTTTTGAAAAACACAATAATTTAAAAACTATAAGATTATGGCTTACATGTCACAGGAAGGCTACGAGAAACTCGTGGCAGAGGTTCGCAGACTCGAATCTGTAGAGCGCCCCAAGGCTTCTGCGGCTATTGCCGAAGCTGCCGACAAAGGCGACTTAAGTGAAAATTCAGAATACGATGCCGCCAAGGAGGCACAGGCTCACCTTGAGGCTAAGATAAACGAGCTTAAGCTGACCATAGCACAAGCAAAGATAGTAGACACGAGCCGCCTAAAAAGCGACGAGGTGCAGATAATGTCGAAGGTCAAGATAACCAATCTTTCCAACAACAAGTCAATGACCTACACCATCGTCTCCGAAAGCGAGGCAAACCTAAAGCAGGGCAAGATAAGCATCAAAACCCCCATAGCACAAGGCCTGCTCAACAAGCACGTTGGCGATGAGATGGACATTAAAGTGCCACGCGGTGTCATAAAGCTGAGGATAGACGAAATAAGCGTAGGAGCATAAGCAACTGTCCCGTAAACCATCAATAATTATGAGTACACTGTTCAGTAAGATAGCTGCCGGCGAGATACCGAGCTACAAATGCGCTGAAAGCGATAAGTTTTACGCATTCCTCGACATCAACCCCTTGAAGCAGGGACACACGTTGGCAATCCCCCGTAAGGAGGTGGACTACATCTTCGACATGAGCGACAATGACATTGCCGAGTTCGAAGTCTTCGCCAAGAAGGTGGCAATAGCCATCCGCAGTGCCTTCCCATGCAAGAAAGTAGCTCAAGTGGTACTGGGACTGGAAGTAAACCATGCCCACATACACCTCATCCCTATCGACACCGAGGCTGACGTAGACTTCCACAAGCACATCAAGCTCTCCGACGACGAGATGAAGGCCACGGCTGCAAAGATTTACGCCGAGTTCTGCAAAGAATAGGCACGTTCTCTATCAAGGGTGGATTATTTTTGAATATCCGCTAAATATCAAAAATGTGCCTGAAAGGTACACAAGCCCCGCCTCACCTTGCAAAGCAGATGAGGCGGGGCTTGTGTATTAAATGCAAGTTGTGCTCCCTACAAGGGCAAGGCAATTTTCTGCATGATTATAGAAGAAGCACTATCGCTCGGTGCCGGCTATGATCGAAGCTGCTCGATAGTGTGGCGGACACGGCACTCCGAGGTATAGTTGAGAGCGTGTGGCGCGTCCTCGGCGGCAAAGGCAGGGTTGAGGTAACGCATGGCGGTTGGTACGGGTTCGCGTGCGGAGAAATGATATTCGGTTATGCCAGTCTGGTTGTATAGGCTGCGGATGTTGTCTTCGTTGACTCCGCTTCCTGCGAGGAGGATGATGCGGCCAGCAGCCTGGCTGTTGAGTTCTTTGAGCAGCGGCGCACCGTCTATTGCCTTGGGCTGTAAACCAGAGGTAAGTATGCGGTTAAAGCCAAGTTCCACAATCTGTTCTAAAGCTTCCTGAGGATGGGCGCAACGATCGAAAGCGCGGTGAAACGTGACCGACATGCCGCCGCTATATGCCATAAGCTCACGGCACAGGTCGATGTCCACGTTGCCCTGCCTATCCAGACAGCCGAAGACAACGCCGTCAGCTCCGAGCATCTTGCAGAGCTCTATATCCTCTATCATGCGTTCAGCCTCTAGGGGCGTATAAAGAAAGTCGCCTCCGCGAGGACGGATTATGACATGCAGACACGTGGTGGTGAGCACGGCGCGCGCCTGTTTTATCTCGCCATAAGAGGGCGTGGTACCGCCTTCGGGTATTCCTGCGCACAGCTCCACGCGGTCGGCTCCGCCTCGCTGTGCAGCAAGGCAACTTTCCACGCCGTTGGAGCATACTTCAAACTTGAAATTCATAGGGCTGATGGTTGTTAAGGGTTCAAGATTTGTTCTATATCTTCAATGGTCTTGTCGAAAGGCCCGTTGTGCTCCAGCTTCAGCGTGCACATGGCTGAGGCGAAACGAGCAGCCTCATCGATGCCGGCTCCCTGAGCACGACACCACAGATAGCCAGTGCTGAAAGTGTCGCCGCAGCCTGTAGCGTCAACCACTTTCAAGGGTTTGTAGGCAGGAATGTCATAAAACGTGCCTTGAGCGTAGACGATGGAGCCATAGCTACCGAGGGTTATGATGGTTTCGCTTACGCCGTAGGCGGCAATCTTCCTGGCTGCCTCGCGCACGTCGTTACAGCCTGTGATTGTGACAGCTTCGCTTTCGTTGAGCTTCAATATGCCAGTACAGGCAAGTATGCGCTCTTTGTCTTTCCAGCTGGCGGCGCGCACCTGCTCGCCCACAACCTCGCGCAGGTAGCCCTGCACGTCGATGGAGACCAAGCCTTTGTCGGCAAGGAGCTCTACTACCTCGGGCGAGAAGTCATCAGCAAGGAGGCTGCCAAGATGGAAAACACATGCATGAAGCGGGCGCACGTTGTCGGTGGTGAACGAATCGGCCTTGGCAAGAACCCGTTGCTTGCGCTCGTTGGAATCGGCGCCGTATATATTCTCGAAGCATACCGTGTGGCGGCTCGGATAACAAACGGTGTCAATGCCCATCTGCCTTATTTTCTCTACCTCGGCAATCTGTTCCTGCCCCACCTTTGTGACAAGCTGGTAGCTCACCTTGCATGGCAAATGGCTGATGCCGTAGGTCATGTAAAATGAAGTTCCGCCAGCCATGCATACCGTGCCTTGCGGTGTCACAATCTTGTCACGTGTAATGTGGCCAATGCTGCAAATATCATACATAGTTTTCAGGAATAGATTAAGAGTGAGAAGCGATATATTGCTTGGCAAACTCCCAAATGACGATGCCTGCAGTGGTGCTTACATTCAAGCTGTGCTTGGTGCCAAACTGCGGTATCTCGAGACATCCGTCACTCATATCGACCACGCTTTGCTGCACTCCCTTGACCTCGTTGCCGAAAATGACGGCAATCTTTTGGTCATTGCCACCCGTAGAGCCGTCACGAAACAGGGCTGGCAGGTTTTGCAACTTGGTGCTACCTTCTACCTGCTCTATGCTCCATACAAAGGATTGTGCGGCATGAAGCTCTCGCACGGCTTCCTCGGTGCTCTCGAAATACTTCCAGCTGACGCTGTCTTCCGCTCCAAGAGCAGTCTTGTGGATTTCGGCACTTGGCGGACAGCCCGTCACGCCGCAGAGGTAAATGGCTTCAACGCGAAATGCGTCGGCAGTACGGAACACACTGCCGACATTGTATAAAGACCTCACATTGTCGAGCACGACTGTAAGGGGCAGCTTCGCGGCTGCCTTGAATTCGTCCACCGAAAGACGGTGCATCTCTATAGTTCGAAGTTTGTGCATAAAAAACGTAAGGTCTCCTTACTTTTTCACTTCATACGCCAGTGCGTATGCCTTTATCTGCTTCACCATAGCTAAAAGGCCGTTGCTGCGCGTGGGTGAGAGATGCTCACGTAGTCCTATCTTGTCGATGAAGTAAAAATCAGCATCAAGAATTTCTTTAGGCGTGTGCCCACTGAGGATATGTATCAGCAGGGCTATTATGCCTTTGACAATGAGGGCGTCACTGTCGGCTGAAAACACCAACTTGCCATCAACATAGTCGCATTGCAGCCACACGCGGCTTTGACAGCCGTCTATGAGGTTATGCTCGGTTTTGTATCTGTCGTCCAGCTTTTCAAGGTCGTTGCCCAAGTCAATGAGCATCTGGTACTTGTCCATCCAGTCGTCGAAGCCACTAAATTCCCCGATGACCTCGTCTTGCAGTTCGTTAATTGTCTTCATTATAAATCCTTTCACGCTTTATCTATCCTAAATACCTTGTCGCTTTCCCTCACCTTATCCGGCACGGGAACACTTACGCGGATACCTTGCTTGGCTTCACCTACAATGCCGTTGTCATCACGTATCTCCGTGGCATATAAATACATGGCACCAGTGGTAGGACCTGTGATGAGCAGCTTGTCGCCTTTCTTGAAAGTGCTCGCCTGCACGGCAATCTCGCCTACGCTCAGGCGGCTGTAGAACTTCGTTATTTTACCTACAAGCACCTTTCGCTCCGTGGCAAGCGAACCGTATTCCTTGTTCCATTCGCCCAAAGTCTGCCCTTGATAATAGCCGTCCCAAAAGCCACGGTTAAAAACGGTGGCGAGTCGCTCGTCCCACGCGTCCTTCTTTGCCTCGGTGAATGTGCCGTCGAGCACTGACTGTATGGCCTCCTTGTAGCACTTCACAACCGTATATACATATTCGGGGCCACGTGCGCGTCCTTCAATCTTGAAAACCCTCACGCCAGCTTTCATCATTTTGTCGATGAAGCGTATTGTCTTCAAGTCCTTTGGACTCATGATGTACTTGTTGTCAATCTCCATCGCGTTACCCGTCTCGTTGTCCGTCACCGTATAGCTGCGACGGCATATCTGCACGCACTCGCCGCGGTTGGCTGAGCGATTGACTGCATGAAGGCTCATGTAACACTTGCCCGATACCGCCATGCAAAGAGCTCCGTGGCAAAACATCTCTATGCGCACCTGCCTTCCCGAGGGACCACAGATGTCCTGCTTCGCTATCTCGTCGTGGATGTGGCTCACCTGCTCCATGTTCAGCTCACGGGCAAGGACGCTGACGTCGGCAAAACGACTGTAGAACTTCAATGCCTCGACGTTCGATATGTTGAGCTGAGTGGACAGGTGCACTTCCATGCCTTTCTCGCGGCAATACGTCATCACGGCTACGTCGGAGGCAATCACCGCCGACACCCCCGCCTTCACCGCCGCGTCTATGATTTGGCGCATCGTCGGAATGTCCTCATCGTAGATGATGGTGTTGACTGTGAGATAAGTCTTTATTTTGTGTTCCTTGCAAGTGGAGACTATGTAGTCGAGGTCGTCAAGGTCGAAATGGTTAGCACTGTGAGAGCGCATGTTCAGCTTTCCTACCCCGAAGTAGACAGAGTCGGCTCCTGCCTTTATGGCTGCCGCCAACGAGTCGCGACTGCCTACTGGAGCCATGAGCTCGTAAGGTGAAGCTCCTTCCGCTTCACCTTTCGGGCTAAACGCCGCTTGGCTGCAAGAGCCGTTTAAAGTTGTTTCCAAAGTCTGTTGTCTTTTATATTCTTTACGCACATGAAGGCTCTCAGTCACGCGACTTCCACATGCTTTCGTCCTCAAAATAGTCTATGCTCATTGCCTTGCGAACCTCGTCCATTGTCTTCGCAGCAGCCTCGCGTGCGCTCTCGGAGCCGCGTTTCAGAATGTTAAAAATCTCAGGAATGTCCTGCTCATACTCGTGGCGGCGCTGGCGAATCGGATCAAGCATGCGATTTATAATATTGTTCAGGAGCTTCTTGCACTTCATGTCGCCAATGCCTCCGTGGGTATAGGCGTCTTTCAGCTCGTCAAGGTTCTTGAACTCAGGCCAAAAGTCGGCAAAGTCCTGGTCAGTGGCGAAAGCGTCAAGATAAGTGAACACGGCATTCCCCTCCACGTGCCCCGGGTCGGAGACATTGAGATGCGTCGGGTCAGTATACATGCCCTTCACCTGCTTCCACACCGTGTCGGCATCGTCAGAAAGATAGATGCAGTTGCCGAGGCTCTTTGACATTTTCTCCTTACCGTCAGTGCCGGGCAGCCTGCGAGCCGTGGCGTTCTCAGGCAACATTATCTGCGGCTCTACAAGCACAGGGGCATAAGTCTGATTGAAGCGGCTTACAAGCTCGCGAGTCAGCTCTATCATAGGCTCCTGGTCTTCACCTGCAGGCACCGTCGTCGCCTTGAAGGCAGCTATGTCGGCAGCCTGTGACACAGGATAGCAGAAGAATCCGAGAGGTATGGAGTTGTTTTCAAAGCCGCGCATCTTCACCTCCGTCTTCACCGTGGGGTTACGCTGCACACGGCTCACGCTTACGATGTTCATAAGGTAGACCGTGAGCTCGGCAAGCTCGGGAATGCAGCTCTGTATGTAAAGCGTGCACTTCGACGGATCGAGGCCGACGGAAAGGTAATCCAATGCCACGTTCACGATGTTATTGCGTATCTTGTCAGGATTGTCGGCATTGTCGGTCAGAGCTTGAACGTCAGCCATAAAAACAAACATGCGGTCGTAGTCGCCTGCGTTTTGCAGCTCTACGCGCCTTCTCAGGCTGCCCACATAGTGACCAAGATGAAGGCGACCCGTGGGGCGATCGCCGGTGAGGATGATTTTTCCCATTATTATGTTTCTTATTTTATCGTTTCACGTTGTCTATTTGTCGTTCACAGGGCAAAGTTAATAATAATTCTTCATATACGGTTGGCTCACAGCCATAAAATCGATTTTTATCTTGGCAAAGCCACTGCTATAGTCTTCATCTTAACATAATTGTAGCTAAGATACATGAACCCCCGGAAACGGTTGCCCTTGCCCCATGAGTTCTTGGCTATAAAGAACCTGCGCCCTTGCTCGTCATGGGCTATCCCGCACAGCTCCATGCAGTGGTCGTCGGTAGTTTCGAACCTCTCGAAAGCGCGCTGCCTGCGCTGCTGGGTCACGAGCTTTCGGTCGTCGGCAAGCACAGCCACTCCTATCTTGAAGTCAAACCCATCCTCGCTTATATCGCCTTCCCAGCACACTGGATGACCGCTGCGCAAAGTCTTGACAATAGCATTCATCATAGTGTCTACAGGCACATTAAGATATTGGTCGAGCATACGGTTGTCAGCCAGCTCAAGCACAAAGCTGCTGCCAAACGGATGATGGGTGAAGCTCGTAAGAAACAGGTAGTCGCCTGGCAGACAGACGCTTTCGGCAAACTGGCGCGGCGTATACGCCATGCCAAGCATAAAGAGGTTTGGCGGCAAAAAGCCCAACTGTCGGTCAAGCACATCACCCAGCCTGCGGTCGAGCATATCGAGCGACACAGACACCCGTGCCACCTGCCGTGCCGTGCGTGCAAGCACATCCCAATTGACACTGTCGAACGAACGGTAGTTGTCATAAGGCTCTATGCCATAACGCTCCATTAGGCGTGTCGTCATCGGCATCATTCCACGCATCGACACTGCGGCGTGTCCCTGTGAGAGATAGCAGGCTCGCGCCTGCTCTTGTAGCCACATACGGGCAAGGTAATCTGGCGAGAGGTTCACTGAGTCGCCCTGCATGAGCCGCTCACTCTCAATGGTGGCGAGCATGGCGTAAGCCCAGCACAGCGGGCTACGCCCTTGATCCTTGACGGGAGTGGTCTTTATGACTACTTCGTTCACAAACCTTCTCCCCTCCTCCGCTTCCCTACTGCCACAAGCAGCACAGAGCATGAGTGCCCCCAATATATACACCAACAATCTGCTATATAGAAGAATCCACCGCATTTGCATTTTTTTTGCCTCCATGCCAAAGCAGCCACAGCACGAGCACCCGTCAGAACGGCCAAAGCAACGGCAGCACGAACGTCATGACCACGCCTATAATTATTTGCAGTGGCAAGCCAACGCGGACATAGTCGAGGAACGTATAGTGGCCAGCCTTCATGACCAGGGCATTAGGCGGCGTTGAGAATGGAGATGCGAAGCACATGCTCGCGCCGAGCGTCACAGCCATGAGGAATGAATAAGGGCTTACACCGGTCTGCTGGGCGGCTACCATCGCAATGGGTGCCATGAGCACCGCAGTTGCCGTATTGCTGATGAACATGGTCAGCAAAGAGGTCGTGAAATAGATGCCGGCAAGCAGGGCGTAGGGGCCGAGCGAACCAAGTGTGGACACGAGCTGCTGGGACACAAGAGCCGACACGCCCGTCTTTTCCAAAGCCGTAGACATCGGCATCATGGCGGCTATAAGCACTATGCTTTCCCAGTTGATAGTCTTATAAGCATCTTCAACCTTGCGGAAGCAGCCGGTTAGCACCGTCAGCAGGGTGGCAATGAGCACAGCCGTGACAGGAGCCACCCAGCCAGTCACCATCAGAGCTACCATGAACAGCATTATAGCTGCCGCCACAGGTGCTTTATAATCGAGTGTCACCTTGCTGACAGTTTTGTCAGGATGGCCGAGAACCACCCACTTGCTACTGCCGCTACTGAGCGAGAGCAGGTCTTTCCATTGCGCCTGCACCAAGAGCACGTCGCCGCCATGCAGCCTGCGGTCACCAAGGTCATCGTAGATATATTCGTCGCCACGGCGTATGCCGAGCACATTAATCCTGTATTTCTCACGCAGGCGAGACTCGCGGATTGGCGTACCCGTGAGGCGCGACTGCGGCAGTACCACAATCTCTGCCAGTCCTATGTCGTAAAAATCAAGCGTCGCACCCTTTTGCCTGACAAGCTCATACTCGTCAGCCATACGCTTCATACCCTCCTTATTGCCGATGAGATACAGTATGTCTCCTTTCTCAATCACGCTCTGCCCTGAAACGATGCTCTGCGTCACATCACGCATCATGCCAAGAGCCTTGCGTCGCTCGTTGCGAATCTCAATAAGCGAAACGCCAAAACGCTCCTTCAGCCCCAGGCCGCTCACGGTCTTGCCGGCAATCTTGCTGCCCGTAGGCACGCTGTAGCGATACAGGTTGTCCTCAAGCTGATATTCCTCCACAAGGTCGTCAAGCGATTTCTCGCTGCCATTGCCCTTCTTGACCTTCTGCTTCTTTACGAGCGTCTTGCTTACAGGCAGAAGGAAGATTATGCCGATGGCAATAACAATGATGCCTACTGGCAGGAAAGAGAAAAAGCCAAGCCCCTCGAAGCCACCTTTGACAAGCTCCTCACTTATCACAAGGTTGGGCGGCGTACCAATGAGCGTGAGCATGCCGCCGAGACTACCGGCAAAGGCGAGCGGCATGAGCATCCGCTGGCTGCTAAACCCTGCCTGAGCCGCCATGCTCACGATGATTGGCATCATAAGAGCCACAGTGCCCGTGTTGCTGACGAATGCGCCAATGACGGCGGTGGTAAGCATCACGAGGAGGAAAGCCTTCGTCTCGTTGCCATGCGCCAAGCTCATCATTCTGCCGCCCGCCTCACGCGCCAGTCCCGTCTTCAAGATGGCACCGCCAACGACGAACAGGCCTGCCATCATGATAACGACTGACGACGAGAAGCCAGACAAAGCCTCCGTAGGCGTAAGCACACCTGCCAGTATCAGCACCACCAGCGCCGACAAGGCAACAACATCACTTCGTAAACGGCCCCAGATGAACATAGCTATCGTTAAGGCCAAAACTATAAGGGTTACTGTCATACACAGACAAAGTTAAGTATTTACCACCACATCCCCAAAACATTTACCAACCTTTAAGAACTTCTAAATCTTAAAAGCACGCATAAAAAATGTCTTCAAGCCGCACACTTGAAATATTTTTGTTATCTTTGCAACCAAAAATATTGCTTTTTGAAAAAGAAATGACGACTACCGCGTCATTTTGTATTCTAAAATGCTTTTAAACCATACGGTCTTATGCACTCTATAAACGACTTTTTCACTGCCGTCAGCGATTTCCTATGGGGCTGGCCAATGATAATAATGCTTCTGGGCACCCACTTGTTCCTGACCATACGCCTGCGCTTTCCCCAGCGCAAGATTTTTACAGCCATCCGCCTCTCGGTGAAGAAGGACAAAGGAGCGTCGGGCGACGTTTCTCAATTTGGGGCTCTTGCCACAGCCCTCGCCGCGACTATCGGCACAGGCAACATCATCGGCGTGGCAACGGCTGTAGCTCTTGGCGGTCCTGGAGCCGTGCTGTGGTGCTGGCTGACGGGTGTCTTCGGCATTGCCACAAAATATGCTGAGGGTTTGCTCGCTGTAGAGTACAGAGTGAAGACCGACGACGGACGCATGCTCGGCGGCCCAATGTACGCTCTCGAGCGCGGGCTCCACTGCCGGTGGCTCGCCGTACTGTTTGCGGTGCTTGCCGCTTTTGCCTCATTCGGCATTGGTTCAACCGTACAAGCCAACGCAATAAGCACTATGATGGGTGACCAATACGGTATCCCCACTTGGGTGACGGGACTCATCATTTGCGGCCTTGGAGCTGCCGTGATTCTTGGCGGCGTTAAGTCCATTGCCAAGGTGTGCGGCGCGCTGGTGCCTTTCATGGCTATTTTTTACATCATCGGCTGCATCTGCATACTGTGTGTCAACCATGCCTATATCTTGCCGGCGATAAAGGTCATCGTGGAGGCTGCCTTCACGCCACAGGCTGCCGGTGGAGGCTTTGCCGGCTCTACGGTGATGACGGCTTGCCGCTTCGGCATAGCCCGCGGACTGTTTTCCAACGAGTCGGGACTTGGCTCGGCTCCCATCGTGGCGGCTGCCGCCAAGACTCGCAACCCCGTTCGACAGGCATTGGTGTCGTCCACCGGCACTTTCTGGGATACCGTGGTAATCTGCGCTCTTACAGGACTTGTAATTGTATCGAGCGTGATAGCCTATCCTGACATCGACTACACCAACGGCGCGACGCTCACCAAGGCCGCATTTGGCAAAATTCCCTACGTTGGCGCTCCGCTGCTGACGTTCGGGTTGCTTACGTTCGCCTTCTCGACCATCCTCGGCTGGAGCTACTATGGAGAGCGGTGCGTGGAATACCTGAAAGGCAGGCGATGGATGCTCGCCTACCGCATGCTCTACATAGCCTCTGTTTTCGTAGGAAGCATCATCAGCCTCGGACTTGTGTGGAATATAGCCGACTGCATGAACGCTCTCATGGCAATCCCAAACCTCATCTCGCTCGTCTGCCTCAGCGGCGTCATAGTCCACGAGACTCGCAAATATCTCTGGCGTGGCAACCTTGATAAGGACATGGACGAATGAGCCCATTCCTACGGGATGTCTCAGTTGTCTATAGCTACCTTTTCGCATATCCCTCCTGCGCATATCTTACCAGCGTTCCATCCACGGTGGCAATTGTTGTTGATTTTTCGTGAAAATATAAGAAATTCCGATGAAAAAACAGGACGTTTTCGCTTTCAAGCATAACCTTCGTCAAAGTCATTGTTGCAAGCCTACTCAGCCGATTAATAATAATTAAGTTAAAAACAGCCGCCGCCGCGTTTTTTTTCGACTTTTTTCTTGGAACATATTCATTAGTTTCTTATCTTTGCAAAGTAATGAAGTTCTGTTGGACTTGCGCCATGCCTCAACGAAGTTACAGACAATGCGTGAGGTGATTACGTGCGGCGCACATGACAACTACAGGCGGCGGATGTAATAAATACAGCCGCCCTGCGTAGCAATAACAAGCGGCGCGCGAAGCAAGTACAGACGGCGTGGCAGGTGACATAAAGAGCCATTTTCAGCAATGGAGGAGCTGAACATTGACATGTAAGCATTCCAACATCCCTCTCTTTGGAAAAGGTTGTGAGGTGTTCAAAATCAGGAAGGCTCCATCAGAGCTTCAAAACAGATATTTAATTTGTGTTTGTGTTATGGGCACGCATCGCTTGTGAAAGTGGGCGTGCCAAACTTTTTTACTCATGTTTTTTTACATTCCACAAATTCTCGCATAGCTGTTTTCACCCCTCTCGCCGATGTTTTTTTACCACCTTTTTCAACGTTCATTCAGCCGGACTGCAAAACATTGGATATGCTGCTTGCAAAAGTTTATTCATCAACGATTGTGGATATGCAGGGTGTGCGGCTATCCAACTGGAGACTGTCGCCTGCGCTTCAGCAGAGCGTTGACTTGATAAAAGCGACGAAAGCCAATGGCCGGGGAAGAAAATGTCCGAAGTCTGTTGTATGGCAAGCAGGTTGTCAAGCCCAGGACGGATGTAACTGTTGCAAAGAGGCTCGCGCAAGTGGTCGCACAGCATAGAGAGCATCTGCCGCGCCCACGGCTCCACCATGCGACCCTCCTTTGGCAGGAGGCTGTAGAACAGGCGTTTCTGCATTGAAGAGTCAGCAGTGCAGGCACGGCTCACATAGTCGAACTCGCGCCGCTCGTCATCAGTGCCGAGCATGGTGCGCTGCCTTGACAATATATTACTGGCTTTTCCCGGCAAGACGATTGCCTGGTGCCATGCCAAGCGTGTATAGTCGCGCGTAGTGAGCAGTCCGCCGTCGGCATTTCCTTCTGCCTTTTGCAGCCATGTTTCATACAATGAGTCGACAACAGCTTTATCGGTGGCAGATGCCAATAGCGAGCGCAGCAACTGCTGCCGCACGGGGCGGAGGTTGTGGCTGCTTGCAAGGCTCAGCATCTGCCGCTCATAGGCATGGCGCAGGCTGTCGGGGGCGTAATGGCAAACGGTTTCCATGCTGCTAACGATTGTTGAACCCGTGAGCGGATTTGCACAGCGACTGAGGGCTGTGGCGAGCACGCCGAAAAAGCGGCGGCCCGAAAGGCTGCCCATGAGGTAGTTCTCATGCAGGTTCAGGAGAGCTGCGTATGCGGCGGTAGTGCCGTTCTGCAAGCTGTCGGTGAGGAGCCCGGCGTTGGCTTCCATGTCGCCATCGTTGACAATAAATCGACCGTAGCCACGACCGTCTATATTGGGATAGACGTGCGTTTTCTTGCCTTTTCTCGTATTGCCGGCAGGAAACGATGGTAGAAGCAAGCGCGTTTCTTCTTTGTCAATCACTACTTCCTCTTTACGGAGGTTGCCGCCATAGCCTATGCCAACGGCAAAGCACTGCCGCCACACCTGTCCTCTCCCCCAAGGGTCTTTTTGCCTGACTATGAGGGTGTCGGCGCCACCTTTTGTTTTCGACGGCAAGAACGTAGCGGTTATCGTGGGCAAGCCTTTTTGCTTGACCCATACTTCAGAGAATTCTTTCAGCCGGGCTTGCGGCGACACGCTGTCGAGAATGCCGATGAGGTCGTCCCACGTGGCGTTGCCATAGCTGTATTTGCGCAGGTAAGCCCTAAGCCCGTCGCGCAGGCTCACGGCACCCGTCTGTTCTTCAAGCTTGCGCATCATAACCGGTGCCTTATCATAGATTATATTGCCATAGAGCAGCCCGGCATTTTTCAGATTGTCCAATGGCTGCTGTATGGGATGGGTGCCGTCGGTGCGGTCTACGGCAAGAGCCGGGCGCTGATAGGACTTCAAGAAGTTCAGGTCGTGGTTTATGTCCGGATACACCTCTCTCGAAATCTTATCGGCAAGGAAATTGGCAAACACTTCTTTAGTCCAAACGTCGTTAAACCAGCGCATGGTCACCAGGTCGCCAAACCACATGTGCGCCGTCTCATGAGCTATGAGCTCAAGCCGCGCCAGCTCCTCATCGGGAGTCGGGCTGGTGCCAAGAAATATCTCTCGGTCGGTGAACTGTATGGCTCCCGGGTGCTCCATGCCGCCAAACTGATAGCCCGGCAGAACCACGAAATTGTATTTGTCGAACGGATATTTTATGTCTGTGTACTTCTCCAACCAGCGTATGGAGTAAGCCGCTTCGTCGAACGCCTTGTCAAGCTGTGCCACCTTTTGCGGGTCTGTCTCACGATAAAGGGCAGTCATCTCGCGTCCGTCGCGCATGACTGTCTTCTTCTGAAACTTCCCGGCAACAAACGAGAACAAGTAGGTCGGGATGGGATGTGAGTCGGCACTGCTCACCGTTGTCCAGCCGTCCGGGCATTTTAGTTCCAACGAGAACCGCGCCTTCAGGTCGGGCTGGTCGAAACATGGGAAACAGCTACGGGCGTTGGCAGGAACGAACAGCGTGTACATATAATCGACATGGCGATTGAGCGACGCGTCGCCACTCACGAAATTAAACTTCACGGTGTTCATGCCCTTGCGGAGCAATCTGCGCGGCAAGATGATGTGCTCGTCCTTTGCCTGAACGGCGTCGCTGTTCTCGCCATTTATTTCGCACCAGGCGTTATGGTTGTTTTTCAGCAGCCTGCCGGTGAAGTCAAGCGGCAGGTCGTCGTCTCCACTATATTTGAACGACACGGTTGCGTGACCTGTGACAGGCTGCGCGAGGGAGTCTGGAATAGATAGCCACAAGTCATAGCTCACGTCAGAGACGCTTGCCGAACGTCCCTCTGCCAATTGCCGGCTCACACCGTCAGAGAGTTGACAGTAGGCTGTGAATGCCGTTGAAAGCAAAAAGATTAAAAGCACTATTCTTCGCATGGTAACAGGATTTTCATGATGTGCGGACAAAGATAATACTTTTAAGTGGTTAAAAACACAGCTTTTACTATAGTTTGAGGTTAAATAAACGTAAATAAGGGCAACTTATTTGGTCATTCAACGTCTTAATAATAAATTTGAAATAAAATTATTAACGTAAGTGCCCACGCTCCGCAGTGCACTCCCCTTTATACCAAGGGGACAGGGGGAGCAATAAAGACATGAAAAAAGCTTTATTTTTCACGATGCTTGCAGGTGCGTTGCTCGTGAGTAGCTGCGCCAGCAAGAAAGACTTGCAAAACTGTCAGGCAGAAAACCGTGAACTGGCAAACAATTACCAAAACACCAAGGAGAAGCTTGCTGCGGCAAACGCACGCGTCTCCACTCTCGAAGACCAGCTCGCTCAGCAGAAGAAAGATTATGCCGCACTGCAAAAGAGCCTCGACAAGAGCTTGTCGAACACCAGCGACAACAACATCAATATATCGAAGCTCGTTGACCAAATAAACGAATCGAACCAGTACATCCGCCATCTCGTGGAGGTGAAGAGCAAGAGCGACTCGCTCAACATGGTGCTCACCAACAACCTCACTCGCTCGCTCTCCAAGGAGGAGATGAAGGAAGTGGACGTACAGGTGCTAAAGGGCGTAGTATACATCTCGCTTGCCGACAACATGCTCTACCAAAGCGGATCTTATGAGATTAACGACCGCGCTCAGGAAACACTGTCGAAAATTGCCAAAATCATTACCGACTACAGCGACTACGACGTGCTTGTGGAGGGCAACACTGACAATGTGCCAATCAACACCGCCGCAGCTTCAATGAAGAATATCCGTAACAACTGGGATCTCTCTTGCATGAGGGCAAGCTCCGTCGTACAATATCTAATCAACCACTTCAACGTGTCGCCAAAGCGTCTCACAGCCGGCGGACGTGGCGAGTTCAATCCGCTCGTGAGCAACGACACTGAGCTTGGCAAGCAGCGCAACCGCCGCACGCAAATCATCATCACGCCGAAGCTTGACCAGTTCATGGACCTCATCGACAAAGCTCCGGAGGAAAACAATTAATGGCTAAAGCCATAAGACCGCGGCAACTGCCGCATAACTGCTTTCCAATGAAAGCATAAACAGCCTGCGTTTGCGCCGCATTCATGACATGTCTGCGACGCAAACGCATTGGTATTTAAAACCAGTCATTGAAACATTTACTCTATATGAAAATTTTATCCTCCTTAAGGCAACGCATACTGCTTGCCCTTTTAACTTCGCTTACAAGCCTCAACGGCTTGGCCCAGTACCAACCTACAGACGAAATACGCAAGGCACAGCATGACTTTCAGGACGCCAAGTTCGGTATCTTCATACACTGGGGTATCTACTCCATGCTCGGCGACGGCGAATGGGTAATGAACAGCAAGAACATCAATTACCTTGAATACCCGCACCTTGCCGACGGCTTCTATCCCTCTAAATTCAACGCTGAAGAATGGATAAAGACGTTTAAGGCAGCCGGCGCAAAATACATCACCTTCACCTCGCGCCACCACGACGGCTTCTCAATGTTCGCCACCAAGACGAGCAACTACAACGTGGTTGACGGCTCGCCCTTCCACCGCGACATACTGAAGGAGATTGCCGACGCATGCCACAAGCAGGACATCAACCTGCACGTTTATTACTCGCACCTCGACTGGCACCGCACCGACTATCCGCTTGGACGAACGGGGCTCAACCTCGGACGGCCTACCGACAAGCAAAACTATGCCAGTTACCTCAAGTTCATGGAGCAACAGCTGACTGAGATTCTAACCGGCTACGGCCCTGTAGGAGCCATCTGGTTCGACGGCGTATGGGACCACGACGAGGACAAAGTGCCTTTCGACTGGCACCTTTCCGAACAATATGACCTCATACACCGCCTACAGCCTTCGTGCTTGGTGGCAAACAACCACCACGGCACTCCTTTCCCTGGCGAGGACATACAGATTTTCGAACAAGACCTACCGGGCGAGAACACCTATGGGCTTTCCGGACAAGACATCAGCGCACTGCCTCTGGAAACATGCCTGACAATGAACGGAATATGGGGCTACCGCATTACCGACAAAAACTATAAAAGCAGCGAGACGCTTATCCGTGAGCTCGTGCGTGCCGCAGGCAAAAACTGCAACCTGTTGCTAAACGTCGGCCCGCGCCCTGACGGGCAACTGCCTGCCGAAGCCATCGAACGGCTGCAAGCCATAGGCAAATGGCTCAATGCCAACGGCGAAACCATATACGGTACACGCGGCGGCATCGTGGCTCCTCACCAATGGGGAGTGAGCACCCAAAAAGGCAACCGCCTGTTCATCCACATCCTCAATTACAGCGACCGCAGCCTGTTCGTGCCTATCACAGGAAAGAAGGTCACAAACGCACAAATGTTCTCAAGCAAGGCAAAGGTAGGCATGGTAAAGACATCGGACGGCGTGCTTCTACAACTGCCGTCTGTGCCAACAGGCGTTGACACCATAGTAGAGCTTACGCTGAAATGACGCTAAACACAACCATTGAAAATACCGTAACACTATCTATGTGATAATGAAAAAAACAGTCTTAGCTCTTGCCCTCTTGCTGACAGTCCAATACCTATGGACTGTGCAGGGCACGGCATTCGCTGCCAAAAGCACAAAAAACAAGGCACAGCGTGAGTATTTGTGGCCGAAAGGCAAAATGCCAGACACACAACCACAGCAGATTGCGGCAATGACCGACGAGTCATCAGCCAAGGACTTCGATGCCGACAAGCACCGACTCCCGTTCCTTGAATGGTTTGAAGCCCCGGCAAAGGACAAACAAACAGGAGCCTGCATGATTCTCATCAGCGGTGGTGCTTATAACAGTACGTGCGACGTGGGCTACATCAAGCAATGGAAAGAAAAGCTGACAGCCGAAGGTGTACAATGCGTGAACCTCGTCTATCGCACGCCGCGACCGAACGGAATAGAATATTACAGGACGGCATGGGAAGACGGCCAGCGCGCCGTGAAGCTCGTGCGCAGCGAGGCAAAGAAGCGCGGCTTCGACCCTGAGAAGATAGGCATCATCTCCATGTCGGCAGGCTCACACATGGGATTGCTGCTCGCCTCGTCGTCACAGACACCTGCCTATGCGCCTGTAGACAAGCTCGACACTACGTCGTGCCACATCAACTGGGCAATACTCAACGCACCTGCCTACGTCACGACCGATGCCCAAGGCGGCACCGAGTCCTCTCGCCAGGGCTATGGCACAGACGTTAAGCTTGACACCATTTTCCATTTCGACAGCCGCACCTGCCCTATGAGCATCCACCAGGGCGGGCTCGACCAATATTCGCCCAACGGCACAACGCTCATCTACCGCCGGCTGAGGCGCATGAACATACCTGCCGAGGTGCACCTCTACCCCGACAAAGGACATGCCGCCCTTGGCTTTGACCGCGCCGTGGAGTTCATGCGGCAGATGGGATTCCTCGGCAAGCTTGAAAAGGAAGTGCCCGTCATGAGCCGCTTCGCCAACGACGACGCACGTGCCGAATACAAGAAAGAGAACGTGTGGCCGGACGGCAAGATGCCCGACAGGCAAGCCAACCAATGCACGCCCTATATAGAATGGCATTTCCCAAAGACTTTGAAGACAAAGGCTATACAGATAATCTACTCGGGCGGCAGCTATATGGGCAACGAAACGAATGGCTTTGAAGTAGCTCCGGCGCAACGCTATCTGAACCAAAAAGGCATGACTGTGGTTACCATGAAGTACCGCACGCCACGCCCGTTAAAAGAAAACGGCCTCGACAAGCACACTACGGCGTGGGAAGACCTGCAAAGAGCCATAAGGATTGTGCGCAGCGAAGCCGGCAAATATGGGCTTGACGCAAACCGCATTGGCATTATGGGCAGCTCTGCCGGCGGCCATCTCACGCTGATGGGCGTAACATCGTCAATGCACCAAAGCTACTTGCCGATAGACGACATCGACAAGCTGCCATGCAACGTGCAGTGGGGCATTGCCATCTATCCAGCCTATGTGCTTTCCGACGGAGTGGACGTGGAGAACAAGGAAGGCGGCAACGAGGACAGGGATGTCATCAACCCGGAGTTCTCATTCGACCTGAAAACAGCACCTACGCTGTTCATCCACGGCAACTCAGACGGATGGGCTGCCATGAACTCCGTGAAGTGCTGGGAAAAGATGCGCGCCATGGGAATCCAGAGCGAACTACACACGCTTGCCCTGCGCAAGCACTGCTTCCAGCGTGAAGCCTCACCGGGAACAGGCAGCTACACGTATCTTGACCGCATTTGGGAATTCCTGACAGCAAAAAAATTCAACCAATAAAGCAAGGACAAAAGAACACAAAAGTAAAGAGGCAAAGAGGCAAAAGGGTAAAAATTAGGACGGTACGCCCATTTTTTACCCTTTTGCCTCTTTGCCTTTTTTCCTTTTTAGTAACTTTGCATTTTGAAAAGAACACAAAAGAATATATGGAAGAAAAACATTTCAAAAGGACGACAGTTACCGCCGCCCTGCCTTACGCCAACGGCGGCGTGCACATAGGCCATCTTGCCGGCGTTTACGTGCCTGCCGACATCTACGTGCGCTACCTGCGCCTGAAGAAGCAGTCGGTCATCTTCATAGGCGGAAGCGACGAGCACGGCGTGCCAATCACCATCCGTGCAAAGAAAGAAGGCGTGACCCCACAGGACGTGTGCGACCGCTACCACAGCATAATAAGGGATTCGTTCAAGGATTTCGGCATATCCTTCGACGTTTACAGCCGCACTACCTCGAAGACGCACCACAAGTTCGCGTCAGACTTCTTCCGCAGGCTCTACGACGAGGGCAAGCTCGTGGAAAAGGAGTCGGAGCAATATTATGACCCCGAGGCAAAGCAGTTCCTCGCCGACCGTTACATCATGGGCACGTGCCCCCACTGCGGCAATCCCAACGCCTATGGCGACCAATGCGAGAAATGCGGCTCCGACCTTTCGCCGATGGAGCTTGTCGAGCCCCACTCCACCATCAGCGGAGCCAAGCCCGAAATAAGGAAGACAAAGAACTGGTACCTGCCGCTCAACAAATACCAAGACTGGCTAAGGCAATGGATATTGGAAGGCCACAAGGAATGGCGCTCCAATGTTTACGGACAGTGCAAATCGTGGCTTGACATGGACTTGCAGCCGCGCGCCATGACCCGCGACCTCGACTGGGGCATTCCCGTTCCCGTGGCAGATGCCGAGGGCAAGGTGCTCTACGTTTGGTTCGACGCGCCGATAGGCTACGTGAGCAACACCAAGGAACTTTGCGACAACAATCCGGAGAAATGGGGGACATGGCAGAAATGGTGGCAAGACCCCGACACACGCCTCGTACACTTCATAGGCAAGGACAACATCGTCTTCCATTGCCTCATCTTCCCCGTCATGCTGAAGGCTCACGGCGACTACATCCTGCCCGACAACGTGCCCGCCAACGAGTTCCTCAACCTTGAGAACGACAAGATTTCCACATCACGCAACTGGGCAGTGTGGCTCGACGAGTACCTGCGTGACTTCCCCGGCAAGCAGGACGTGCTGCGCTATGTGCTCACTGCCAACGCCCCCGAAACCAAGGATAACAACTTCACGTGGAAGGATTTCCAGGAGCGCAACAACTCCGAACTGGTTGCCATTTACGGCAACTTCGTCAACCGCGCCTTGCAGCTCACTAAGAAATACTGGGGCGGCGTGGTACCTGCGTGCGGCGAACTGCAAGACGTAGACAAGAAAGCCATTGCCGAATTCAAGGACGTAAAGGAGAAGGTGGAGCAGCTGCTTGACGGCTTCCACTTCCGCGAGGCGCAAAAAGAGGCAATGAACCTCGCCCGCATCGGTAACAAATATATCACCGAATGCGAGCCTTGGAAGGTATGGAAGACTGACCAAAAGCGCGTGGAAACCATGCTTTACATATCGCTCCAGCTCGTAGCCAACCTCGCCATTGCCTTCGAGCCTTTCCTGCCTTTCTCAAGCAAGGACTTGCGCCAGATGATTGGCATGAACAGCTTCGACTGGTCACAGCTCGGCAGCACTGACCTGCTGAAGCCCGGCCATCAGCTCGGCGAGCCTCATCTGCTCTTCGAGAAGATAGAGGACGAAACTATACAAAGGCAACTTGACAAGCTTGCAGCAACCAAGGTAGCCAATGAGCGCGCCGAGGAGGAAAAAGAATACAAGGCAGAACCTATAAAGCCAAACATCCCGTTCGACGAATGGGAGAAGCTCGACATACGCGTGGGCCACATCAAGGACTGCCAGAAGGTCAAGAAGTCGGGCAAGCTGTTACAGTTCACCATCAACGACGGCAGCGGCACCGACCGCACCATCCTCTCCGGCATTGCCAAATACTACAAGCCGGAAGACCTCATAGGCAAGGACGTGCTCTTTATTGCCAACCTCGCCCCGCGCAAGATGATGGGCATCGAAAGCCAAGGCATGATTCTCTCCGCCCTCAACTTCGACGGCTCCCTCAGCGTCACCACAACGCTCGGACAGGTGAAGCCGGGCAGCCAGGTAGGGTGAGCTGATAGGCAAAGAGCTTTAAAAGAGCGTCATGCTGACCAAAGAACAACTGCGTAGGAGATTGGAACTTGCAGGCGAAAAAGTGCCGTCGATGCAACGTCGCAAGCAAGACCATGACTACACAGAGCGTCGCATGTACATGATAACTATGGTTACCGAGGGCCGCCGCCCCCTATTCGGCACTATTGCCGGTGACCCTCGTCAACCATTTGGCAGTCCCAATGCCCCACACATAGAGCTTAGCAGAATGGGTGAAGCTGTAAAGCTTTGCTGGTATGACATTGGTACACGCCATCTGGAAATTGGCATCATAGCCTTGCAAATGATGCCGGATCACTTTCATGGCATCCTTTTCGTGCGTGAAAAGATGAATAAGCCGCTTGGCACCATCCTTAACGGCTTTAAGACTGGTTGCAACAAGGCTTTTCGCGAATTGTGCCCCGTTGAGTACGCCGTCGCAATGCAACGGCAGACACAACTATCTGCCAACCGCCAAGACCACCACCGCGGCCTTCTCTTTGCGCCCGGCTATAATGATAAATTCCTGCTTCGCGCCGGGCAGCTTGATACTTGGAAACGTTATCTTGCCGACAATCCACGACGGCTTCTCGTTAAGCGTTTCCATCCGGAGTTTTTCCGTGTACAACGGCATATAGACTGGAAGGGCATGAGCTTCTCTGCCATTGGCAATCTATTTCTGCTGCGCAAGCCCGTTCTTATACCAGTACAATGCTCACGCAGCCTAACCAAAGAGCAGATAAGCCAGCGCAAGGAAGAAGCATTGGCAGCATGCCGGCAAGGAGCGGTTCTCGTTTCACCTGCCATATCCCCCGGCGAAAAGGACATTATGAAAGCCGCTTTCGATAACGGCTTCCCTGAGATTATTTTAAAAGACAACGGTTTTGCACCTTTGACAAAACCATCAGGGAAACATTTCGATGCCTGCGCCAACGGGCAACTGCTTCTTCTTGGTCCTATTTCACACAGCAATGAGCGCAAAGCCATCACTCGCAACGAGTGCCTTTCGCTCAATGACATTGCCGCAAGGCTTTGCCAATAATCAAGACCTTGCCTAACTATTTTATTTCCCCATTTGTTTGGTCAATCCACAAGTATTTGCTAATTTTGCCATTGGATGCCGCCTGAAAAGGCAATAGGCATCCAAAGACATATTAGAAAACAATAAGCATTCGCTATTATTTCGCGTTTAGCCAAGAGCGTCGGAAACTCTATTTGGAATAACAAGCACGGAAATAATATGTGACAGGTGGTGTCGTATAGTTACCCCTGTTCTGTCAATATGCGATGCACACGCATGAGCGTGGTGCATTCTTATGACAGACCGGGGCTCCAATCCGACGCCGCCCCGTGCTAAACGCGATAAGAGTGACATCACGCTCTTTTTGCGTTTTAGCGGATTGATAGCCATGCAAAAGACTATCAACCGCTATGGCAAAAACAACTTTAAATGCAGCAAAGGCTGCTAAAGAAGACGAATTTTACACACAAGTTACCGACATTGAGCACGAGTTGCAGCACTATTGGCAACACTTTCGTGGCAAGACTGTGCTGTGCAACTGCGACGATCCTTACGAAAGCAACTTCTTCAAGTATTTTGCATTGCGCTTTAACCAGCTTGGCTTGAAGAAGCTCATCTGCACATGTTACAACGGCTCACCAGTGCAAGGCAATGAGCTATTGCTCGACTTTGGCGACGGTAGCAACGAGCCAAAGAGGATTGCCTACAAGGTAGAGATAACGGAAGTCAGAGACATGAACGGCGACGGAACCGTCGACCTTTCAGATGTGCGCATACTCCTACAAAACGACAAGAACATACTTAGCACCTTAAAGACAGGCGACTTCCGTTCACCAGAATGCATTAAGCTGCTTAAGGAAGCCGACATCGTGGTCACTAATCCGCCATTCTCCCTCTTTAGGGAATACCTGGCGCAACTGATGGAATATGACAAGAAATTCTTGATAGTAGGCAACCAAAATGCTATCACTTACAAAGAAGTCTTTCCCTTATTGAAAGACAATAAGATATGGCTGGGTTATAAAGTCGGTGATATGGCTTTTAAAGTGCCAGATTATTTCCAGCCACGGAAGACACGCTATTGGCAGGACGAAAGTGGACAGAAGTGGAGAAGCATGGGGAATATCTGTTGGTTCACCAATCTTGACCATCAGAAACGCCATGAGACACTTGACTTGGTTTGTCACTACTCTCCAGAAGAATATCCAAAGTATGACAGCTATGATGCTATTGAGGTAAGCCGCACTGCTGATATTCCTTTCGATTACGCCGGAGCTATGGGAGTGCCTATTACTTTTCTTGACAAATATAATCCTGAGCAATTTGAAATAATTGGGATTGACAGATATGTAAAAGACAATCCTCACTATGGACATCGTTTCAAGATAAATGGCAAAGAAATATATGCACGCATTTTAATCCGTAACAAACATCCACAAGCTTTATGTTAAAAATTGACCAGAAAGAGGTGACCGTCGGGCAGATAGCCGATGGCTACGTGAATAATGAGGAGCAAGGCGTGCGCGGTTATGGCGGCAAGCTCGACATTCGCCCGCCTTACCAGCGCGAGTTTATATACAACGACAAGGAGCAGCAAGCCGTAATAACCACCGTGCTAAACGGCTATCCGCTGAACGTGATGTATTGGGTGAGGCGCAGCGACGATGCCGAATGTCCTTACGAGGTGATGGACGGGCAACAGCGCACGCTATCGCTATGCGAGTATGTAGCCGGAAAATTCAGTTACGACTTCAAGAACTTCTTCAACCAGCCTGCCGACATACAGCAACGCATTCTCGACTATAAGCTGACTATTTATGTCTGCGAAGGTGAAGCTTCGGAGAAGCTGGAGTGGTTCAAGACAATCAACATTGCCGGAAAGCCGCTCAACGAGCAGGAAATAAACAACGCCGTCTATGCAGGGCCTTTCGTCACCGATGCCAAACGCCATTTCTCCAAGTCGGGATGTGGAGCCTACCGCTTGGCAAAAGACCTGGTAAACGGCAAGCCAATCCGCCAGGACTTCCTTAAACAGGCATTGCAATGGATGGCAGACCACGAGACGCGTGGCGGACGCAGGCAGACCATAGTCGGCTACATGGCGGCGCACCAGCACGACCCGAACGCCAACAACCTGTGGTCCTATTTCCAAAACGTCATCAATTGGACTACGACTAACTTCGACCTTAGAAGGTTCCGCAGCATAATGAAAGGATTGGACTGGGCACTATATTATGACCGCTTCCACGAGCAGACCCTTGACGTAGCCGCCCTCGGCAGACGCATAAGCGAACTGCTGCGCGACGGCGACATCCAGCACCGACAGGGAATAATCCCGTACGTCTTGACTGGCGACGAGCGAAGCCTCGACTTGCGCGCTTTTCCTGAGGAGATCAAGCTTGCAGTCTATGAGGAACAGCATCACCGCTGCGCTATCTGTGGGCGTGAGTTTGACTATGAGTTTATGGAGGGCGACCACATTACCCCGTGGCGCGAAGGCGGCAGGACGGTTAAGGAGAACTGCCAGATGCTCTGCCGTGAATGCAACCGCCGCAAAGGTGCACGATAGCTTCCTGCCACGCACGACGCACGTGGCTCACTCGCACGCCGTACATAGCACGCTCACACGCCGAACGTAGCACGCTCGCACGACGCACGTAGCTCACTCGCGCGCCGAACGTAACTGACATAAGCAGCGTGCATGATTTTCCATTCTTCCAAGCCAAGATTTTCCAAGCCCAGCATGGATATGCTCAGAACGCCCAACCGAAACCAAGATAAAAGCCGAGAGAGAACTTATGGAAAGAGCCGCCGAAGTAAGTTCTGCTTATAGCATGCTTATCGCCAAAGTTGAAAGCCGGGTTCAGTCCGCAGCGGAACAGGAATCCGCTGCGTGCCACATGGCGGTAGCCGAAATCGCCGAAGAAATAATAGCCGAAATCGTTTTCAGACTTACCGCGTGAGTCGATATAGTTTATCATAGGCCGCTGGTTGCCAGAATCATCGAAATATATTTGCAGAGCCGTACCGGGCGGCAGAAGCGAAGGGTCGTTTTCGTATCGGTTATAGTCGTCAATAGAGATGTCCTCGGTGCGCAACGAATATATATTATAGTGATTGTTGATGATGCCGAGGCTGACCCCAAGCCCAAGCTCAAGGCTGTTCCTGCGGTTTCCGAGCAAATAATTAACTCCCACAGGCACAGCCCATAGTCGTGCATCATAGGCTCCGCTCAGGAAATTGTCTTCGTCGGAATAGGCAAAAGACACCCCCGCACGCCAACCCCAATGGGTGTGGTCGTTGAAACGGGAGTCATAGGTTACGCCCGCCACAGTAGAACCGCCTAAAAGCTCCAAGTAGACTGCATGGGTCTTGGCTTTTTTCTCGCCTTGCGGCGTTTCCTGTGCCATCAATGCCATAGGAAGGCACAGGGCGAGAAAAGAAACAACTGTTTTCTTCATTTTGCTGCTTGTACGAATGTTATTCTGTCTCCTATTCTATCAGGAACAGACGCATCGACCGTTACTGCTACGGCGCGTTCTTTTCCACTGTCGTTTGGAGACAGCGTGACCAACAGCTGTGCGCCCTTTGATCGTAATGTGGCGAAATCTGCATCAGCCGTACATGTAAGGGAGTCACCCGTCCCTGACTGTTGAACCATGTAAGATGCCCAATGCTCTGAATCAGACGCATCAGCGTAGGTCATGACACCGCTAACAAAGAAGTATCTGTAGTTGGTGCAGCGCAAGGTGTCTGTGCCGCCTTCGGCACCTACATTGACAACGATGGCACTCTTTTTGGGATAGCCCAACCAATACATCGGCTCCCAATCGTCGTCACTGCCGCAACCATCAAGCGTAAAGGCAAGCCCTATCAGGGCAAATAGAAAGAACAGTCTTGTTTTCATGATTTCTTTATTCTCAATCGTTTACTTTGCTTTTTGCACAAACTTGCAATCGTCTACAATCATTGCTGTCTGGACACGCACTATGAATGTGCGGTCGTTGCCGCTGTCGTTTGGCTGCAACTTCACTTGTAGGGCACCGTTACCCACTTGTGCGTCAGCCCAGCCGATTGCGATATGCCCGTAATCCCAAGAGGAATCGGCTTTCTCGTATACGACAGTGTCGCTTCCGCCGGCAATCTCCTCCGCCCGTACAATTGCAAACTGAACATAGTTGGTGCAGAGCAGAGTGGTATCGCCGCCCTCGGCAGGCATCGTCAGCGTAGGGCTTTCGTTGTCGGCAAAACCACGCCAATGCATGGGAGAACTGTAGCTGTCCAAATCTTCGGGACATGCCGTAAGGGTGAACGTCATGCCCACGATGGCAAAGAAAAATAAAACTTTTTTCATTTTATGTTTGCTGTGTCTTTATAATGATGTTCACTTTGTCTTTATTTCCACGCCGAGAGTCTCCTCTATCATGTCCACAATGGCGGACAGGCTGTCGGCATGGAAGTCGGCAGTGAGGCGTTTGCTGGCGGCTGCGGGGCAGGTGAGGCTCACGTTGTAACAGGCTGAGAGGTCGCGCAGCACTTCGGGCAACGGAGTGTTGTCGAAGTGGAACCGGTGGGTTGCCCATGCCGTGATGTTCGGCGATGCCTCCGCCATGCGCTTCGGCTCGCCACTGCCCGTAACTGCCGCGCCTTCGCCCCGGATCAACACTATGCCTCCCGACTGCCGACGGGGCGACGACAGGGCAACGCTGCCTTCCTCTACGTAAACCGTGGTCATGCCCTTGCGCGTTTCGTCTACCAGGAGGCGAGTGCCTATGTCCTTGATTACGTAGTCGGCATCTTTCACCGTGAACGGGTGGGCGGGGTCGTGACGGATATTGAGATATGCCTTACCCGACAGCTCCACCTCGCGGCAATTGCCTCTGTAGGAGAGCGACGAATGGGGCGCAAGCGTCACTACCGTGCCGTCGCCGAGGGTGACGACGCGGGCGGCATCGGCAGAGGCGAGCATGGTGACCGACGGGCGGAAAAGCAATATGCCTCCACCAATAAGCAACACGGCAATGGCTGCCGCTACGGCAAGCCTCACGCCCGTCTTCTTCCAAGGTGAAGGACTGAGCAAACCTGGGGTTGCCTTTTCAAGAGCCTTGCGATACGCCGACTTGACATCCAATGCCCCGTGGCGATAATATCTGGCGACAAAAAGGAGACTTTTATTTTTCATAATTATAGCGATGAGCGTTAATCCATTCGGTATGCGAGACGTTCCAACCGCCCACCACGCCAACGCCGCCACGCACGTTGCTTGCCGTGGGCATGAGTTGTGAAAGGCCGTAGCGGGCGAGGTCGGAGTTCTCTATAGCGTTTACCGATTTAAGGAAGTTGTAATATTCGGGCGTGAGGTGCAGCAGCTCGACATGTTCTTCGAAGATGAGGTAGCCGATGCGCCATTCGTTGTTGCGCCTGTTGAGATGCAGCGTATAGCGTTTGCCGCTAACGGCTATGTCGTCAAAAATGTAGAGCCCTCCAAAATAATCGTCGGAGAAGCCGAAGGCATCGTCGATGTCGGTCTTCGACATAAGCAGCGGCTCGTTCTTAGTGTTGATGTTAGGATAAAAATAGGTTGAATCGGTGCGGAAGACCACTATCGGGTCATACGCCGGTTGCCCGGTGTCACCAATCGTCATTGCCTTCAGCTGTCCCCAGTCTTGTTCCGTATTGAAATTTACGTAATCGCCCTCACTGCCGTAGTAGGCATAGCCATATCCGTTGACGTACTTCAATTTCACCCGCACGGCATAATAATCGCGCGTTGCGGCAGGGTCGGTGAACGATGCCGTTATCTGGTCGTATTCCTCAGTACTGCCTTCGTCGTCATCGTAGATGCTCACCATGCGGTGGCTGGGGCTTGTCACGGCAACGGTGTCGGGAATATGGGTCTCAGCCGATGCTGTGGGCATGCCGTCGGCAGCAACGGTGACGGCAATGTTGTCGCCGGCTTTCTGGCGGGCTACGACATAATAGTAGCCGTTGCCGGCGTTTGTCACGCTTTTCTGCCCACCGTTGACGCTGTAGCTTATTGTGGCATTGCCGATGGCGCGCAGCCTCACGGTGTCGCGATACTGCTTCACGGGAAGGCTCTGGCTGACGCTTATCCAAGTGGTGTCTTGCGTCGACGGGAAACAATAGACCACGAGCTTGGGTTTGTTGTCAGCGTCGGGGAGAGTGATGTCGTCCTTACAGCCGGCGAGGGTGGCAAGGAGTAAGAAGAAGGGTAATATGGTTTTCTTTTTCATTGTTCTGTTTTTTCTGCCGCGATGAAGCGGCGCGCACAGCGACGCGACTAAAACTTTATGGTGTATGAGCATGACGGGATGACGGGCACGAATGCCTTGTTCTTTATTATGAAGCGGCCATCGTGGGCAAACTGGTAGTCCACCCATAGCGAGTTGAGGTGGCAGTAGGCATTGTAGAGGCTGAGGTTCCACACGCGCTCGTTGCCGTGCTTGGTCTTGTGGCGAAAGTCGAAGCCGATGTCAAGGCGGTGGTAGGCAGGCAGCGAGAGGTTGTTGGGCCTTTCGAATATGAATTCCTCACCGGCTCCCCAGTTGTCCCTTAGCCACTCGGTGCTTATTCCGTCGCGGCGCGTCAACCCTCCCACAGCCTCCGCAATAGGCACATTGTCGGGCACGCCCACCGGCATCTTGGCGTATTGCGTAGGCATGGTTATGTGGTTTCCGGTGTGGTAAGTCCACACGGCGAACATGGATACTTTTTTCGAAATGTTCCATCGTGCCGAAATGTTAAGCTTGTGGCGGTTGTCGAATTTGTCGTAGTACCAGGCAGGATAAAAGTCGTTGTACTTGCGTTTGTTCCACGACAGCGTGTAAGAGCCTTGCAGGAGCAGGTTGCTGGCTTTGTAAGTAGCGTCGAACTCCAAACCGCAGAAGCGGCCGCGCCCGTCCATAACCACGTTGTCCCAGCTGTCAGCGGGCGGTTCCAGCCCCGTCCACGAGCTGTATTGCAGCAAATGGCGCGACCATTTGTAATAGCCTTCGAGCGACAACAGCCAGTGGCGGTTGGGCCGGGTGTAGGCTCCGAGAGCCAGCTGCTGGCTTTTCATGGGTTTGAGCCTCGCCGTGGTGGGCACCCAATAGTCGGTGGGCAGGTCGAGCACCGAATTGCTTATCTTGTGAACATACTGCGTCATCATTGTCCACGATGCCTTGAACGAGAGCAACGGAGATACCTGATATTTCATGGCAAGGCGCGGGTCGGCGGCGGAGAAAGTCTTGCCCTGAACATGAAAGAGAGAGGCATTGATGCCGGCGTTAAGGCTCCAATGCTCATTGATGGTCATCTCGTCCTCGGCGTAGGCATCCCATTCGTGGGCGGCAAGACGGTTGTGGGTTGCCACAATGCTGGTGTCAACTTTGTTCTCGTCGCCGTAATAGGAACGGTCGTCTTTGGTCTGTGGGTGGAACTTGTGCCACGTGTAGTCGGTGCCGAAACGCAGGTGATGGCGCGGCGAGGGGCGGTAGTCGAACACGGCGCGAAAGCCCAGGTCGTTGATAGTGGAGCGATAAACGTGGCTGTAGCGGTTGGTCTGGGTTTCCTTGCCGTTGTCGATGGTTCCCTCATCCTCAAACTCGCTAAGATTGGAGCGGTTGTGGGTGTAAACGCCCGTGAAGTTGGCAAAGAGGCGGGACGAAAACTGATATTGCCAGTCGAGAGCTACGTTGATGTTGCCCCACGAGTAGTTGTTTTTCGTAATGTCCTTGTCGATGGTTTTGCCATCGTTGTAGGTGTCGTTCCAAGTGTCTTTCGCGTGGAGCCTGTCCTCGCCGGAATATACGCTCAGGGCAAGCCGCGAACGGTCGGAAAAGATGTTTGTGACCTTAGCATTCAGGTCGTGGAAGAAATAGCTCAGGTTTATGTCGTCGTCATCATCGCTGTTGTTGGTGTTGTAGATGGCGAAGAAAGGACGCGTTATGAGGTCGAGCCACGAGCGGCGCAAGCCGAAGTTGAAAGAAGTCTTGCCCGTGCGTATTGGCCCTTCCACCTGCACGCTGCCGTCAAGCATGCCGATACGGTAGGAGCCGTGGTACTTATAGAAGTCGCCATCGGCGGTGCGCACGTCGACCACCGACGACAGCCTTCCGCCATAGCGAGCAGGGAAGCCGCTCTTATAGAAATCGACGTTTTTCACCACGTCGGCATTGAATGCCGAAAAAAGCCCGAGGGTGTGGTTCACGCTGTAAAGCGGCGTGCCGTCGATGAGATATAGGTTCTCGTCGTTGTTGCCGCCGTGCACATAGAGGCTGCTGGCAAGCTCCACGCCCTCAGCCACGCCGCTCATGCGCTGCAACGTCTTCACCACGTCGGGCGAGGAGAGCAACGAAAACTCGGTCTTTATGTCGTCGCGTGACAGCGACCGCTTTCCCGTCTGCGTGTTGACGAGCGGCGAGTTGAGGTCGGCAGTGACCACCACTTCGCCTATCGTGGCATTCTCTTTCAAGTCTATGTTTATTTTATAATCACGATCAAGGTCTATCGTTTCCTTCCTGTCCTCAAAGCCGAGATAGCTCACGCGCAACTGATGCTTGCCCTGTGGCAGGGTCAACGAGAAAAAACCGTAGGCATTGGTCATAGTGCCCTGGTTGGTGGTGAGGTCGTAGACGGTGGCATTGATGAGCGTCTCGCCACGGCTGTCACGCACATATCCGCTGAGGGTGTGCCGCTGACGGGCGGCCGACGGGGCGGCATTGGCTGGGCATACCAGCGCGGAAGGACGGGAAGGCGAAGGCTCGCCGACGGCTTTCAACAGCACGTATTCGCCCTTCAGCTCATAGCTAATGCCCGTGCCTGCGAAAAGCGCCTTCAAGGCTTGCTTCAGGCTCATCTTGTCTATGTTGCCTCCCGTGTAGGGGATGTTTGTCTTGATGGATGAGTCGTAAACGAAACTCACCTTGCGTGTTTGCTGCATGCGCTGCATCTCGTCCTTAACAGTCCGCCCTTGCGCCGCAGCCATGACAGGCATGGCTAACAACAGCGCAAGAAACAAAGTCTTAAACAATCTCATTCTGTGCTTTATTACTGCTTTACTTTTTCTGTCTTTTTCCCTATCTTCACCCCCATGACGCAGAAAAAGCAAAATACCCCCATACCGATTGCATTTTTTTGCAACGCGACGAAAGTTTTACCGCATTGCGATGAAACCTTTACCGCATTGCCACAAAAGTTTTACCGCATTGCCACAAAGCTTTTACCGCAAAAAAACTAAAGCACTGCCAAAGTGCAGCAAAAACAGTCAACAAACTTTATTGGCAGAATAAACTACTGTTAATCAACAATGTACACAACAGAATCTTCACTATTCAGAAAGCAATGAACAGCAGAGAATGGAGCGCGGAAAGGCTGGCATCAGAGCGCAAGCGGCTCAGAGCCTTACTCATTTGGTGCTCCACGGTTTTTGGCGAAAGATTCAGCTCTTTGGCTATCTCGGTGTAGGTCATGCCGTCGCGCTTGCTCATGAGGAATATCTCGCGGCAGCGTCCGGGCAGGGCATCTATTGCCTCCCACAGCCTTGCTTCCTCCTCCGACCGCCCTACAGCCTCATCGTCGCTTATGATGACGTCGAGGTCTACCGGCTCAAAAGACACCACTTCGGGATGTTGCCGCCGCAGGCTGTCAATGCAGGCATTGCGCACGGCTGCATAGAGAAACGCGCGCTCGTCCTTTGCCCCATGCTGCCAAAGGCGCACAAAGCAGTCTTGCACCACGTCTTCGGCGGCATCGAGGTCGCCGCTGAGATAGTGGGCGGCATAAAGGCAGAGCGGGCGGTAAAGCCGCTTGAAGACCGAGTCTATCAGCATCAATACAACTATTATTGTACAAAGTTAGGCCAAATAATTAAGCCATACTGTTTCATTTAGTTATTTTTAAAGATATTTTTTTGCTGTCCATGCTGAAAACCTTATTTTTGCAAAAAACAACTACATAGGCATAAATGAAGTATTCCGACTTTGAGGACTGGCACAAGCTTGCCATGAGATACGGATGAATAAAGTAATAAACATAGAGTGTGGAGATTGCCTGGAATTATTCAAAGACATTCTAGACTGCTCAGTTGACTTAATTATAGCCGACCCTCCATATAATTTAGGAAAAGACTATGGTAATCAATCCGACAACCAAGACTTTGAGAACTACTTGTCTTTCTCACGGAAATGGCTGTCAGAAGCAAGTCGAACCCTAAAGCCTACAGGTACAGTATACGTTTTTGTAGGATTTAGATATATTTCGTTTATATACCAAATATTGGAAAAAGAACTTAGTATGCAGTTCCGCAACTGGATTTGCTGGCATTATACTCAGGGAATAGGAAAAACCAAGGGGTTCTCACCACGACATGACGACATCTTGATGTTTACAAAAAGTGACGATTTCACATTCAACCTCGACGACATACGTGTGCCGCAAAAATACTACCGGCGCATAAACAACATGCGAGGTGCAAATCCTGGCGATGTATGGGAAGTATCGCATGTACATTATTGTCAAGACAACCGCCAACCACATCCTACGCAGAAGCCTGAGGCGTTGATGGAAAGAATGGTGCTGGCATCAAGTAATGAAAACGACTTTGTACTTGATCCCTTTAGCGGAAGCGGCACGACGCTAAGGGTGTGTCAACAACTAAACAGAAACTGTACAGGATTTGAAATGAACCCACAATATGTTGAAAGCACTAAGGAACGATTGGCTTTGGAGTTTACTGGTTTTGACAGCATTGATGAGAGAATGCTACGTGTACCGAATGACCTGAACGACCCAACAGTTAGAGAGACTTATATCAACAATCATATAAAATGGTTCCTTACTAATCACCCTGACAGGATTGAAAGCTTTCTGAAAGACGTAGAGAAAAAATATGGCCACAAAGTTAAAGGTGGTATAAAAGATAAAGCCGTCATTGGTGAGCTTTCTCTTTTTCCAGTCGCATAAGTTTAGCAAGACCTTCTTAATAGACATAATTTACCACGAAAGGCACTTTTTACCCTTTCGTGGCAAATTATAGCAAAGCTTCCTTCTACAATCAATAGTGGAAAGAGCTGCCGCCAAGAAACTCACGCAAGAGGCTCGTGGGCGGAATGTCCTTGTTTGGAATCGGGCGGATGTAGTCAAGGAACTTCTTCAGACGGTAAGCCTCTGAATATTCTTCACAGTTCTCAGGCACTTGCTCAAGCAACGGCTCAGCCTGCTGCTTTATCACGGCAAGCTCGAAAAGCATAGCCGAGTTGAACATGGTGTCGGCATTCTCCTGATAGGGGAAAATCCACTTGTTCTCGCCGGCACGCACTGACGGCCAGCGGTGTATGGTCTGCCGGGCGTTTACGCCACGATATTTATAGTCGCGGATTATGCGGCGCAACAGGCGGTTGTCTGTCGTGGGAATATAGTTGTGGTCGTCGAGAAGAATGGTGGTCAACGCCGAGACATAAACACGGAACTTAAGCTTTTCGGGAATCTCCGCGGTGAGCTCAGGGTTCAAAGCGTGTATGCCCTCCACCACAAGCACATTGTCAGGATTCATCTTAAGCTTCTTTCCACTCGGCTTCGATACGCCATCCTGGAAGTCATATTTGGGCAGTTCTACCTCCTCGCCATTGAAAAGAGCCGTGAACTGCTCGTTTATGAGCTTTAGGTTCAGGGCGTAGATACTCTCGTAATCATACTCGCCATTCTCATCCTTCGGCGTTTTATGACGGTCAACAAAATAGTCGTCAAGCGATATTTGCAGCGGCTTGATGCCATTGGTGAGCAACTGTATGCAAAGACGCTTGCAGGTGGTGGTCTTACCAGACGACGACGGCCCGGCAAGCAACACTAAACGTATGCCCTTTCGCGAGGCAATCTCATCGGCAATCTCTGAAATCTTCTTTTCCTGCAAAGCCTCAGAAACATTTATAAGGCCTGTGGTAAGTCCATTGTCTACCATCTCATTGAAATCGCCAACAGTGCGCACGCCAATGATATCCTGCCAGCGATGGTGTTCTTTGAATATGCCGAACATCTTGTCCTGATGGATCATCTCGGGCAACACGTGAGGGTTCTTGCGGTCGGGGATGCGGAGCAACAAACCGTCAAAATACTTCTCAAGACCAAAAAGGTAAATCTGAGACGTATTGGTGAGCAACGAGCCATAGAAATAGTCTACGTAGTCATCTATCTGATAATACGTAGTGTAAAGCCTGCCGTATGAACGCAGCAGCTTCACCTTTGCTTTATCTCCTTTTTCCTCAAACATCTTTACGGCATCCTCCGTTGGTATCTCGAAACGTCGAATCGGCAGCTTGGCGTCTATAATCTCCTGCATCCGCTTGCGTATCTTCTCAACGTCTCCAAGCTCTACGTTGCGCCCTATGGCAAGATTCACATAGTAGCCGTTGCTCACTGGAATGTCTATCACCACACGGCTGCCGGGATAAATATCATGCACCGCCTTGCAAAGGATGAAGAACAGTGTGCGGGTATAGTTGCGTAAGCCCGAACCGGATGTCATATCGAGAAACTCTACATCTTTGTTACGATAGAGGCGATAATTCATGCCCTCTACCTTGTTATTTACCTTCGCACAGACCGGGCCACAGTCCATTTCGAGTCCAGACGCAAAAAAAACATCAGAAAGTGTGCTTCCAGGAGTGATGTTTTGTGTTTTTTTATTATTTTTGCAACGGATTTGTAATTGTTGTTTCATTTCTGCCATAAGCCTTAACTCATTTAGGGATTTCGGCAGTAAAGGTAGCAAAAATCGCACGCCCCACAAGAACATCGCATTATAAACATAGTTAAAATATGACGATTCTTCTCTTAAAGATTGTTGGAGCCCTTGCTCTTCTCATTTACGGCATGAAGATAATGAGCGAGGCTCTGCAAAAGCTGGCAGGCCCACAGCTCCGACACGTACTGGGTGCCATGACAACCAACCGTTTTTCCGGGGTGCTGACCGGAATGTTCACCACAGTAGCCGTACAGTCGTCAACAGCCACCACCGTGATGACGGTTTCGTTTGTAAACGCCGGACTGCTGACCCTCGTACAGGCAATATCGGTCATCATGGGAGCCAACATCGGCACCACGCTCACAGCCTGGATAATGTCAGCAGGCTTCTCGTTCCGCATCAGCGATTTTGTGTGGCCTGTGTTCCTAATCGGCCTAATGCTTATATACTCAAAGAAGAATCGTTTCGTGGGCGACTTCTTGTTCGGTGTCGCTTTCATGTTCCTTGCCCTTGCTACCCTTGGCGAAAGCCAATTGCCGCCAGCAGAACTCGACGCGCTGAAAGACTTTTTCGCAAGCTTCGACCCCAACAGCTTCGGCACCATACTGCTGTTCCTGCTCTTTGGCACAATACTGACGTGCATCCTGCAAAGCTCCGCCGCCCTGATGGCTATCACGATGATGCTCTGCACGCAAGCAGGACTACCCATTTACCTTGGTATAGCCTTGGTGCTTGGTGAGAATATCGGCACCACGCTTACTGCCAACCTCGTGGCCCTCACAGCCAATACAGAAGCCCGCCGAGCCGCTTTCGGCCATTTGTTCTTTAACGTCTTCGGCGTGATATGGGTTCTGTGCATATTCAAACACTTTGTAAACTTCGCCTGTGGCTTCGTAGGCTATGACCCGACAACCGACTTTCATCCCTCTGCCACGACACTAACGTTCTCTCTTGCAGCATTCCACACATGCTTCAATGTGTCAAACACCATCATCCTGTTGCCTTTCGTAAAACAAGTAGCAAAGGTTTGTTGCTGGGTATGGAAGCCGAAACCGAACAAGGAAGACGACGAGTTCCGCCTGCGCTACATCTCCAGCGGTATCATGAGAACACCGGAGCTCTCTGTACTCGAAGCACAGAAAGAGATACAAAGCTTTGCCGAACGCATACAGCGTATGTTCGGCATGGTGCGCGAACTGCTTGAGGAGAAAGACAAAGACAAATTCCAAAAGATTTACGACCGTATAGTGAAATACGAGAATATATCCGACAACATGGAAATAGAGATTGCAAAATACCTTGACCAAGTGTCCAACGCCCACCTAAGCGACGACACCAAAGGTAAGATTCGCTCCATGCTTCGCCAAATTTCAGAACTTGAAAGCATTGGTGACTCATGCAACAACATGGGCAGAACCATCAAGCGTAAGCTTGACAGCAAGGAAGAATTCACCGAGGCGCAGTACGACCACATCCACCAGATGTTCGAACTTGTTGACGATGCCCTGACACAAATGAACGTGCTGATGCGAGGGCACAGGGAGAACCTCAACGCTACACGCTCGTTCAACATTGAAAACGAGATAAACAGCTATCGAAACCAATTGCGTTCAGAAAACCTCAACGACATCAACAACCATCATTACGACTACGCTTCTGGCACAATGTACATGGACATTATACAGGAATGCGAAAAGCTCGGCGATTACGTTATCAACGTTGTAGAAGCACGCATGGGCCTAAAAGCGGCAGCATGAACTACCGCGAAAAGGGCAGCATTACCAGCTGCCCTTTTTCAATATAAAGAAAACTTATACATATACAAACTTAAAACAAATGAAGGAAAAGGACTGTGCCGGCATAGCACGCAACAAGCAAAGACGGCAACTGACACTATGGATAGGCGCACTCGTCATTGGTTGCCTACTTGGACTGACTCAGGTTGAATGGCTTGACCAGTTGATGGCATTCATAGCCACAGTTTTCACCAGGCTATTCCAACTTGTCGCAGTGCCTACGATTGTGCTGGCCGTGATAACCACCCTTGCAAAGTTTGGCGAGCAGAAAGGCACAGGCCGTATCTTCGGACACGCCGTCACTTACACGCTATTGACCACAATAGCGGCTGCGGCAGTAGGGCTCGCCCTGTACAATATAATACAACCGGGGAACCTGCCTGAGTCGATGATAAGTTATGGAAACGAAGCCATCCCCAAAGATCTGGGACATGAAACCTATTATGACCATATACTCGCTGTTATACCAAACAATCTTATCAAGCCGTTTCTTGAAGGCAATGTCCTTTCATTGCTAATCCTTGCATTTGCAATCGGCATCGGACTTGCCAAATTACCCAAAAGCGACAACAAAGATGTTCTGATGAAAGGCATACAAGGACTGCAAGACTTGCTTTTCCTGCTCATCAGAGCACTGATATGGGCATTGCCGCTCGGTATAGTAGCATTCTCCGCACAGCTCACGGCACAAGTATCAGCCGGCATAGCAGTAGAATCTCTCGGAAAATACATCGCTGTCATCATAGGAGGCAACCTGATACAGATGTTCGTCGTCTTACCCCTATTCCTGCTAACCCGCGGCTTGAATCCACTTCATGTCTTCGCACGCATGTCACCAGCCGTTCTCATGGCATTCTTCACGAAAAGCTCGGCGGCAACACTGCCTGTCACCATGTCAACGGCTGAAACTCGACTTGGAGTTTCACAAAAGGTGTCACGCTTCGTTCTGCCAATCTGCACTACCATAAACATGAACGGATGCGCCGCCTTCATTCTCGTTACATCGCTATTCGTGATGCAAAACGGTGGAGCACAGCTGTCACTGGCCACAATGATAACGTGGCTGTTCATAGCCGTCATTGCCGCCATCGGTAACGCGGGAGTGCCTATGGGTTGCTACTTTCTCACACTTTCGCTCATGGCGGGCACAGGCGCACCCGTAGGCATAATGGGCATCATTCTTCCTGCCTACACTATATTTGACATGATAGAGACTGCCGAAAACGTTTGGTCAGACTCTTGCGTATGCGCTATGACCGACCATGACATGAAATGACACGAACGGCATTTAGCTAATTAATATACGCAAGCGAAAAATGTCATGTATAACCGCTTCCATATTAAGCTGTGCATGCTTCCCGACTAAACCCGTTCAGCTGGGAAGCATTCTATTACAACAAGGAAGAAAAACTGATGTATATGCCCTATGGGGCGATATATGACAAGGACAGGAACAAGGCGCACAAAAATCAAGAGCGGCTATGTTGCTGAGAAAGCAGTGTACAGAGTCCTACGCCGTGAAGGACACCCGCTCCAGTGCTGGCACTTCAAGGCAAAAAAGCAACAGAGAAATCAAGGTTAACCACCTGCTGGCGGAATACAGCAGAAAAGCTTGCTAAAGGCTTATCTCGGAAGAAGGCATAAGGATGTTCTTTTAACCAATATGTAACAAGAAAGGTAATTGTTGAACTTCATGATAAGCTCAACTGATATGGTCGATAGAAAGCCGCTGGAATACAAGTTTTTTTTGTAAAATACATCTATGGCAAATTGGTCGTAAACAATAGATATGTCGGCAGGATTTTTTTCAACCTTTTTTGTAAATGTTATGCAGTTTACAACAACTACTAATCCAATATTTCTATTTCATACTAAACACCTAAACATCAAGCACTTATAAAACCCAAACAACTACATGCTTCTACTAATTTAGTATGTATCGCTTTTTTATGTTGATTTTTTAAATATCTTTGCATTAAAGAATACCGACATTAACTTAAAAATTAATCCTTATAGTATAAAAATCATGAAACAGAGTTATACCCAATTTGACAACAATAACATGCTGATGTCGCTGACCATAAAAGTCGACAGAGATATGCAACAAATAGACGGCAATAGACTGAATAAAGAAAAAGCACAAAACAATATAAGCGACATGATTCCTGCTATCAGTAACTTGCAGCAGCATTACTGGTTAGGCAATGAGCATAGGACAACAATTCTACTCATTGACGATAGGAAAGACATGCCTCATAAACTCTCCAAAATCCTATATGATAGTTTCTTTTTGACGACCAACGACATCAGGATTGCCACAAGACTCCTAAAAGATACCATGCCTAACCTGATTATCATTAATATGATGACGGCAAGCATAAACGGATTGGATTTCGTCCGTAGCGTCAAACAAAACAAGCACACGATGCAAATCCCACTTATTATCCTGTCGGCAAACACTTCTACCGACGAACAGATAAAGGGATTGAAATATGGAGCCAACATGTATTTGCCGATTCAATGCGAGCTCAACTACCTTTGCACCGTCATTAACAGTTTGCTGGAGCAAATACAAATGTTAAAGGAATTTTATACCACGTCGGCATCATCCTATTCTTATTCGTCAGGACACCTTATCAGTGCCGAGGATAGGGAATTCATCGACAAAATTACGGAACTCATAGACAAGAACATGGAGGACTCCGACTTCAATACCGACAAATTTGCCGAGCTGATGGGACTCAGCCGCCGAAGCCTCTACCGTAAATTTGACAGTGCCAAGTTGCCACCTGTCAACTTGTTCATTCGCGAATGCCGCATCCAAAAAGCCGCACAGCTACTAAGAACCACTCTCATGACCATATCGGAAATAATGTATAAGACGGGATTCGAAACACGTTCGCTCTTCTACTCAGAGTTCCACAAGCATTTCCATACCACCCCAAAAGTTTATCGCCGACAGCATCTCACCAAGGACGAGACTCTGTAGCCAGACTGACACACAAACACAAGAAAAGAAACTGTGCCAAAAATTGACACAGCTCCTTTAAAAGAGTATGACTTGGATACGTCCTCTATTTTATAATTATCATAAAACAACAAAGCATACATCACTCGACATATATAATATGCCCAAGGATACAGCAATGTCTGCCGTCAACGTATTACGGTTTTCATTATGCGACTCTCCCTGCCACATGTAAGATGCAAAACATAGACTCAGCTGATTAGATTTGGCCTTATGACCAAATCGTCACCCACATTATAACGAGCTACCCTCTGTCCATTTGTAGAACAAATCGTAAGGACGGCGGCAGATGGCACTACAACGATTATGTTGCCGTTCCGCGTATACAGTGACATCTGTCGAGCCTCTGGAGTGCTGATACCAGTAGTCTTTACCGGCTCAAGGACGAACAGTGCGCCCGACGACTTGTCGCAGTACACGTACGAGCCCTCGGTGCGCTTGTCAAAATTCCACAGCGCCGTCTTCTGCCATGCCGAGCGCAAATGCACATCGCCAGACTCCAACTGCTCTATCTGTACAAGGTAGTCGGAGCCGGAGCCCGACGTTTCGGAGGTGACGATTCGCCATCCGGCCTTCTCGTCACGGCACACATTATACTTGTCTGACCTTAGCGTAAAGAAAGATGTGTAGCCTCCCGACCTGCGGAAAGTGAAATGATACGTCGGGTCGGCCTCGTCATACCTGCCAAGGCATAGCTGCCCCTCGGTATTGCTGACTACACGGTGCAGATAGAGCCCCGACTGCTTCTCGCGAATGCGGTATGTCGCGCCGGTATTGAAGGGCTGCTGGGCACTTGGCCGCTGCGACACCTCGGCCTCGGAGCCTATGTAGAACTCGGCGGAGGAGGCATACTGCCTATTGTCCACGACGGAACGTGCCACAAACTTGAAGTAGCGCGCTTCAGGCTTGCCGTTGACGGCAATCTCCTGCTTGTTGTTGGTATTCTGCAAAGTTCCCTTCAGCGCAGGCTCACCCCACACCCTCGGATTGTTGGAGAAGTACACCTCATAGTCGAGCACACGGCCGTTGGCGCCGTCGTTGCGTCCCAAGTAGGTGAATGAACTGACTCGCCACGTATGTCCCATGTCGACGACTATCTCGTGAGGAAGCGTTGCTGTCGTCGGCGAGTAAGCCGTATGCCAGATGGTGTTGGGGTTATCGTCAATGGCATTTACCGCCACTTCGCCGCCACCCTGCTGGCTGTCGAAGCTCACAACGCTCCAATCCTTTTTGTCGACGTATATGTTGAACTGTCTTTCCAACGTGATGCTTTGCGGCAGCAGGTCTGAAGTGGCGTATGCCTGAATGACTCCGCCCTTGCGCATGTCTATCAACTGGCCGCCGTAAGCCTTGAAATCGCCCTTCGCGCCAATTCGGTACATTATCTTGGCGTTGGCGGTCATCGTAGACAGCCTGGCATGTCCGTTGCCATCATCGTCTATCAGTACAGGCTCACACACGGGACTCACCACAGCCGCCTTTGCCGAAAGTGCAGAGTCGGTCATCTGCTTGTCCAACGGCATGATGATAAGGCTGAAAGGAATCTGTGCCGGCAGGCGGCGCTCGTATCTTGCAAGCACGTCGCTACCGCACGAAGCGTTGCCCAGTGCCCTGTTCCAGGTGTCGAGACACACCACGGTGTTGGAAACGAACTTGGCCTGATACGGATGCATCGCACGGTTCGACTTGGAAGTGCACAAGTCCTCGGCGCGCCAATGTCCTACTGTGGTCGCCATCCTGTCCGGAGCCACAAAGAGCAGGCCCTGTCCGTCGTCCTGTGTCATGGCAAGCCAGCGCACGTCCTCCTTGTTGCCGGTCTCCTGCGGGCGGATATGGTTGGTCCATTCCGCGTCGGGGGTGCTGTGATAGATGCCGGGGAGCGCAGCCTCGCGGCGATCACGGTAATTGTCGATGGGACCACGGCCAAACCACCTCATGCTGTCGACGGCATGAGGCATCTCAAGCCTGAAACCAAACTTAGGAATTATCTGCCCCGTGGTGCTCGGCGTGCTGAGCGACGTCATGCTTATGGTGCCGTCAGAGTAGACGCGGAAGCGCTGACAGACCGAGAACGTTATGGCCTTGGTGCTTGTCTGGTATTCGTTGGTCACTTGCAGGTCAACCCACCGGTTGTCCTTGTCACTGGTAACCGTCCAGTCGCCCGCCTTCATTGTGAGCTGCCGCACGCCCAACGCCGTCCAGTTGTCTTCCTGCACCTTGTCGTTGTCTGTCGGACAGCGGAAGACGCTGAGTTTTAGAGGCGTACTGATCAGCCTCGTGCCGTTAAGCGTATAATTTGAGAGCGTCCCACTGGTGAAGGTAGCCCTGAAATGGTCGTTGCTGACAGCGACGATAGAGTTTGAACGGGTTACGGTAAGTGCCTTTCCGGCCTCATCCTTATACGCATCCACATTCATAGCCTTGCGAAGTTCGGCCCCGGAGAGGGCTACCTCATAGCCTGCCTCCGCCCAAGGCGTGACCTCGTCCTGTACGGTAGAGAACCAGATGTAGTATTCGCTGCTGTTGTCAAGATGCAGGGCCGACAGGTCAAGTGTTATGTCGGCACTGTCTGATGGTGCTATGTCGAGCTTGGGCAGCTGCCCTTTCAACACCTCTATACCGTTCCGCAGGACTGTCCAGTGGGTGGTGTAACCTGTTAGCGCCACCTGCTGCAGCTTGTTCTTCACACGGAACGTGTGTGTCAGACTGTCGAGCATTATTATGTCCACAGGCTGGTAGACCGTCTTCATGTTGAAGCTCTTGGCTGTCGGCGTGCCGTCGGGCATCACGACACCGTTGCAGCAGAAGTTGCCGTCGTTGGGGCTGTCGCCGAAGTCGCCGCCATAAGCCCAATAATATTCTCCCGTCTTCCCCGGTATGGGAATGCGGAGGCCCTGGTCTTTCCAGTCCCACACGAACTCGCCGGCCATAGCCGGATAAGCCTCGTATATATTGAACATGTCCTTTTGGTTGCCTTGCGCGTTACCCATAGAGTGCGTGTCCTCGCATTGTATGTGCGGGCACTGCTTCTCGCCGCCCTCATATCCCCGCTTGCGGCTAATGGCGGTCGAAAGCATGTTGTCGTAGTTGCCATACATCGTACTGGTGACGTCGCTCCACTGCGAATTGCCCTCGTAGTGGGTTATTCTCGTCGGGTCAAGGGCCTTGATAGCCCTCATCACATACTCGAAGTTGTTGCCGCCGCCGCTCTCGTTGCCTGCACTCCATCCAAATATGCAGGCGTGATTGCGGAATGTGCGCACGTGCCGCTCATTACGTTCGACCATCGGCTTGCGGAACAGTTCGACGCTGCTCAATCCCCAGTTGCCGTGGCATTCCAAGTCTGCCTCGGCAAGCACGTAAAGGCCGTACTTGTCGCACAGTTCATAGAAGTATGGGTTGTTGGGATAGTGGCTTGTGCGCACGGCGTTGATGTTGAGCCGCTTCATCGTCATGACATCTTGTAGCATTTCCTCCCTCGAAATGGTGCGTCCGGTCTCCTGACTGAAGTCGTGGCGGTTCACTCCGTGAATTATGAGGCGCCGTCCATTGATGAGCAGCGCGCCGTCGTCGCGTATGCTGACAGTCTTGAAACCGACGCGGCAAGAGCGCAAGTCGACGACTTCAGACCCGCGCATAAGGCGCAGCGTGAGGTCGTAAAGCTTTGGATGCTCGGCGCTCCAGGCCTCTATGCCGCGTGCCGAAAGCGTCTGCGTGAGCGATTTGGCATTGACGTCGGTGATCTGTTGGCAGATTGTCCTGTCGCCATCGCTGATAGTCGTCTCCAACTTCAGGTTTTTAATGTTGCCGGCGTTGATGTCTGTCTCTATCTTGGCCGTAGCTGCGGTGTTGTTTGCCATCAGGCACTGCGTGGTAAAGAAGAAGTCGCCAATGTTTGTGTCGGCTTCCGACCACAGATAGACATCGCGCGTTATTCCCGTTAGGCGCCAATAGTCCTGGCATTCGAGGAACGAGCCGCTTGTGAAGCGGAAGCACTGCACGGCAACGACGTTGTTGCCCGTCTGCACATAATCAGTAATGTCAAAGTCACTTGGCAGATACGAGTCTTCGGCGTATCCTACGAAGTGCCCGTTTATCCACAGGTAGTAACCGTGGCCTGCACCGTTGAAACGTATGTGCGTCTTTCGCTTCTCCCAGCCTTTCGGCAGCACGAAAGAGCGGCGATAACAGCCCACATGGTTCTTCATGCTTTCCCCGTAAGTGAAGTCGGCGGGGCGCGTGGCCATGACGCTGTAGTCGGAAGTGTAGGTAAACGGGTATCTGGTGTTCACATACAGTGGTTTGTCCCATGCCTTGTTGTGGTGCACGCCGTAGACCTGCCATGTAGACGGCACGTCGATGTCGTCCCACGACGAGTCGTCATAGTCGCTTGCCTGAAATCCCGTCGGGACATCGTTAGGCAGTGGCGACCAATGGAAGCGCCATGTGCCGTCCAAGTCGAGCCAATATGGCGACTTCGACAGGTCAAGGGTCTTGGCATCGTCTACGCTTGCAAATGGTATGCTGAGGTCATGGCTGAGCTCGCGGTTCAGATTGGTGACTTTGACGTCATCCCATTCCATCATTGTTTGCGCCGACATAGTCATTGGCAGCAAGAGCAAAATAAAGAGCAATAGTTTGTGCATGTTTTGATAATGTTTGGGTTGTTTTTAGTTGTATAGACACTCCCGTACAACCGCCATCAGCGATTATACGGGAGCAAATGCTATTCGTTGTTGTCAGAATAAGAGTATGGGAACGACGAGCGCTGCGTGCCGCGTTTCTTGTTAGGCTTGTCACCCATTTGGAACGAGAGGGCGGCTCCGTTAGACAGCAGCTCCTGCGTGAGGTAGTTCTTGCCGTATTCTTTCCCATTCACCTTCAGCGACTGCACATATCTGTTGGCGTCGCTGTTGCCCGCAGCCGTCATGCTGATGGTCTTTCCGTTTGGCAAATGTATCGAGGCCTTGTTGAAAAGCGGTGAGCCGAGCACATACTGGTTGCTTCCCGGACACACAGAGTAGAATCCGAGTGCCGACATGACGTACCAGGCCGACGTCTGGCCGTTGTCCTCGTCGCCGCAATAGCCATCAGGCGTCGGCAGATACAGGCGCTTCATGACCTCACGTGCCCAATACTGCGCCTTCCAAGGCTCTCCGGCATAATTATAGAGGTAAATCATGTGTTGTATGGGTTGGTTGCCGTGTGCATACTGCCCCATGTTGACTACTTGCATCTCGCGCATCTCGTGGATCAGCTGTTTGCGCGTGTCGACATTGCCGCCGAAGGTCGGCGGTGTGATGAACACGGCGTCCAGTTTGTCGGTAAAGGCCTTGTCGCCGCCCATAAGGTTGATGAGCCCCCGTATGTCGTGGAACGCGCACCAAGTCCAGTGCCAGCTGTTGCCTTCCGTAAACGGGCCCCACCACGCGTCAGGCTTGAAGTCGTCAGGGAAGTTTCCCTTCGAGTCACGCCCGCTCATCATGCCGTACTTGGCGTAGAAGAGGTTCTTGTAGTTCTGGCAGCGCTGGCGGTAGACGTCGGTCTCCGACTCCGGACGGCCAAGCGACTTGCCCATCCTGTAGATGCACCAGTCGTCGTAAGCGTACTCCAGTGTGCGCGAGGCGCTCTGCCCTATCACGTCGGACGGCACATAGCCCCAAGTGTTATATTCCTTATAGGCTACTCGCCCAGTTGTCGACACCTTCGGGTGCACATTGTTGGCGTCGTGCACCAATGCATCGTATATATTCTGCAAGTCCTGCTTTGGAAGCAGCCATTTCATGTAGGCATCTGTCACAATCGAGGCCGAGTTGTTGCCCACCATGCACTCTCGATGGCCCGGCGTGGCCCACTCTGGATAGAAGCCGCTCTCCTTGTAGGCGTTGTAGAAACCCTCCTGCATCTGCCTTGCCACGTCGGGATACACAAGGTCGACAAGCGGCATCAGTGCGCGGAAGATATCCCAAAAGCCCATGTCGGTGTACATATAGCCGGGTTCCACGTTGCCATTGTAAGGACTATAGTGTACTATCTGCCCTTTGGCATCGCGTTCAAAGAACATGCGGGGGAAGAGCGTGCAGCGATAGAGACAACTGTAGAACGTACGCAAATTGTCCACGTTGTCCGAGCTGACATCTATGCGTCCCAACACGTCGTTCCAGCGGTCTTTGCCCTTCTGTTTGAGCGCCTCGAAGCTGTTGTTTCCCAGTTCTTTCAAGTTCTGTTCGGCCTGTTCCAGGCTGATGAACGACGAAGCCACGCGTGCGTGCACTTGCTCGCCCTTTGTCGTGGCAAAGCCGACGATAGCACCCGCATGGTTGCCGGAAGCCTCAAGCTCATCGATGCGTATATCAGCATTTGGGACGGCTGCGGTGTACGTGAACGGCTTGTCAAACACTATGACGAAGTAGTTCTTGAAGTTGCCAGGCACGCCTCCACTGTTCTTTGTGGTATAGCCCACGACCTTTCGCTGCGCCGGTATGATTTTCACGGCCGAGCCGCCGTCCAGTGCGTCGATGACGACGCACGAGCTGCTGCTCTGCGGGAACGTGAAGCGGAACATTGCCGCCCGTTCGGTGGGTACTATCTCCGTATTGATGTCGTAGTCGGCCAGGAACACCTGGTAATAGTATGGGCGCGCCGTCTCGGCCTTGTGGTTGAAGAAGCTTGCACGGTCGTTCTCATTGAAGACCGGAGTGCCGGTAGTCGGCATTATGGCGAACTGGCCATAGTCATTCATCCACGGCGATGGCTGGTGCGTCTGTTTGAAGCCGCGTATCCGGTTGGCGGTATAGGTGTATATCCATCCCTCGCCCATGTGACCTGTCTGTGGTGTCCAGAAGTTCATACCCCACGGCATGGCCGTAGCCGGGTAAGTGTTGCCCGTAGACAGTTCAAAGTTGGAGTCGGTGCCGACGAGCGTGCTCACGTAGTCGACGTAGTTGCCCTTGGCATTGACACATAGTGCGACAATGGCTAAGACAACAACAAGCCTTAGTTTTCGTGTTATCATATTTGTATTCGTGTGTTTATTCCTTTGTTACCGGAAATGCAGATATTCGCAGCCGCGCCGTTCCCATCGGCACAAGGGTGATGTCGTCAAGTGTGTCCGACTTTGCGTCGTCTTCTTCCGGCCTCCAGCGCGAGTCAGAGTAGGCCACGGCCTTGCTGTCCCTCATCACGTTTCGCTCCTTGATGTTGAGCGAGAGGGTCAACGGCCCGTAGTCGATGCTCACGCTGTTCTTGTTGAGCTGCCATTGGCGCGTCGTGAGGCGCATCGGGAATGTCAGCTCTACCCTGTCGCCGTTTCTCCATTCACGGTCTATCTTGATGTACTTGTCGCGCGGCCGGGCAGCCTGCGCCCTCTTGCCGTTTATCCTCAGTTCTTCGCACTGTGTCCACGACGGCACGCGCAGGTAGAGCGGGAAGCGCACGCTGCCGTCTGTCTCAATGCGGAACGTGATTTTTTCGTCGAAAGGATAATGAGTATCTTCCACGAGCCTTACTGCCCGGCCGTCGGCCACCTTGATATCGGCCTTGCACGCCGCATACAGGGCCACGACGGCCCCGTTGTCGGGCATCGCCATCACAAGGTGCTCGCTATAGTAGGGCCATCCCTGCGCATGATTGTGCTGGCAGCAACGGCTGCTGAACGGGTTCATGGCGAGGAACGGGCCGGAATTGTCGATACCGGGGTGGTGGTTCTTCACGTCGCTCTGTACCATGTTCGGAGCGGTGAGGTAACGCAGCGCGCGGAAGTCTGCCGTCACGGCGGCAGGATAAGAGTTGAACGCCACATCCTCGCAGTTGTCGGCCCAGTAGGTGTCTCCCGTGAATCGCAGCAGCATCTCGTCGCTTGCCATCTGCTCCACCATGCCGCACGTCTCCACGGCCTGCCGCGGGTCTACATAGCCCAGACGGCAGTTTTCATCGGCGGCAAACATGCCACCCGGCATTTGTCCGAATATGCGGCGCACAAGCCGGAAGTCATTATACGTGGCACGCAGGTAGCGGATCGTGTCGGTGAGCATCCAGTAAGTGGCGGGCTCGCGGAAGCACTGGGCTATATTGACGTTGTGCCAGTTTGGAAGCGTCGTCGACTGGCACCAGTTGGCCGTGTTGCGGTGTATCTTCCGCGCGAGGTCGAGCAGCCAATCGCCGCCCGTGCAGTTGTATAGCCACAGCACGCAGTACAGGTTGTCTCCACCGCGGCTGTTCTCCCAATAGCTTTTCAGGAAGTCGCCGTCGGGCACTGTCGTCTCCCAACGGAAGTAGCGCGTCATGAGGTCTATGACGCGTTGGTCACCAGTGTGCTCATAATATGTAATGAGCGTTTCGAGCATCAGCATCTGCGCCCAGAGCTCCGGCTTGCCGTTGTCGAAGTTGGCCGATCCGAAGAATCCGTCCGCCCTCTGCCGCTTCAGCACGCCCTCTATCCAACTGTTGGCCTCGGCTATCATGGCCTTGTCGTCCAGTGTGTAGGCCAGCGATATGTAGCCCTTGAGCCAGTAGGGAGCCTCCTCCCATCCATTGTGCGCGTCCTCTACGAGCCACGCGTTGTTGGCCTTGTCGAGCCAGGCCGATATTTCTGGCAGGTGGCCTGTCAGGCCGTCGCGCTGCAACTCAAGATAGCGCCTCACCCACCCGTCGGGATGTATGCTTCCCACCAGCAGCTTCATCATGTACGGTTGACGCAGGGACAGCCGCGAGTTGGTATAGTTGCTGCTCTGCGCGTCGTTGGCCGGATGTGCCACGTACACGATGTCGTCATTTGCCGCGCCGGCCGTTCCAGTGCAGGCAATGGCAATGCAGAGTATGAGTAACTTGAGGTGCTTCATGGTGCAATAGCCTTATCTTACTCCGGGAGTTTTATCCATTCCAATTTGCTTTTGTCTATTCCAGGCTGCCTGTCGGCCACGGTCTTGACCGTAACGCTTTCAGCCCTCGTCCACGGCGAGTAGGTCACACGCCCGTCGGTGACGATGCCTACCCGCAAAGTCTTCGGCGCTGAGTGGCGCTTGCCCTCAACCTGCCTTATGCTTACGGTAATCTTCTTTCCGTGCGTGGCTGCCTCCATCTTGTAGACGGCGTAGTCGCCGTGCCTGTATCCGAATCCATTGCCTCCGTCCTCATAGAGCGTGCCCGTGGCAGCTCCGTCGGCAGGATTGACAAGCAGCGTCAGCGAGTCGGTACGGTAATCTTCCGTGTTCTGATAGAGGTTGGCCATCGGGACGATGGTGCCCGGCCGCTGCGCCACGTATGCCTGGAAGTGGTCGGCGGCCTCATCGAAGCTCACGATGTTCCAGTTGCCCTTTGGCAGCTGTGCGTCCTTGGCCCATCGCGGAATTATCAGCAGGTCTTGTCCCAGCAGGAAGGCCTGCTGCTCCTTGCGGAGCGTGGTGTCCTTTATGTCGGCAAAGAACACCGGCCGCATTACCGGCTGTCCGTCTACCGACGACTTGTGGAACAGCGTGTATATGTATGGCAGCAGCCTGTAGCGGCGGTTGATGGCCGTGCGGCACACCTGCTCGGTCTGCTCGCCCATCGCGTATGGCTCCTGGTTTGGAGTGCCTATGCAGCTATGGTTGCGCACGAACGGGAAATAGATGCCGATAGACATCCAGTGGGCCAGGAGCTCAGGCGTGCAGGCATTGAGGAATCCGCCAATGTCGGGGCCATTGAACGGCTGCCCGGTCAGTCCCATGTTCAGGGTCATCGGTATGCTCTTGCGCATGTGGTCATAGCTTGAGCAGTTGTCGCCAGTCCATGTGGCTGCATAGCGCTGTCCGCCTAGGAAGTTGGCACGCGACAGCACGAACGGACGCTTGTCGGGATTGGCCTGCAGTATGCCGTCGTGCGAGGCCTTGACCATAAAGTATCCGAAGACGTTGTGATAACGCAAATGCGGGCCAGGCGCAAGGCCGTCGCCGCCCAAGTGCACGTTGTCTTCGGGCATGGTGCCGTCCACGCCCTCTGAGAGGGCGGGCTCGTTCATGTCATTCCAGATGCCGTCAGCACCGGTCGCCATGAAGTCCTTGTACAGCGAGCCCCACCATGTACGCACCTCCGGGCGCGTGAAGTCGGGGAAATGGCACGGGCCGGGCCACACGGGGCCAACGAACACGCTGCCGTCAGCCTTTCTTACAAAGTAATCCTTGGCAAGACCTTGCTGGTCGACGAAATAGTTTGAGTCTACCTTTGCCCCTGGGTCAATCATATACACCGACTTGAACTTCTTGGAGTGCAGGTAGTCGTTGAACTTCTTGGGGTTGGGATACTGTGTGGGCGAGAATGTAAATATGCGGTATCCGTCCATATAGTCGATGTCGAGCCAGATGGCATCGCACGGTATCTTGTGCTCGCGGAAGCCGTCTGCCACCTCCATCGCGCGCGTATCGGGATTGTAGCTGTAGCGGCACTGGTGGTAGCCCAAGGCCCAGAGTGGCGGCAGGTCGATTGTCCCACTCAGCCTGCCCAATGTCTCCAGCACCTCCTGCGGCGAATTCTTCTCTATGACGACGACGCGGAATGCCGGGCCCTCGCTTTCAAATCGCACCGTCGACACAGGCGTGAGCTTCGACTTCCACGTGTTGTCGGCTATGATGCCGAACGCCGTGCCGTCCTTGCACACTCCCAGCACCCAGGGATGCGACTGATACAGGCGCTTGCCGCCGTCGTGGGCGTAGGCGCCATTGTCCTTGTTCCACAGTCCTATCGTCTCACCGTTGCGTATCAGGTCGCCATAGACCTCTCCCGTGCCGTAGAAGTCAACGTCTCCATCGACACGCACCGTCGCCACGCTCTTGCCATCCTGCGTGCTGAACTCTGGGCGCAGGCGCCACGATGCCGGCAGGTTTCCCTCCGGAACAAGCTCGCGTACAAATATCGGTGAGGGCAGGTGCTTGGCGGCATCATAGTGGGGCGGGACAAACACCGCCACACCTGAAGCCGCCAAATAAGCCTGCTGGGCTCGGACATTAGTACATAGGCCAGATAATAGAACTAAAAACGATATAACTCTAAATGGTTTCATTAATTGAAGATTTGAAGATAACTCATAATTCTATGACAGCCTGCTGGCGGATTTCGTCCACCGACATGCCAATCATAAGTGGTGCAAATTTAATCAAAATATACTGGTAAAAAGTCTAATCATGTGCCAAAACTGTAGCGAACGGGACAAATTCCGCCCCGTCAGCACTACACCCTTCGGATAGGCAGCACCTTGTACCGGCCACTATACTGGACAATTGCATATATTCATAAAAAGAAATCACCCATATCTTTTGTGGCAACACCAAAGCGACACGCTCAGCGCAGCACGGGATGCTCGTCCTGCCCGACGGTCTGGGTGAACGCCGCGTCGCCAAGACGCCTCAGCAGCGTGCCGTCGTGCATCTCGTCGAGCGTGAACGTGCCAAGGCCGTCGCCGGTCTGACCTGCCCCGTAGGCGTAACAGTTGCGGAATATTGGGGTAAAGCCTCTTGACACGTCGTGTCCCTGCTCCCATCCACGGCCAGTCAGCCGCACATAGCAGTTGATGAAGCGTGCCCTGCTCGACCATCCCGACAGCGCACCACAGTCTGACGAGCCGTTGACGCGGCCGGTGGAATAGCAGGAGGTGACGCGGGTCACGACGTTGTTGTTGGGCACGCAGCCTATTATGGCTCCGCCGTTGTCGGCTCCCACACTGACCACGCCCTCGAAGCCGAGGCGCTCCAGCATTATCTCGTCGCCATCGCTGCCTACGGCCTTGCCCACGAAGCCGCCGACATAGCGGTGGCCGGAAATGGTGCAGCCCTGGCCAAGCGTGAAATCGTGGATGTAGGCGTCGCAGGTGGCCACATTGACGAAGCCGATGTTGTCATCGTCCGCGCATTGCAGGCTGAGGTTGGTTATGGTGTGGCCTCCGCCGTCGAACTCGCCACTGTAAGGTGAGGCCAAGGAGCCGATGCCCTGGAACGAGAGTCCGGTCATGTCGAGGTCGGCCGTAATGCGGGCGTCGAGGCCCGAACGGTCGGTCGAGGCGTTGACGTAGGCGGCAAACCACCGCAGGGCGTATGGCGAAGACAGCCGGTAATAGCCCTCATAGTCGGGATACAGGTATTCCTCGTCAACACGATGGCACACCTTGCATATACCCTCGTCGAACTGGTGCGGGTCGTAGGTGGCGCTGTTGGTGTTGGAATATGTCAGCGCTGTACCGTCGGCCGACGTGCCGTCGCATTTCAAGTGGCCGCAGGCATATACCACGGCGTGGCGCGAGCTTGTGGTGGGATGGTTGTCGCGCGGATCCACGTCGACGTTCTGCCTGAACACGCCGTCGGGGCTGTTGCCGTTGAGCCGCCACGCGAAGGCACCGCTCTGCAGGTCGGCCGTCGACACCGACTTGGCGCCCTGTCGTCCCTGCACGTCATACACGTTTGTGACCGTTGGCGTCGAGCGGTAGAGATAGTTCTGCCCGTCGACTCCACGCGTTATAGTGCCCGAATTGTACGAGTCGGAGATTGCCGACGACGACCCGCTCATCCATCCACAAAAGATTGCCGACTCGCTACCGCCCTGCACACGGCCGGTGTTGTAGCAGTGGGATATGACGAGGTTGCCGGCGTGGACGCAGCCCACGAATGCCGCACCGTTCTGTCCGTTGCATATCACCATGCCCTCGTGTCCGCACGCCTCGATGGTGAGGGTGGCGCTGCCCACCTTGTCGCCCACGAGTCCTCCCACAAAGGCGTTGCCCCACACGCGGTTGTTGGGTCCGGCGACAAGGTTGCGTATGGTGGCACCGTCGGCATAGCCGAAGATGCCCACTCCCTGCGCGCAGGCGGTAAGCGAGAGCCGGTTGATGCAGAAGCCCTGTCCGTCGAAAGTGCCAGAATATGCGACCCCCGACTGGTTGCCGATGGGCGTGAATGCCACGCCCGTCATGTCGAGGTCGGCCGTCAGCACGGCCGGTGCGTCGCTCTCGCCATTGTTGACGATGGCCGCGAAGTCGACGAGGTTTTGCGGTGATGATATGAGGTAGATGCCCCACGCGTCCTTGTTGACGGCGCGCATGGGGCCAAAGGTGGTGAGGAGCAGGCATACGAGGATGCTCCTCATGTTAATGTATCGCGTATTCATGGCCTTATCAAATTTGTTATCATCTGATGGTTACTGCCTGGCTGCCCTTGATGTCGCGTGAGGAGAAGCCAAGTTCTATGGTGTACTGGCCTGGGTCGTAGACGAAGTCGTGCTTGTCTACGCTGTAGTAGGTGAATGAGCTGCGTGGCAGGGTCAGCGTCACGCGACGGCTCTCGCCGGGCTGGAGGAACACTTTGGCGTACTGGCGCAGTTCGCGCACCGGGTGCTCCACGTCGCCTCCCTGCCGGCCCACATAGGCCTGCACGACCTGTGCCCCCGCCCTGTCGCCGGTGTTTGTGAGCTGGCATGTGACGGTCAGCGTGGTGTCGGACTGCAGCTGTCCGACCTGCATGTCGGCGAGGTCGAATGTAGTATATGACAGTCCGTAGCCGAACGGATACTGCACCGTGCGGCCGAGATGGTCGTATCCCCTGTAGCCCATGAAGATGCCTTCGGTGTATCTGACGTGCTTGTCGCCGTCGGGGTCATGATAGCTGTTGTATGTTGGGTTGTCCTCCCACCGGCGCTCGAATGTTACCGGCAGGTGTCCCGACGGGTTGACCTTGCCGAAGAGCACCTCGGCCACGGCCGTGCCGGCCTCTTGTCCTGCATATCCGGCCCACAGTATGCCCTTTGCACTGACCTCCCACGGTGCCACGGCCATGCTGGCGCCGCCGTTAAGCAGCGCCACGAGGGGCCTGCCGCTCTTGCGCACGGTGGTGAGGAGCGCGTTGTCGTCGCTGTCGAGGTTGAAGTCGCGGTCGTGGCCCTCGCCCTCGGTCACGGAGTTTTGGCCGATGCAGGCCACCACGAGGTCGGCCTGCCTGAGATAGTCGGCCATGTAGTCGGTGTTGTCGCCTTGTTTCTTCCAGATGAAGTCCACGCGCGCGTCGCCGCCCTGCTGATAGTATTGCACCTCGATGTTGTGGTGCTCATTGGCCATGAGCCGCAGGTTGTAGGTCGTGTTGTGGTAGGCCCTGGGCTCCCACTCGTCGATGACGGCCTTTCCGTCGATGTAGAGGCGGTATGCGTCGTCGCCGCCGAGGGTGAAGGTGTAGGTCGCCGTCTCAGGCGAGCAGAGCACGCCCTTCCAGCTGACGCTGTAGTTCTCGGTGCCGAGCGAGCCCACTCCGGGCGACATGCCGTTCCAGATGTAGCGTATCTTCGTCTCGGTGCGTGTGGCTACGGGCGTGCCCGTCGGGTCTGTACCATTATAATAATTGGCCGTGAAGCCTTTTTGGCTCAGCGTGTTATCGGTGAAGATGATTGTGGGCAGGAAGTAGAGGTCGTCACAATACTCGACCTTTACCCCCATTTTGTCGCCGAGGGCCTGCAAGCCGTGATACACGTCGACGTAGTGGGTAGGATTCACGCCGCCGCTGCCGCCACCGTGCACATAGCCCGTGGCGTTCTTGCCTGTCACCACGATGTGGTGCACAGTAGATGTGTCTATCGGCAGGATGTTGTCCCTGTTCTTCAGCAGGACGACACATTCGCGCGCCACGGCCAATGCCGTGCTGTCAGACGTGGCATCGTCGAGCGGAATGGAGGTTATCTGCTGCTTGCCGTGCAGGAAGCCCATGCCCACGAGTGTGTGCAGTATGTGGCGCACCTTGGTGTCGATGGTCTCCTGCGTGATCTTGCCCTGCGCAAGGAACATCTTCATGCTGTCGGGCGTCATGTGGTCGGCACTGGCCATCTCAAGGTCGAGGCCGGCCTGCGCTGCGGCCAATCCGTTGTGGGTGGAGCCCCAGTCTGACATAAGTATGCCCTTGTAGCCCCACTGCGTGCGCAGGATGTAGGTGAGGAGTGGCTTGCTGTGGGTGGTGTAGGTGCCGTTGAGCAGGTTGTAGCTGCTCATGACGCCGCCCGTGTTGCCCTCCTGCACGGCCGCACGGAACGCGGGCAGGTAGATCTCGTGCAGCGTGCGCTCATCAATGTCGTTGCTTATATGGTCTCGGTCATAGTCGGAGTTGTTGGCAATGAAGTGCTTTACGACCGTCGACACGCCCTGGCTCTGCACGCCATTTATGTATTGTATTGTAGTTTGACTGCTGAGGTACGGGTCTTCGCCCATATACTCGAAGTTGCGACCACAGAGCGGTGCCCGCACGATGTTGACAGCGGGGCCGAGGATGAATTGCAGTCCTCGTGCGCGGCTGTCGTGGCCCAATGACACGCCGTAGCGGTTGGCCAGCTGGCGGTTCCACGTTGCCGCAAGCGAGATGCCTGTGGGATAGGCAGTGGACGGTCCTATGCCTCCGCCCACGCCCGCCGGGCCGTCGCACATGCGCAACGAGGGTATGTCCACACGATCTACGGGCTTGGTGTAGTACCAGTTGGTGCCGCCTATGAGGCTCAGCTTCTCGTCTTGCGTGAGCAGGCTGAGCAGCGAGTCGACAGTTGCCTCCACCGCCTGCTCGTCGGGTTGCACGCTGACGCTGAGCTGCCTGTAGCCTGCTTCGGGATGGTGCAGCGTGAGCGTGCACTGTCCCAGCCCCACGGCGGTAATCTGTATGACGCCGCCACTGAGGCGCCTGGCCGTGGCCACGCGGTTGTTTGACGTGGTGATGCCGCGGTCGACATACCTCTTTGCGGCTCCCTGCGGCGTGAATGCCAGGCTGACGTCCCGCTTCTGCCCCAGCTTAAGGCTGATAGCGGCCTCAGACGGCTGAAAGTCGGTGCAGCGCACGTAGCGCGTCACCGACTCTACGCCCTCCACATCCTTGTGCTTGTAGTAGGTGCTGCCCGGTGCCCACCTGTCGGCGCCTGACTGCTGCGAAAACAGGAGGTTGTTGCCAGTTGCGCCGACCATCTGCCGCCATGCCACGGCAAACTTGGGCTGTTGCGCGGCGGCCTGTTGCGCCCACGACACAGACGGCGCAAGCAAAAGCAATGAGGCGAAAAGAAGACTTGCGTTCCTCATGGCTTAGATATTTTGAAGTTAGTATGTCCGACAGATATGATGTAGATGCCCTTTGCGAGGCTCGACAGGGATATCGACGAGGCCGTGCTGCGCCTGACGAGCTGTCCGCCCACCGTATAGACGCTTACCGGCATCGTGGGGTCTACTCCCTCAAGGCTGAGGTCGTTGGCCACACACAGCGGATCCCTGGTTATGGCCTGTATGCCGGTAGGTATGCGTTGCTCAAAGGTGACGCAGCGCACGTCCTGGATGGTGGAGCCATCGTTGAGCACCACTGCAAAGGTACTGTCGTTGTCGGCTGCGGCCAGAAAGCGGACGTCGCTCATGGCCACGGCCCGGCCGCCATCGGCCACAAGACACCATACTTGCGTGTTGTCTTGTGCCTGAAGACGGGCTGTAGAGATAAAAAGTAATCCTAACGTTGCAAGCAGTCCGACGATATGCCGGCCGCTGCTAAATGTATTCTTTTTCATGTCGTACTATTTTCGCAGCCAAATATGGGCGGAAGCCTTTCGTCGGACTGCATTGTTATTAATTACTCCTCGTTCCAGATGTCGTTGTCGAACAGGTTGTGCTTGCCGTCGGCCTTGGTCGGCGTTTCGCCCGTTCCGACGGTTATGTCGGTGTTGCCGCCAATGCTGATGCCAGACTCGCCGCTTATTGCGGCCAACATGCTTTCAACCACGATGTGCCTTACCTTGATCGACGGTTTCTGATATGTCTGTTTCATTGTCTTATTGTTTAAAAGTTGGTTTTCAGGATAGTGTAGCGGATATGCATCGTTTCGTTTGTTTTCAAGATGACACCAATCAATTCTTGATGACCTTCTTGCCGTTTACGATGTAGACGCCCTTTGGCAGGCCCGTGAGGCTGTTGCCAACCCTTACGCCCGTGAGCGTGTAGACATCCGAAGCCGTTTCGGCACGGCCCTCTGCCTTGACCGAGGAGATGCCCGTAATGACGTCGTTGCCGTCTATGACAAGCTGTATCTTGGCCTGGGCCGATGCCTCCGGCACTGTGAAGTAGGCGCGTGTGGCATCCAGTGCGGTCTCGCCCTCAGACTTCCACAGCTGTCCGCCGCCGATGAAGTAGGCGCCGGCAGGAACCTTATAGCCTGCAACGTAAGAGCCTACGCAGTTGATGCCGTATCCTCCCTGTACGGTAGCGTCGCCGGATATAATGCTGACACCGTTGAACCGCACATCCGTGGCCGACAGGTCGAAGTCATCACCGATGTAGAGCAGCACGGGGACATTGGCATAGATGGTGTTGTCACCGTCGGCCGTATTGAACTCTATCGTGTTCTCGGCGCCATTGGAGAAGTTGGCAACCTTTGCATCGGCTCCGAAGACCTTTGCCACCTGCTCCGTGGTGAGGTCGAACGGCAGTACGACCGAGTTCCAACCCTTTACGAACTTGCGCACGAGCTTCACGTTGCCCGTAAAGCCATTGTTGGCAGTGATATTTGCCGTGTTGCCATTTGCCTCGTTTATCGTCACATTGTTGTCAAAGCTGCTCGTGTTGTCGTCGTAGACATTCTTGAACACGTACTTGTTGATGTCTGTGGTAGGAGCCGGCAGCGAATCGGTGCCAAGGGCCTGTCCCCAGCCTGCAACGCCACTCTTCTGCCCATTGAGCAGGTATGCGAGCTCGCCGCTCTTCAACTGGTCGACCGTGGCAGTGGGAACCTTGTATTCGTTCTTGAACTTGCTGAAGTTGGGGCTATTGTAGAGGTTGTAGACATAGTTGTTCTCGTAAGTAAAGCTTTTAAACGAGAGATTCCAAGGCTTTCTTACGAAGAGGTCACTATATTGCTCTCTCGTGCCATCCTTGGCGTTATTCAGCCCCGTGCCAAACTGCGACACGTCGGCGGCGGCAAAACAACCCCGTACGGTCAGTGTGCCCATGCCATCTCCAACAATTAAGCCACTATCCCAGATATTTGCACCTATCAGAGTGCCGACAAAGCCACAGTTCTCGATAATGGCTGCCCTTGTGTCATCCCTGAGAGCGCCCAAGATGCCGCCCCAAGACTTGCTACCAGAGTTATCACTCTGAATGGTGACCTTTGACAGCACGTTCCTGATTATGGAGGGACTGCCCACTTCGCCGCGCACCAAGCCCGCAACACCGGCGGCTCGTATGCCTCCGCCCGGCTTTATCGTCCCGTCGACGACCAAGTTCTGAATAGTGCAGGAACCGATAATGCGGAAAGGAGCAAAATGGTTTGCAGTACCAAGGTATTTATACATGGCACCGTCGGTCTTTTCTGTCTTTGAGGCGTCATAATTGACAGTGATAGTATGACCTCCCCCATCAAAAGTTCCAAAGAACACATGGTTGCCGTCGTCTCCGCCTATCATCTTGTTGCCTTCAACCTTGATGTCGGCGGTAAGCTTTACCACGACATTGGGGCTTCCCTGACCGTTATACCAATCGCAGAATTCTGACCAGTCCTGAGTGCTGCCAATGTAGTAGACACCATCGACTGGCTCAATGCCCATCACACTGCCCGACATGGACATGCCAAGGAGCGTAAATAAAAAAGTAAATGTCGTTTCATAATAAGTTTATTTAAGTTTGCATTACCTCTGAATAATCTTCTTGCCGTTCTTGATGACGATTCCATTATAAGAAGAATCTACTATCTGTCCCTGGAGATTGTAGACATAGCGTGATGCGTGACCGTTCTTCTGTATGACAGAACTGATGCCACTACTGTGGTTGTTCTCCACAAAGAAAGAACGGAAAGCGACTGCACCAGAACCCGCCGTCACAAAATACAATGTGTGCTCGCCTGTGATTTCCTGAGGCGATTCCAGCGCAAGGTCTGTCCATGTCAACGGCACATCTCCAGATTGTACCACAAGCGACTCTGGCACAACCTTATCAATATAGACCTGGATAAGGGCATTGTCAGCCTCCGCCTTCGCGCATACATTTATTATATTGCTACCTGTGCCAAAGTCAACATGCTTGAACGCTATGTACCCTCCAGCTCTGTCGCAGACAGTGGTTTCAGGCTCGCCATCGTCGGTACTGTTACCATCGGATGCCAATTGCAGCCACTTGATTTCATCGAACAGGTCAGCATCGATGCGAGTAGAGGCTGCCTTGTGATAAAGGCCGTTAATATGAGCATTGAAAGCTGCCGAGAGAGCCGTAGACGCGCCAAATGGATGATTGGTGACATTCATGGTATTGTCACCCTCTATGCGTATGAGGTTAGTTGCCGTCTTAGTAAGCCATGCCGACCACGTGACGCTGCTTTGTCCTCGCACCATGCGATTCTGGAAAGCGTGCCATGCGTTCTTTGCTATCCAGTCCAGTGCCTCAGGATGGTTTAGGTCTTCGGCATAGCGGCGCACATAGCGCATGAGTATGCCCTTGAAGCCGCACAGGTCGCCGTCGATGTTCTGGCACACGCGGATGATCTTCTTGCTGTCGGTCATCTCGTTGTAGGTGTATCGGTAGACCATTTCGGCGTCGTGCTTGTACTGCTCGTCGCCGGTATAGGTATAGAGCATGGATGCAGCGCCGAGCATAGTGCCCTGGTTGTAGGTAGACGCCCACCAGTTGACGTTGCTGTCATCAATGCCACCGTCGGCCGTCCAGGCACGACAGTCGTAGACCTGCCCGGTCTCGGCATTGAAGAGCAGCTTGCGCTGACCGGCGTAGATGGAGAGAGCCTTGTCGTAATAACTTGAATCGCCCGTCATCTCGCCGAGATAACAGGCCGCCACGGTTGCAGGACCATTGATGCAGGAATTGGTGCTGAGTGGGTTTTCCTGATCCTGCTTCCATATGAGCGTGCCATGAGGCTGCATGGCAGCTCGCTGGTACATCATGTCGAAATTGGTCTTACCCACGTCAAGGTACTCCTTGTTGCCAAAGAATTTATAGCCGCGTACACATGCCAGTACCATCCACGAGATGTCGTCGTTGAAGGCATTGTAGCTCCAGTCGCTCCCGTTGCGGTTGACGAAATTTCGGAAGAGTTCGTCGAAGTAGGTTTGGTAGACTTTGTTGCCAGTGGTTTCAAAGGCATCGAGTATGACCTCGAACATCTCGGCATCGCCCCACCATCCACCTTCACCAAGCACATGACCTACATTAGCTGGCTTGTAATACTGATAGATGTAGCCGGTCATCATCTGGTCGCGTACTCCTGCGTTGAACTCGATAGCTACTGCGCTGTCCTCAACGATCCGGAACATGGCATAATTTCTCTGAGAAATGGTTTCAGGGTCTACAAGTGTCGCCTCGTCACCATCAGAGGCTGAACGGTCTATGCCGATGCAATACTTCTGACCAGCACTCTCGTAGATATTATAGACTCCCGTCTTCCCCTCGACAGGCTTGACATACCATGCGCCTGTGTTGGCCTTTACCCTTCCTATCTGCTGAGTCAGAGTGGAACCCACCCCCGCATTGCCCGTATAGGCCAGGTAAAGGCCTGTATAGACATTGCGGAAGGCGTAACATCCGTTGGAGGCAGATTCCAACGTCCAGCGCTGAGCCGGAACGTTGGTCTCCGCCCACAGCACAACAGGCTGACCCACACTAAAAGAAGCATCCTTTACAAAAAGCGATTTCTGACTTAGGACAAGACGATAAACCTTGCCCAACGTGAGCTGAGCCTGCACCGTGCAGACCAGCATCACCAAGGCACTTAATAAAAAGAATTTCTTCTTGAAAAGCATCTTAAAACAGTTATAATGTTATTTGTTTTCGGTATCACCCACACTCTCGTAACCCGTGGTCTGCACGCACTGCTGATTACGGTTAATCTCCTCCTGCGGTATAGGCAGGAACGACATGCGCTTGATGAATATGCGGTGCTGTGCGACCACACGCTTGTAGAACTTCAAGTCTCCAGCCGAATTGGCATTGTTGATGTCGTATCCGTGCAGGTCGCCTCCCTCGCCACCACGATGGTAAGGAGCATATATCCAACCGTCGGTCAACTCCGGGCCGTCGGTGCGCCAGTGGCCGTCAGCAACGCCCCAGCGGCGTACGTCGTAGTAATACTTGTTTTCGAAAGCAAGCTCGACGATGCGCTCGCGATACACCACTTCGAGAACGGTCTTCTGGTCGTAAGCCGACAATGCAATACGTTCCTCGCCACGTGCGCCAGGAGTGTTGTCGCTGCCGTTAACCTTATATTCGACCACACCGGCACGTGCACGGATGTAGTTGACATACTTGAGTGCTTCTTCGGTATCTCCAAGTTCGGCGCAAGCCTCAGCATAGTTCAGATATACCTCGCCAAGACGAAGCAGGATGTCGTACTTCCAGCCTGCGGGCACGTACGGGAAGTGGATGCCACGGCGGCAGATGGTGCCAAATATCGGGAAGTCGTGAGTACCCGACGAGTTAGGGCCAGAGTTACCTGAATAGTTCATCTCGGTAGGAGCATTCTTGCCACCAGTCGTATTCAACGGACGGTTCTGGAAAGTGATGTCCATATAGAAGCGTGCCTCACGGTCATAATACTGCTTCATGATGGGGTGTCCACTCTGCATAGTGAAGTAGCTGTAGTTGGAAACAGGATCCCTGTAAGACGTCCTGCGGAGGTTGACCAACTCATTGGTGTAGGTCGTCGATTCACCGTACTCATCATACTTGAAGTAGCCAGGGGCATCCTCTATACGCAGTCCCTTGTTGGTGAAGAAGAGGTCAACAAACTCCAAAGGTACGGAGTAGGCACCGGCACCATTGTCCACATTGCCGTAGCCAGCTAACGTACCGCCGTTGTTACGCGGCATTTCGATATAGAGGTCACGGGCAAGTGAATTGTCGGTGAACTGCCTCTCGACAATCATCTCCTCGTTGTCATCGTTGCCAACATTGGCATTCAACACGGAGTTGTATGGGCACGAAGAACTAATGTCGCTCACCAATTCTCCACGCGCGTTTCTCAACACGAGTTTCCACAGTCCATCGTCGATGAGCTCCTTTGCCGCATCACGCGCATCACGCCACTTCTGGTCGTCACGTGCCTGCGGGAACAGCTTCGTACCATCGAAGTTTGCCAGATTCATATAGTAAGTATCGCCATTGTAAAGATAGCTTGCGCGGTAAAGGAGAGCCACTGAGCGCAGTCCGCGGACTGTCTCCTGCGTGAAGTTGCCGGCACGCTTGTTGTCAAACGCCTTCGACTCATCATATTTTGTAAACAGATGGCCTTCCTTGAGCACGCTGTTGTATTCGCCCAAGATATAGTTGAAGCAAGAGTCCACGGTGCAGCGAGGCTGCATCATGTCGCCAAGCGGGTCTTCAACACCATAAATACGATCGCCAACGATAGGCACTGGACCGAAATTCTTGACAAGGCAGAAATAGTAGTAAGCCCTTAGGGCGCGGCACTCCGCCTTGGTCGTAGCAATCTCGTCGTCGGTCATGGCCTTGCACTTGTCGACATTAGCAAGATAGACGTTAGCGTACATTATGGCACGGTAGAACTCGGTGTACATGTCGCCGACCCAACCTGTCGAGGCCGTCAGCGTGCCCTGAATGATGTTCAGATGCTTGCCCTGACCCAAATCGCTCCAAGGAGTATATCCAGACAGTGAGGCAAACTGCATCATACCATTGGACGTGCCGCCTTGGTAACGTGTCTGAAGCTCGTTTGGTATGTATGAGTACACATGAGACAGCCATTGCAACGTCTGTCCACGGTTTGTGAATACATCCTCAAGCGTCGTTGCGTTGTTGGGCACATCGTCAAAGTAGTCGTCACAAGAGTTAAACGACAAGAGGAACATACCCGCAAGCAAGAAGCCAAAACAGTATTTTCTCATAATATTTGTCTTCCAATTATTTATAATCATTATTTACAAGTTGAAATTAACACCTAATGAGATGGTACGCACGTTAGGATAGACGATACCATTGTTGGAATTCAACTCTGGATCCCACAGCTTGAACCTGCTGAACGTAAAGACATTCTCGCCCATCACATAAATACGGCCGCCTTTCAGTATGCCATTGTTTGTCCATGCCTTCGGGAAATAGTAAGAGAGTGTGAACTGCTTGAGTCGCAAGAAGCTCATGTCGCGCTTCCACCATGTACTTGTCTTGAAGTTGTTGATGTTGTGCGGGTCATTCTCACCCCATGCCAGAATAGGATAGAACACGTCGGTCTTCTCTGGATTCTCTGCACTCCAGCGGTCGCCGATGTTGGAATAGAGCGAGCCACCGCCAGATGTAGAAGTGAACGGACGGATACCATTGCCACTCAATATACGGTAAGCACCTGCCGTACCCTGGAACAGGATACCAAGGCCAAAGTTCTTGTAACGGAAGTCACCACCGAAGCCATAGTAGTAGCGTGGTACGTCACCGCGGCTTATGTCCACCTGGTCGTAGTCGTCGATGTGTCCATCGCCGTTGATATCCTTGTACATGATGTCGCCGGGGCCTACGAGCTCGCCAGGATAAGTCTCACCAAACTGCGTGATGTTGCGCTCCCTAATCTGCTCCTCACTGGTGTAAAGGCCCTCAGCCACGAAACCCCACGTAGCTAACACGTTGTGACCACGGCGGTCGAGCCAGGGATAAGCAGGATCGGCCTGCGCGTTGTTGATGATCTTGTCGGTATTGGTTGAGAAGTTACCACGCACGGACATGAAGAAGTCGTGTCCAAACTGGTGGTGGTACTCGAACGAAGCCTCAAGACCCTTGTTCTCCACCTTACCGACGTTAGCAGAAATGTTTGTAGCAAATCCTGCAGAAAGCGGCACGTTGTTACGGCTGACGAATATCTTGGAACGGTTCTCCTTGAAGAGGTCTACGATGAACGTAAGGTCGTTCTTGAAGAAATTAATCTCGATACCGAGGTCGCGCTTGCGCACCTTAGACCACTGTGGAGTGTATCCATAGCGACTGAAGCCAAGCCCGCCGCCGCCCCAGTAAGTGCTGTAGCCACCAGCTCCACCAATCTGAGTGAAGTATGTGAAACGACCATCAGCTGAAGAATTACCGACAGTACCATCGGAATAACGGAACTTCAAGAAGGAAATATACTTTGAAATGGGTTCCCACCAAGACTCATTGGACGGCACCCAACCCACAGCTACTGCTGGGAAGAAACCGAAACGATGACCTGGCTCAAAGTTCTCAGAGCCAGTATAGCCACCGTTGAGCTCAACAAAATAACGGTTGTCATAATCGTAAGTCACACGTGCCGAGAGGCTCTGCTGCTTGTAAGGAAGAGTCGACAGCAAGTTGCCGTTGTTGGCATCGATATAGTTGCGCATATTGAACAGCAACAGTCCTGTCACATTGTGCATACGGGCGAATGTGCGCTTGTAGTCGAGTGCGGCCTCGAAATAGAAAGTACGGTAGACCCACTTGTCAGCACTGACACTCATTGACGAGTTGCCCTTGTATTGCTCCGAAAGAATGATATTCTTGGGGTCTGTGTCGAGAAGCGGTGTCGTCGTGTCATTGCCGTCGGCATCCTTCACCCAAAGCAGGTTTCCATCAGCATCCGTAGCCTGTGGATACAGGTTGGTGTCCTCTTGCCACACTCCATCCACCTGACGACCCGTAGGTCTCCAGTTAGAATTGTGTACAGAATAGCCGAGGTTCTGGTTTGCACGGACATCAAACGCTACAAGCGCGCGTGCGCTGAGTCCCTTGCTCCAATTCCAAAAGCCCAAATCCTGCGTCAACTTGAGGTTGGTGTTTATCTGCACGCGGTGCTGCTTCTGATAGCCGCGACGTGTAAGCCAGTCGTAAGGCGAGTCAAGGTCAGTATCATAAGGTGACTGACCCGGAGTACGTCCATCGGCGTATGTAACAGGGAAGATGACTGGGTTGGTAGTCATTGCACGGCTGAAAATATCGTTGAGCGAATGGTAAGGATAGTTGCCACTCGACAGCCATCCACTGACACCTACATCAAGATTCGTCGTCTTAGTGGCCTTGAGGTTGACGTTTGTCAGAAAATTATATCGGTCGAAATTAATCTCAGAGCTGAAATCCTGCGTGGGGTCATCCTTTGTCATGCCCTTCTCTGTGTAGTAAGAAAGAGAGATATAATATTGTGCGTTAGGCGCACCACCGCGGATGTTCATGTTCACACGGCGGTTCCAGCCGTATTTGTGATACATCTCGTGCATCCAGTCGACGTTCGGATACAGGTACTTGTTGATAGAAGCGGGAAGTTTACCCCCATTGGCAGCTATAAGATTCTGCATGTAAGCCTCATCATCGGCCGTAAGCGGTAGGTTGTTGGCTATTTTCGTATTGCGAATCTGGTTTACACCATAGTAGTTGCGTCCATAAGAGGTTTGGTAAGCCTCGTTGACAGCGTTCATATATTCGATGCCGTCTACCAATTTGGGTGTCTTGGTCAGTGACGTAATGCCCTGATAAATATCGAAAGAGAATTTCGGCTTGCTGACTTCACCTGGCTTGGTGGTGATAATGATGACACCGTTACCACCACGTACACCATAAACGGCCGTGGATGCGGCATCCTTAAGGACAGTGATAGACTCAATGTCCTCTGGAGAGAGCTGGCTCCAGCTGCGCTCTATACCGTCGACGAGCACCAATGGTCCCTCATTAGTATTGGTAAGCGTGGAGATTCCACGAATCCATATATCCGAGTCGTCCTGTCCCGGCACGCCCATGCGCTGTACAGAGACGACACCAGCAACGCGTCCTGCAAGTACAGAGCTCAAGTTGCCTACAGGAGCCTTTACATCTTCCATTTTAAGCGTCGTCTGGGCACCAAGGACTGAAATCTTTTTGCGTGTCTGATAACCCACTACTGCAACTTCGTTAAGTGCGTTTTCCTCCTCCTTGAGAATCACATCAATAAGGGTCTTGTTAGCTTTATGCTCCTCCGAAGTGTAACCGACATACGAATACACAAGGATATCCTTGTAATCACAATTAATAGTGTATTCACCATTAGTATCCGTTACGGCACCAACAGTTCCGCCTTTTACCTGTACTGTTACGCCTATGAGCGGGTCTCCGTTTACATCCTGCACACGACCGGTGACCTTGATAGGATCAGCCAAGCAGATTGTAACCGAGAACAACATTACTATAAGCAATAGCAAACGAGGTTTTAGTCTTATAGTTTTCTTTTTTGCAGGCATAAATGCAAATGATAAAAGTAAGTTTTTATTTTTTATAATAGTTAAGCAGAGATATAAAGACGCTGGGCATGGTGGTGCTCTGCCCAGCATCTCATAAGTATCAGGACATTACTTCACAACAACCTTGCGACCATTGATGATGTAGACACCCTTTGTCAAGTTGGTTGTATTCTCAATACGACGGCCCTGAAGGTCATAGATGCCCGTCTGTGCAGGCTTCTTGTCACCATTGATGCTCTCGATGGCTGTAACAACGCCACCCAAAGACTTTAACACAGGATAAGGATTGCTAGATGCTGTGTCGAAGCCCCAAACTTTGTCGAAGTCCCAATTGATAAGCGTGTACTGCGTAGGATCATTCTGCAATTCGGAAGCACCGAAGTAGTCTTCCCATGTAACCTCACCACCCTCGGCCGTCTCATTCTTTGAAGGCCAGTTGGCATTGCCATCAAGCACTGCATCCATGTTGGAGATATTCCCCTTGAATATAATGACGGCATTAGGAGTATTGCCAGCACCATTGCCACCAATGAACTGGCCGACAGAACGGCCTGCATTATTGATGTTGCCGATAGAAACGCAGTTTTGGATTGTCACAGTGCTGTTAGGCGCATCAATCAAGCCGACGAAGCCACCGGCCCAACCATAATTGTTTACAGTGACATTGCCATTGAAATAACTCCTCTGGATATCAGCACCATTGGCCTGTGTCACACCAAAGAAACCTGCAGCCTGACTGTAAGCCGTCACGTTACCATCTACATAGCAATCACGTACGGTTACACCATTGCCATCACCTGCAATGAGGCCGACATGGTCACGACCGACAACAATACCTGTCACAGCAACCTGCTCGAACGTCGTACCAATAGCTGAAGCGATAAGGCCGACAGAGTTAGAAGTAGGAGCTTGGATGTTGATGTTCTCGAAAGCTATGTTCTTGATGGTGGCTCCCGTTGTCTTGCTAAACAAACCACGATAGTTACCACCTGCAAACGACAAGCTAATATTCTTCACATGATGACCATTACCATCAAGAGTTCCAGCGAACTCTTGGGTAAAGCCCAGAAAGTCAACACCAGTCATATCTATGTCGGCTGTCAGTTTGAATGAGCCGGTAGGATTGGCCCCTATTCTTGCAAACTGCTGTGGAGTAGAAATCTCAATATCAGCATTGCCATTGATGACATCAACAGAAAGTTTCGTACTGCCTGTGACAGTGAACAGATTGGCTATAGCCTCAGGCAAATTTACCTGAATGACCAAAGTGCCGGTGCCAAGGAATACGCCATTCTCGTCGGAGCAGTAGAGCTGTGTAAAGCCATCATCGCCTTCTACCTCCTCTACAAGGTTTGCGCCCTCTGTAATCTGGAAGTCAAGTTTCTGTCCCCATGTGCCATGCACCTTGCCAAGGTTCTTGAATTCTGCGCCTGTTTGATATACAAGTGCGCTTGTGAACTCATCGTCGATAATGCGAGTCTGAAGAGGGGTTCTCATTATCTTTAGCACTGGGAACATCAGCCCATCGGCATTCGGGAGGAATGTCCAAGTATTGTCGAAGTCCCATCCGAGCGTGTTTTGATAGAAATTTTGCGTGCGTGCGTCAGCGTCAGAAACAGTTGCACCCTCTGCGCCGTTGGCATCGTCAGTAGCCGTGCTGAAAGAACCATTATATATGGTAGACTTCAGAGCGTAGTTATTGTTGAACACCGTGCTGGTGCGCGCGCCATTTACGATACGTGGCACAACCTTACCGCCCTCTACATGCGAAGCTGCAGTGACACAGTTCTGTATGATAGTCGCATCATCGGAGTCTATCCAAGAGATAAGTCCAGTGTTGCTACTCGTGCCATCATTGTAGATAGTACCACAGAACAGGCTGTTCTGCAGTGTGCCACCTGTAGCAATACCAGCGATACCACCCACCTGAAACTCACGGGTTTTAACATCAGCATTAGAGATACAATCGGAAATTGTGCTACCAACACCATTATTGTTGCTCAAGTCGCCAACAATTGAGCCAACATGGTCACGACCCTCAATGTAAGAGTTAACGACAAAGACGCGGCGAACCTCACTGCCATAGACATGACCTGCGACAAGACCTACATTATTGTTACCGACAATGGTGGTGTTCTCAAAGCCAAGATCCTCGATGAGGGCATCACGTGTTGTCGAGAACAGGCCCAGATCATTAGTTCCCGTATTGCTGTACTTTAGGTTACGGATGACATGTCCGTTACCATGCAGCTTGCCGGAGAACTCAGGTAGCGGAGCGAAGTCTACATCTGCAAAGTCGAGGTCGGCAGTCAGGTTGAACTCGCCGACAGGATTCTGCTTCAGCTTCGCCATAAAGTCATTAGCAGTGGTGATATTGGGATCCATTGAGTTGACCGTCACCTCAAATGTCTTGGTGTAACCGGCAACATAGCCATCACCCACGGTAGAGAGCGTGACTGTAGACGTACCAGCGGTGAGACCTTTCAAGGTAGTGCCGTCAACCTCGACGACTTCGGGGTTGGAAGAGGTGATTGTCACCGTGCGGTTGAATGTAGAATAAGGTGCCAGATCAACCATAGTTCCGATAAAGAACTCCGGCAAATTATTTGTGACGATAAAATCGCCGCTGAAAGGCACCGTCATGCCCTGCAGCACAGGATAGCGGCCGTCAGCAACACTCCATACAGATGCGTCGAAGCCAAGGTTGGTATATGTGACAGCCTGCTTCAAAGTGGCATCAGCTGTAACCGTACCCTGTATGTTCTTCGGATCTTTACCACCATACTTTCCAGTATTGATGATGTCAAGGTCTTCCTGTGAGACGGCATCACCAGTTGCCCTTGTTCCAGCATAGTACCTTATGGCATCAGAAGCCAGACTGTTGTCAATGTTGATGGTTCCGTTTATCGGCATACCTACCAAGGCAAACATGTGATGGTTCTGGTTCTTTTCGATACCTAATGCGAACGGTGCTGAAACATTGCCTGTCAAGTTGAGGATGCCTGTACCGTCACTACTCTGCACGATACCCACGAGGCCGCCGACACCGCCCCAGTCACCAGTACAGTAAACCTGGCCGACGAATACGTTGTTTGTAAGGTTTCCACTCACCACTCCACCAGCAAGACCACCAGCCTGGTAGCCACCGCTGAATGTTGCAGCAGACGAGAAGTTATTGCTGAGTGTACCATTTATCGAGCCTACGATGCCACCAACGTGGTCACGACCAAGCACAACTCCCGACGTAAAGCAATCATCGATGATGGTATTGCCATCGGCTATACCCACGAGTATGCCTATGTATACACCCGTAGCCTCAACACCAACCTGTGCGCCGACCACTCTTAAGTTCTTGATGGTAGCACCATTGGTCCTTGAGAAGAAACCCACATTGTCACCACTTCCTGCAATGCGGAGACCATTGATGGAGTAACCCGCACCATCAAGCGTGCCGGAGAATGAGGCAATAGGCGTCCACGCCTCAGAAAGGGTAATGTCATTAGCCAGGACATAAGAGCCTGACGGGTCATTGGCTATGGCCTTCAAGCCCTCCTCATCGGTGATTTGGGTCTGGGCTGCCACACCAAGGGATGCGAACAAAGCCATAGAGCACAACATTGACTTTTTAAATCTTTGTAATTTTGTTGTCATAACTATAAGACGATTAGTGTTACGGTAATTAGTCAATTGAATTCTGCCGTAGAGAATTCCTGTTCTGAGTTTTTGTTAGTTCTGTCTTTTTCTTGTTACTTTTATTTAGAGATTATTAAACGTTTTGCATTTGAATGAATGTTGCCTTTCGCCGTAAGACGGTAGAGGTAAATGCCGGCAGGCAGCGATGCTGTGAGCGACAGCGTCTGGTTGCCCTCGCTGATGGTATAGTCTTTAGAGTAGACCTGGCATCCGCCGAGGTTCATGACGTGGAGCGTCACCTCACTGACACCGCCAGGAATTGTGCAGCGTACCCGTGTCGTGCCGTTGGTCGGATTGGGCGTGTTGCCAAAGAGGTTGATTGCCAACTGGTGTGGAGCCTCCGTCACTGAGCGTATTCCCGTCGGCTGCTGACTCTTGCCGTAGACTGCAAACTCATAGATACGTGTCGTGTAGCCCCTCTGTTCGCCCTGTATCATCTGCAAGCGTACACGGTCTGTAGTGAACGGAGTGACACCACGCACAATCTTGTTCTCTGTGTTTCCAGTGACGACATCAACATCTATCCATTGACCATTGTCATAGTGCTGCAGCTTACAGGCCCTCGTAACGTAGTCACCAGACTCGCTTCCGGCGCCGAGCACCATCCACTGGCAAATTTCACGCAGCTCGCTGAACCTGTACTCCAAATACGGCGTTCTGCTCTGTCCCTCGGTGACGCACCATTTCGTCAGTTCGTTCTCGTCGCCCGCCATCCGTGCTGCCTCGTTGGCATTGTTCTGGCGGCTCGCAAGGATTGTAGACGGGACTATCCGCTCTCCACAAGCGTCATCGTCCTGGCTGCCAAGCTCCACATAATCTATATATGTGTTGAGCGGTGTAAGGGTCTGTATGTCGTCGGCCTGATTATTTGAGACTGTAGCCGCAAAGACATACAGGTTGCTGTTGGAAGGCAGCCGCAACTGCGTAGCCTCACTCGTCAACGGCAGGGCGAAACAATACATGTAGAGGAAGTTGTAGGCCTCGTTGCTGTTGGAACTGGTATTGTGGTTGTGTGTTGTTGTGAGTGCAACATTCTGTCTGCGGTAACGTGTGCCGCCGTTATATGGAGAGCCCAGCTGCCCGACGGTGCCTCCATAATAAGGCACTTCCAAAGAATAAGTCTTTCCGCCGAGTTCAAAATCGGCTATCGTACCGTTAGGCTCCGTCGAAGCTACAAGCAGATACAGCTTGCTGCCCTGCGATGCCGGCACATCGACCGTCTGGCGCTGGCAGCGCACGGCGTTCTTGTCGCCGTCGGCGCGGCTGCCCATCTTGAAGCTAACGCCATCAGACGTTACATTGTCGGGTACTTGCTCGGCGGGATAAGCATAGGTTATGCCCTGCTGCGCGTCGGTCTTGTTGGCATCATAGCTCATCATGTCGACATTGTAGGGAAGCGACAGCGAATTGTCGTCATCGGCTGGGGCCGTGACACCAGCGGGAGCCTCAAGCTTCACTGCAAACGTCTTGGGTTGGTACTTGCCGATGGCGAACTTGAGCATGTTGCCTGAGAACGAGGCATCGCCCACCGTCTCTTCAAGTCCGCTCACCTCGTGGGCCGAGACTATGTTGGCAGGGAATGTCATTGTCAGGTCATCGTGGTTCTTGCCCGCCCACTCGTAGACGCGGACTATTATCTCGTCGCCATCCTCAGCCTTCTTTACGGCCTTGATGCTTACCTGGTCGGTATTGAGGTTGATAAAGCCTACCTCCTTGCCCAACGCGCCTACATGTTTTGGCGCCACGGCAGCAATCAGCGGCTGGTTGAGCATGGCTGCCGCCATCTGGGTCTGCTCGCTCCACACTCCGTCATGAGGGAAGAAAGAATATGTGAAAAGGTTTGCGCCCAAATCCTGGTCAGCCTGATAGGTGTAGGAATTGGCCGTCGACGGCGTGTGTATCAGCGTCAGGCGCAGGTTGTTGTCGGCAGGCTTGTCCCAGCCATACTTGCAGTTGTTGAGTATCGACAGCCCGTAGCTGCCGTCGGTTGCCGACATGTCTGCCCACTGGTGTCCCTGCACCTCGTAGCAGTCGGGCGTGCGGTTGCCTCGCTGTATGGTGCCGAGCGATATGTCGTATGTGGCCGTCGGAGTGTTGAATCCAGTCTGGAAGCTTGCCTTGAGCATACGCTCACGGCTCTGCCAGTCGACTTCGGATGTCACATCTATGCGGTCGTTTATCGCATTCATGCTGATGTACTGCACAAAGCTTGAGCCGTCCTTGCCCTTTGTCACCCGGTAGCTCTTGCGCAGCGGGCCATCCTCGGCAAGCTCTATCGTCACATCCTCGTCGACGGTTTCCGGCGTGCGTGTCTCGTCGGTATAGGATATTTCCCATGACGGCCACGAGTCCTCGTGGTCGTAGATGAGCTGTAGCTGCGATGTAACAAGGTATTGTTTCTTGTTGTCAAGATTGATAAGTGACGACGGGTCGCCGTTGCTGTTTATGGATATGCGGTAATTACCATTTGAAATCCAGCGCGAGCGCCTGTTGACCTGCAACTTGGTGGTGAGCTGCGACGGCTCTCCAAACCTGACATCGTAGACGGCATAGCCCAAAGATGGCACCGTAGCCGCGAAGAGGAATGTCAGGTCGCCCGTCGACTCGTCGTACTTGCTTATCTGCGACAGCACCTCGTGTCCGTCCTTGTCGAAGACGCACAGGCCTTCGGGCTTGCCAGCCATGACGGTGTAGGCCTCGACGATGTCGGTGCGCTCAAACGACAACGGGTTATAGACCACGACCGGAGTGCCCTCCACTTGCGTGTCCATAGCCTTTATGATGTTGCCCATCGCCGTCTGCACGGTATTGGCAAACGTCTTGTTGGCGAGCACATAGTCGTTCATCGAGAAATAATAGGCATTGGGGATGCTCGTGCCCGTGATGCCGTCGTGGTGAGACTGCCAGATGTTGCGCATCCATGCATCGCTGATTGTTGCCTGCGGATACTCCTGCAGACCAAGCCATTGTGCTAACGACGAAGTCTTCTCAGCCGCGTCGGCCAACAACTCGTTGCGGCGGTTCCACAGTTTGAGCATGGTACGCGACGTGTAAGAGCCCACACCGTGCGTGCGCATTGGCAACTCGCCGTCCGTCACCTGATACTTGTCGTTGCGATATTTGTCCAGATAGTCGAAGAACTCGTCGGGAGTTGCGAGCCTGACCTTGACGGGGCCGGAGCTGTTGGCACTGTAGTTTAGCCAGTAGGGGGTGTTCTCGCCACTCTGCGAGGCGTTGTCCAGCAAGGCACCGCCGCGGTCGCTGCGCGGGCCGACATAGCGCACTTCGGCTGCCACACCATATTTATTATAGTTGTCGTTGGTGATGTTCAGCATGTCGACATCGTTGGACATGTCCTTGTTGTAAATCTCGTGGTTGTCGTAGGCTCCCGGCTTATAGAATGCGTAAATCTGCGAGCCGTCGACACCCTGCCATATACCAAATGGCGGCAGTCCGTCGTATGCGGCTGAGCCCCACGCCAACTTCGCCGTGTGGAAGCCCTTGAAGCCGCAGTGTTTTGCTAATGACGGCAAGGCGTACGAGAAGCCGAAGCAGTCAGGGAGCATGACATCATAACCGCCACGCACGCCGAATTCATGCTTATAGAACTTGTTGCCATATAGCCAGTTGCGCATGATGGACTCTGCCGATGACACCATAACGTCATTGGCATCAACAGAGCAGCTGGAGATGTGCCAGCAACCGTTAGACACGTAGTTCTTCAACCGTCTGAAGTCATCTGGGTAATATTCCTTCATCCACATGTAGCGGATGGCACCCTCAAAATTGAAACGAAGCGACGGATACTTGTCAAGCCGGTCGAAATTCTGCTCCATCGTATTCTTGACGTATTCATTGATGGTAGTACGTACATCCCAGTTCCACTGCGTGTCAAGATGAGAGTTTGAAATGAAGAAAAGAGTGTTCTGGTCGGCCTGTGCCGATATATTGACGGCATTGGCCAACAAGACTCCAGCTAACATGAATCGAACTTTATTTAACTTCATAACGCTTTTTTCGTTTTAGGCATACGTTGCAAAATTAGTCTTTTCTATGTCTAACAATGTTCTCATTTGTGCCAATTTTGCAGGATAGTCTATTAAATGACAACCGTCAGGCATACTGCCAACGGACAATACCATACTCATTTTCGGACAGCCCGCATAGCCCGTCATCAATTTATATGGTAAAGTTAGCCTCTTTACACAAAGCGAATGTACTGTTTTGTGTCATACTTATTCTATCACGGCACGCCGTGGCAAAATAGCGAGTCGAAAAAAACAACATTTAATCCTGTATTATTAACTTTGCGCATAGACATATTCTAAATAAGACTTCTATGAACAATTCTTTACCATTGTCCATCATCATGGCTACGGCCACGATGACTATTCATGCACAGATCACCACGCCACAAGTCCCGGAGGTGGTTACGGAAAACCCGATAAAGAAGGCTTATCCGCGATTCAGCATCTTGGGCGACTCTTTCGGCGCATATGAAGGAACTACTACGACACCAGGCTTCCTCATTCAGTATCCAGACAAGGACGTGACAGAAGAGTCGCAAATATATTTCAGGCAACTGCAAGCCGAGACAAGCATGACGCTTCGGCAGAACAACTCCGAGGCAGGCACCTGCGTAAGCTACATCGGCGTGATGGGCAACGGCAACGAGGTGGCCGTGTCATTCGTCAACCGCTCAAAGGATCTGCAGCCAGCCAACCTATTCATCGTGGAGGGCGGCACCAACGACAGCTACCACTACAAGCCAGGAGAATACAAATGGAGCGACTGGACCGACGACGACCTGAACACGTGGCGTGGGGCACTTGCCTGCGTGTTCAGCAACATCAAGACGCGCTACCGCCAGTTCGACATTATCTTCGTGCAGCCCAACCTCAACGCCGACATGACAGAGGCGAGCCGCACCATCTGCGAGCACTACGGCGTGCCATACTGCCTGCTCCACGACCTGCCGATGGTAGGCGTACACCCAAACGTGGAGGGACACCACCTCATGGGCAACCAGATTGCCAATACGCTCGCCGAACACCTTGGCTGGACCGTGTGGGACGGCGAGGCGGAAAACGTGAAGGTGACTGCTGGAAACATAGACCAGCTCTATTGGCGCACAACGCTGAAGTCCGACCTGTGGCAAGGCATCATATTCCCCTTCACACTCAACAAGGAAATTGCAGAAAAACTATTCGGCGAGGGCACACAGATGGCTGAATACGGCAACTACGACGCAGGCAGCAACACGCTGCATTTCAACAAGGTAAGCACCGTGGAACCTAACACGCCGATAATGATAAGGCCTGCAAAGACCATCGGCCCCGTACTGCTACTGAAGGGCTTGCAGGCAAATGCATCAACGATAAGGAAGGAGGTGGGGGCTGGCGCATACCGCTTGCGCGGACTATACACAAAGACATCCATCACGGCGAGCCAGCATACGGCCGTCATGATAGATGGAGAGGGAAAGGCTTATTTCCCGACAGACAACTTCAAGGTGATGCCTTTCCAAAGCTACATCTTCACCAACACCAGCAAACTGCCTAATATCGTGTTCGACGATGCGGCAACGGACATACAGGGCATCAAAATCGCAGACCCGGACAAGGCTAATGTCAAGAATGGCAACATCTATACACTACAAGGACAGAGAGTGAATAGGATGATTAAAGAGAATATCTATATTGTAAACGGCAAAAAGACCGTTGCCAAATGAAGTAACGGTACAAAGGTACAAACAGTACAGTGTAGTGGCCGCGCCTCGTGCGAGCCACTACACTGTTTTTTATTCTGCCACTTGCTTCATGTGGGCATTAAAGAATTGCTGACGGGCCTCCCACCAGCCGTCTGCCGCACCATGCCCTTGATGTGGATAGACAATGTAGTGCTTTTCCACAGTGTCAGGAACATTGTTGAACCCAGCAAAGTTAGTGTGTGGAGGACAGATGTCGTCCTGCAGGCCAACGGACATAAGCACCGGACAATGTATGTTGTGTGACAGATTCTTGATGTCGAAATAGCTGAGCACGCGGTAAACATATTCCCACGTCAACGAGTGGTCTTGCAACAAGGTCGTATCGAAAAGGTTGCGAGGCCAAGTTACAATCTTGAAATAGTCGGGAAAGTCAGACAGGAACGGCACGCAGGGGGCTATGGCACGGATGCGGTTATCCAAACAGGCCACGGCGTAGGTGAGTGCTCCGCCCTGGCTGATGCCACTGGCGAATATGTTGGCCGTATCAACCTCCGGGCGCGAGCACAGAAATTCAACGGCACGCACGAGATCCATGTATGCGCCACGGTAATAATAGTCGTACTGGTTTTGCAGGCCATAAGTTATCCATTCTCCATACGAATTGAACGGCAGTTGCAGTCCCTGGCCCCTGACACTGAGCAGCAGTTCACAGTAGTCGGGCATGCTGGAAGCATTAATCGTTCCCTCGCTTACTCCCTGTCCATAACCCAGATTGGTGAGCAGAGCCGGATGGCGGCAACCCGTGCGCGGAACGCTGTACATGGCATTGATGCGTACGCCGCCAAACGATGTCATCTCCACACGGTACACCCGCTTGATATTGTTTGACAGGGCCGAATCCAGAGTCATGGTGAAATTAGGTGTCGTAGCATCGAGCTCCAGGCGCGTAATTTTCCAAAACGAATCAATGTCCGACTGTGAATCGGCAGGCGACAAGATGGCCGTAGGCCTGAAACCAATGTTGGCAGATGCCACAGGACTGTACAGGCCGTCATGGTCAGCGAAAACTTCTACGTGATAGAATCCCGGCTTGTCAAGCGGCAGTTTGATGTCGGCATGGAAGTCGGCATTCGGGTCGAAACTGACTTTCTGACGGGTTTCACCTAAATCCTCGTGCGTGTCGGTGGTAATACGGCACACCAAGTCACAATCAAACAGATGGGAGACACGCTGCTGTGCAGACACGTGCAGTACGGCCTGTCCGGCATCATCAAATATCCAGTCTGCATCATCGCTTTGCAAACGGAGGTTCAGCCCCGTGACAGGATTGACGGCACTCAAGAAGATGTCGTGTGAAAGGATACCGCCTTTGCCGCCACCGTCATAGACGCATACCGCTATAGTATTGACCTTACCATAGCATACAAGGTTCGGGGCTACACGATAAAGGCGCTCCTCGCCCGGACACATCTGGTAGTCGGGCGGAAAGTTGCCCATCCTGCCTAACGACTTGCCATTGAAAAAGGCCTCGTCACAGTCGTCGGCACTGCTGTAGCTCAAGTATAGCCCACCACACTTCTCAACTTTAGATTTCCATGAGCGCGGCATGAATACCTGCTGCCGATACCATGCGAATCCGTCCAAATTGGGATAGCCTTGCTCTTCCCAAAATTCTGTCGTCTTTATGTCCGCCCATCCGTCATCACTGGTGACTGGCAGGGCATAAGACTTGTCCCTTCCAGGCTTAAACTTCCACGTATCGTTCAAACGCAGAAAAGGCCATGACGTTTGTGCTTGTGCATAAAGCATAAGCACACATGCACAGCCAAACAAAAAGTTTCTCTTCACAATATTTCTAACATTAATAATACATATCGCAAATCATCTCCAACTGTGGATACATCCACTTCGCGAGACGTTCGCCCCCATTGTCATTAAGGTGCAGACCATCCTTGAAATACAGACGCGAATTGCCCTCGGCCATAGGCGAGAGGCCGCTATAGAGATAGGCATCCAAGACGGGGAACGAATAGTAAGCGGCAACCTCCTTGATAGCATCTACATATTCACGGAACGTTTTGCCCGTCTTGGGGTTCTTGCCCTCGGTTATGGTTCCGTCGGAAGCTATAGTGTATTCGGGAGTGTCTATTTCCGTGCCATGATGGATTGGAGTCATTATGACGATGGGCTTGCCGCGGTAGAACCTGAACAAGTTCTTGAACAGGCGGTGCAAGCCGGCATAGAATGTATAGCAGCCAGTCTTTGCGCCGTCACTGAACGAGCCGAAGTCGGCAGTGTTGCTGTGCCCGAAGTCGTTGGTGCCACCAAAGACGATAATCATGTCCAAGTCTTTGGCCATCTGCATACAGCGACGCTCAAAGGCGTTGCTTGTGCTGGCGTCAATCATCGCCATGTGGGTAGCACTGACACCATAGTTCAAAGCCTCACAGTCGGTGAGCTTCTGGTATGCACGCACATATTCGCCATATTCGGTGATGGAGTTGCCCAAGAAGCCTATGCGCTTGCCCTTCCACTTTGACGTGCCGGCTATGAAATCACCTTGGTCTACCTGGCTCGCAGGCATGAGGTTAATGGAATCAAGGTTGCTTACCGCCACAGCCTTCTTGGTGTTGTCCTTCATGTGGAGCACGGCGGCAAAGTCCTGTGCGCCCACCGAGAGGGAGACGAAGAACAGCATGACCGTAAATAGTTTTGCTTTCATGTCTGATATTTTTTATTTGACGACCATCTTTACCCCGTTGTGGATATAAATGCCTTTGGCTGACGGAGCTGGTACGCGCACACCATGAAGTGTATAATAATGTGAGGCCTTAGGAGTATTAACTACTGGCGTGCTGATGGCCGTGGCCGAATTGTCGACATACTTCACCTCGTTAAGGCTCATGGCAAGGTTGAAAAGAGAGGTTGGGCTTGTCATTGGCACATACAGCTCAAGGCTCGACTTGAGCAGCTTGCCGTCGACGATACCCTGTATCTCTTCGGGACACATGCCTGCGCGCCAGAAGAAAAGCTCGCTAAAGTCGCGGAACACGTTCTTGTCGTCGCTGCCCACCTGCACGTCACCTATCTTTATGCGCTCGCGCATCTCGCCTGCCAACACGCTGTCTACATAGAGTAGCACGCGCGACTGGGCATAATAGTGCACCAATGACACCGTGTGCCACTTGTCATCATCAAGCGCAACATTAGAGGTCAGCATACGGTTAGTAGTGCTTTTGTAAACAACCTTGCCAGCGGCATCAACAGACACCGTTGCGCTCCTGGTGCCATTGGCAAAGGAGAACAGCGTGCCAGGAGCATGACTCTTGACGCGCACGGAGATTGTGAACGGATGCACGGTGTCCTCGCATGTGAACTTGATGAGGTCACCATTGCCGAGCGTCAAGCTGTGGGTGGAGTCACGCTCCATGACAAGTTTCTTGCCGCTTGCCAATGCATCGAACACCGACGGCACGATGGCATCGCATATTTCCTGATGACCGTCGGAAGTGGGATGATAGGTATCATTCTGATAGCCTGTTGCCCAGTGGCCCTCGCCGTCGTCAATGGCACCAAGAGAACTGAACGACGGCACGTCCCACTCGTGTATGAGCATGTTGATTTCCTTGACATAGTGGTAGTCGTCACTGTTGAAGTCGCCACGGCCATAATTGTTCATCACGAGGGGCACCTTGCCGTTTTGGCGCACCTTGCGGATGAGCGTTAGCATGTTGTCACGCCACTGCTTGAATATTTTTTCCTGGTCGGCAGCACCGTGTATGCCCTCGTTGCCAAGCGACACACCGAAGATGACGTACTTGCCAAGGTCAAGCATGACATCCTTGAACCTGTCGAGCAAGTTCTTGGTGGTGTTTCCGCCGATACTTATATTAGATATGTGGAACGCATGGGGGCTCTCATGCGAGTTGAACCTGTCAGTCAGCAGGTTATTGAAGCGCCACGCGTAGCCGTGATTGTCATGCGCACCCGTGCCGTAGGCCACCGAAGAACCGAACATGGATATGCACAGCGTATCAATGCCAGAAGGTTCGTCGGTGATGGTGTACGGTTGCTGCACGGCGTCGTGAGCCGAGAGGCGGGCAAGGTATGCCTGTCCAGCGGTGACGTTGTCAGGCCTCCACGTGATGGTCGTGGGCGATACGCCTGTCAGCATTTCCAACCACGTACAGGCTGCCGTGTAGCGCCCCACGCCATAGTCAAGATGGTAGCCGTCACGGTTCAAGTTATCATCAAGGCCGCTGGTGCGGGCATTTTGTATTGCCGTGCCTGAGGGCACGACAAACGTGAGTGACAAATGGTCAGCCAACGCCTTTTGGGTGGCATCGCAAATGGCGTTGTACATACGCTTCTGATTGCGTGCATACTTTATAAACCCTGAGTGAGTGGAGTTTTGGGCGTATGCCCATGTCTGATGGAAGCCATAACGCACTTTCTTGCCCGTGGCGATGCCCTTTACATAGTCGATAAGGTTTTGTAGGTATGGCTTGTAGGTATCATAGCGACCAGCGTCCTGGCTCACCTGCTGAAAGGTGATGATATCCCACGGTTCGTCTTTCACTATGTCGTCAAGCAGCACCTTGGTCTTGTTTGTCCGCTTGCCGTTCACGACTTTGCGGTACTCAAAATCGGCCTCGTGCTTGCTGACCACGTTCCAGTGGGAGCTCAGGCCTTGGCCACCACGGTAGGCGTTACCTATAATTAGCTCGTAGCCGGCCTCATGTGCAAGCTCATAAAGATTCTGCTCCACGGCATCCTCTGAGAAAGAGTTGCCGATAGCCAACACGCGTATTACCTGCTGAGCCTCTGCCACGCTGCCAGTAAGCAACAACATGAGAGCTATAAGCAACGCTGTAAACGTATTCTTGCGTACCATAATGGATTGTTTTTGGTTTTCACTATTGCAAAGTTACACTCACAAAAAAGAATGGCAGTTCTATTTTGTGCCATTCTTATTCTGAAGTACAGCAGCATGGACGCAAGAATACGGAAAGCATCAGACCACACGCAAAAAATTAAACTATCCTGCGCACCTGCTCCTCGAAATCGGCGCGGTCGCCACGTGCGTGCTTGCGGAAGCTCGTGCGATAATTATAGACCGTGCTGTTGGCAAGGTTGAGCAAGACAGAAATCTTGCCACTGTCGTTAACGCCCAACCGTATCAGGGCAAAGATCCGAAGCTGGGTGGTAAGTGCGCCGTCTTTTGTCAGCGACACATGGTATTCCGAATCAAGCAAGGCATTGAACTTGCTTACGAAATCAGGATATATGGTAAGAAACATGCTGTCAAAATTCTTGTAAAGGTTCTGCAACGCCTCATCCTGCATCTTGATCGAGCGTATCATGTCGGCAAGCTTTTGGAATTGACGGTTACGTAGAAGTTTGTCAGTCTTCGTGCAGAAGTTGTTCAAGTCTTCGATGTATTGTATACACAGTGTAAAGAATGTCCCGATACACTTTTCCTTGATACCGTTGGCATCTGAAAGCTGCTTGTTGACCTCCAAATTCCGCCTCACTAACTCTTCCAACTGGATGTTTGCCTCACCAAGCGCAGCATTGCTCTGCTTCAGGCCACCAACAGCCTTGATTAACTTGCGGTGTTGCATGAACAGCTGCACAGCAAGTATTATCACCATCAAGACAAGGGACATAAGGATGAAGATGGCAATCGTCATGACGCGGTTGTGACCAAGCAGCCTGTCAAAGAACGAAGAATTGACATTCTCAATGTCATTTGCCACCCAGTCCTTCATCTTGCCACCGAATACGGTTGATACATCGTAAGCATAGCGCACGTATTCTCGCGCACGCTTGATGTCTCCACGACTGCTCAGGATGCGGCTTAGGTAGAACACGGCTGCCTCATCGTAGGTGACGGTGGAGACATCGGTGATGACGGACAGCAACAGGTGGTAAAGCGCCTCGTTGGGACGCTTCAATCCTGTATAAACCTGATAAAGGTAAAACTCCTTGACGGCATAGTCGTTAGTGCCAGGCTTTACCATCTTGTCCAAGCGATTGAGAAGCCGCAATGCCTCCTCGTACTTGTGAGCCTCGATACACCTTGCCTGCTGATAAGTAATCCATATCTTAGAGTTGCGTGGGGCTACGGCCAAAAGGGAGTCGAGCATACGCTCCCTGATGTCATGAAACCGCGTCTTGTCAGGCTCGCTCTTCGTGGAGCCAGACATCTGTCCATAGAGCTCGGCAGATACAATGTAGTAGGAAATGCGATTTTTCAATGACAGCTTGAAAGTGTCTATGTCGTTCATCATGAACAACGCCTCACCGATGAAGCCTGAGCGAGCGTAATGGTAAACCATCTGGCACTGGCAATCCACCACCTTCTCACGGTCGCCAAGGTGACGAGCAGCCGAATAGCACAACTGCATATAATGGATAGCCGAATCAGTCATGTATGTACAATATTGCCCATAAATCTGGCGAGCCAGGTCATAGCGCGACTGCCACGAAGTGGAGACACAATAGACCTTACGTAATGAGCTTATATCATCATCTCGAAGCCTGCGCAGTTGCTTGCTATGCTGGATGGTCTGGTCAAGGACACGCAGAAGACTATCGTTAGCAATCTTCAACGCCTTGCCCCCTCCATACACATCGGCAGCCCCAGCAGGCAGAAAGCGAATCCATATAATAAGTAAAACAAATTGTACACCTTTCATAAACTTATTTCATTTTACATAGTTCATTAAAAATAAGAACTTTATAATCGTCAAAAGATAAATTCTCAAATTGTTGTAACTTTTTTATAGTGTTTAATTACAAAGGATTGCAAACAATAATCGCTATGCTCACCAAGGACAAAGTTACTGATTTATTTTGTATTGCAAATAATTTCTGCAAGTTTTTTCGATGACATCGATGAAAAAATACGCTAATATCGGGTCAGCGGATTTTCCGGGTTGGCGGAGGAAATGTCAAGAGTATAGTTTTGCCAACCTGAACATAAAGAATTTGATGTCTCCTACTCCTCGGAACTGGGCTCTAAAAGCTTTGATTTTTGCATTGAAGGATTCTGCTGATACATTAGTGAGTCTCCGTTGGAAGTAGTTTATTATTGTGGAGTTGTGGT
>CAZEEP010000014.1:0-37669 GCA_964511295.1 uncultured Prevotella sp.
AATTAATACTGAAATGCCAGGATTAATCGGAAGGAAAATCGGAATGACATCCGTGTTCAGTGCCGACGGCAAAAATGTGCCGTGCACTGTTATCGAAGCTGGTCCTTGTGTTGTTACTCAAGTCAAGACGGTTGAAACTGACGGCTATAAGGCTGTTCAGCTCGGCTATGGCGAGGCAAAGGAGAACAGAACCACCAAGCCTATGGCAGGTGTCTTCAAGAAAGCCGGTACAACGCCAAAGAAGCACTTGGCCGAGTTCAAGTTTGACGAGGAGTATAACCTCGGCGATACCATTACAGTTGACCTGTTTAAAGACGTGGAGTTTGTTGACGTGGTCGGCACTTCAAAAGGTAAAGGTTTCCAGGGTGTCGTCAAGCGTCATGGCTTTGGCGGTGTAGGTCAAGCTACTCACGGTCAGGATGACCGTTTGCGCAAGCCAGGTTCTATTGGAGCTTGCTCGTATCCCGCCAAGGTGTTCAAAGGTATGCGCATGGCTGGTCAAATGGGTTGTGAGAGAGTTACGACTCAGAACCTCAAAGTGTTAAAGGTAATCCCGGAGCAGAATCTTATTATCGTGAAGGGTTCTACGGCCGGCTACAATGGTTCAACTGTTTTAATTAAGAAGTAATGGAAGTCAGCGTTTTGAATATCAACGGTCAGGAGACCGGAAGGAAGGTTACACTGAATGACGACATCTTCGGCATCGAACCCAATGACCATGTCATTTACCTCGATGTGAGGCAGTATATGGCTGACCAGCGTCAGGGTACTGCTAAGGCGAAGGAAAGAAGTGAGCATAATGGTTCTACGCGTAAGCTGGGTCGCCAAAAAGGTGGTGGCGGGGCACGTCGTGGTGACATCAACTCACCTTTGCTCAAGGGCGGTGGCCGCGTGTTTGGTCCTAAACCTCGCGATTATGGCTTCAAGGTCAATAAGAAGACAAAGGTTCTTGCCCGTAAGTCTGCTCTTTCATATAAGGCAAAGGACAATGAAATCCTTATAGTAGAGGATTTCACTTTGAATGCTCCAAAGACGAAAGATTTTATAAATATTACTAAAAATCTTAAAGTAGAGAGCAAGAAATTACTTGTTGTTTTGCCAAATGTGGATAAAAACGTATATTTATCTGCTCGCAACCTTCAGAAAGTTCAGATTATGAGCGCAAAGGATATCAATACGTATAAAATTTTGAATTCTGACGTGCTTGTGATGGCAGAGAGCTCATTACAGACAATTGACAGCATTTTGAATAAATAATTTGGAGGAGAATGCAAACTATGGCAATAATCATTAAGCCTCTGGTGACAGAGAAACAGACCAAGATAACAGAGAAGTTCCCAAATCGCTATGGGTTCATCGTGCGTCCTGATGCCGACAAGCTCCAGATTAAGAAAGAGGTCGAAAAGCTTTACAATGTGACAGTTCAGGATGTCAATACGGCTCGCTATGCTGGAAAACGTTCCAGCCGCTACACTAAGGCAGGTCTGATACGTGGACATAAGCCCTCTTTCAAGAAGGCTTATGTGACCTTGAAGGAAGGCGACACAATTGATTTTTACAGCAATATCTAAAATAAGAAATGGCAGTACGTAAATTCAACCCGGTAACTCCGGGTCAAAGACACAAAGTTATTGGCACGTTCGAGGAGATTACTGCATCTGTGCCAGAGAAGTCTCTCGTTTACGGTAAGCGTTCTACTGGTGGTCGAAACAACACCGGTAAGATGACTGTGCGTTACATTGGCGGCGGTCATAAGAGAAAGTATCGTTTAATCGACTTCAAGCGAGAGAAAGATGGTGTTCCTGCTACAGTGAAGACGATAGAGTATGATCCTAACCGTTCTGCTCGTATTGCTCTTCTCTTCTACGCAGATGGTGAAAAACGTTACATCATTGCCCCAAATGGACTGAAGGTGGGTGATAAGCTGATGTCGGGCGCAGAGGCTGCTCCTGAAATTGGCAATTCTCTTCCTTTGGCAAACATTCCTGTCGGTACTGTGATCCACAACATTGAGTTGCGTCCGGGTCAGGGTGCCTTGCTTGTCCGTTCGGCTGGTAACTTTGCTCAGCTTACTTCTCGTGAGGGTAATTATTGCGTTATAAAGCTCCCTTCTGGCGAGACTCGCAAGATTCTCTCTGCATGTAAAGCTACTATAGGTAGTGTAGGTAACTCCGACCATGCTTTGGAGCAGTCTGGTAAGGCTGGCCGCTCTCGTTGGCTTGGCCGTCGTCCTCACAACCGTGGTGTCGTCATGAACCCTGTAGATCACCCTATGGGTGGTGGTGAAGGCCGCCAGAGCGGTGGACATCCACGCTCACGCAAGGGCTTGTATGCTAAGGGTCTCAAGACTCGTTCGCCGAAGAAGCTTTCCAACAAGTACATCATTGAGAGAGCTAACAAGAAGTAAACTTTAAGAAAACACAGAGCAAACTATGAGTCGTTCACTTAAAAAAGGCCCGTACATCAACGTTAAGCTCGAGAAGAAGATTCTCGCCATGAACGAGAGTGGAAAGAAGAGCGTCGTTAAGACTTGGGCCAGAGCTTCAATGATATCCCCAGATTTCGTGGGACATACAGTTGCAGTTCATAACGGTAACAAATTTATCCCTGTCTACATTACTGAGAACATGGTTGGTCATCGCCTTGGAGAATTTTCCCCTACGCGTAGGTTCGGCGGCCATACTGGCAATAACAAGAAGTAATCGGGGAGAAACTATTTTTAACAAGCATAACAATAATGGGAGCAAGAAAACATATCGCGGCTGAAAAAATAAAGGAAGCTCGCAAGAATCAGTACTTCGCCAAGCTTAAAGGCGTGCCTTCCTCTCCCCGTAAGATGCGCTACGTGGTAGACATGATACGTGGCATGGAGGTAAATCGCGCCCTCGGAGTACTCAGATTCTCAAAGAAGCACGCTGCACAAGACGTGGAGAAACTGTTGCGCTCTGCCATAAACAATTGGGAGCAGAAGAATGAGCGCAAGGCAGAAGAAGGAGAACTCTATGTAAGCAAGGTCTTCGTGGATGAAGGCGTAACGATGAAACGTATGAGACCGGCACCACAGGGTCGTGGCTACAGAATCCGCAAGCGTTCTAATCATGTCACTCTGTTTGTTGATGCCAAAACTAACGACGATAAAGATTAAATAGAATGGGACAGAAAGTTAATCCAATAAGCAACCGTCTTGGTATTATCCGTGGTTGGGATTCTAATTGGTTCGGTGGCAAGAGCTTCGGTGATAACCTCGTCGAGGATCGGAAGATACGTAAGTATTTGGAGAAGCGTCTTGAGAAGGCTCAGGTGTCGCGCATTGTCATCGAGCGCACTTTGAAACTCGTCACCATCACTATTTGTACTGCTCGTCCGGGCATCGTTATCGGTAAGGGTGGACAGGATGTCGACAAGCTGAAAGAGGAGCTTAAGAAGCTTTACAAGAAAGATATTCAGATAAATATCTTTGAAGTCAAGCGTCCTGAGCTTGACGCTAAGATTGTCGGTGAGAACATTGCAAGCCAGATTGAGCATCTTATGGCTTACCGCCGTGCCATCAAGATGGCTGTGCAAAACACTATGCGTGCAGGTGCTGAAGGCATCAAGGTGCAAATCAGTGGCCGTTTGAACGGTGCAGAGATTGCTCGCAAAGAGATGTTCAAGGAAGGTCGTACGCCACTTCACACTTTCCGCGCTGATATTGACTATTGCCAGACTGAGGCTTTGACTAAGGTCGGCCTGTTAGGCATTAAGGTATGGATAATGCGTGGTGAAGTTTATGGCAAACGTGACTTGGCACCTAACTTCACACAGGAACGCTCGAATGGTGGTCGCTCCAATAACGGAGAACGTCGTAACCGTGGTGGCCGCAGAAGAAACAATAATCGTTAAAGGAATCATCTACAATGTTACAGCCAAAAAGAGTAAAATATAGAAGGCCGCAAGATGGACGTGGCAATAAAGGCAACGCTCACCGCGGCACACAGTTGGCTTTCGGATCATTTGGCATCAAGACGCTTGAGCGCAAATGGCTTGACAGCCGTCAGATTGAGGCAGCACGTGTGGCAGTGAACCGCTACATGAACCGTGAGGGTCAGGTGTGGATTCGCATCTTTCCAGACAAGCCCATCACTCGCAAACCTGCCGATGTGCGAATGGGTAAAGGTAAAGGTGACCCAGCTGGATGGGTTGCGCCTGTTACCCCAGGACGTATTCTTTTCGAGGTGGAAGGCGTGAGCTTTGATATCGCAAAGGAAGCTCTACGTCTTGCAGCGCAGAAGTTGCCAGTGAAGACAAAGTTCGTCGTAAGACGTGACTATGATAAAAACGCTTAATTATGAAGATTAAAGAAATTACAGAACTCGCCGACAAGGACTTGCGCGAGAAGCTGGAGCAGGCCGTGGAAGCTTACAAGCAGATGAAGCTCAACCATGCAGTCTCTCCGCTCGAGAATCCGTCACAGATTAAGGCTGCACGTCGCGACATCGCACGTATGAAAACGGTGCTTCGTCAGAGAGAACTTAATAAATAATGATTACCCAAATGGAAACAAGAAATTTAAGAAAAGTCAGGCAGGGTGTTGTTATCAGCGACAAGATGCAGAAAACCATCGTCGTTGCAGCTAAGTTCAAGGAGAAGCACCCCATTTATGGTAAGTTTGTCCAAAAGACGAAGAAATACCACGTGCACGATGAGAAGCAGGAAGCTCATGTGGGTGATACTGTTCAAATCATGGAGACACGTCCTCTCTCTAAGACTAAGAGGTGGAGATTAGTACAAATCATAGAAAAGGCTAAGTAATTATGATACAGGCATTAACAAAACTTACAGTAGCAGACAACAGCGGTGCTCGCGAGGCTATGTGCATTCGCGTTCTCGGTGGTACTGGACGTCGTTATGCAAGCGTCGGTGACGTTATCGTTGTTGCAGTTCAGAACGTCCTCCCGTCAAGTGACTTGAAGAAGGGTGCGGTATCTAAGGCCTTGGTCGTACGCACTAAAAAAGAAATCCGTCGCCCGGATGGTTCTTATATCCGTTTCGACGACAACGCATGTGTTTTGCTCAACAATGCTGGTGAGCTGAGAGGTAGCCGTATTTTCGGTCCTGTAGCACGTGAGTTGCGTGCTGTCAACATGAAGGTTGTGTCTCTTGCACCTGAGGTTCTTTAATTATAAAACAGATTACAAGTAATGAGTAAGTTACATATCAGAAAAGACGACAACGTCATTGTCATTGCCGGAGCCGACAAGGGCAAGACGGGTAAAGTGCTCAAGGTGCTGGTGAAAGAGAACCGCGCGATTGTCGAAGGTGTCAATATGGTATCAAAGAGCACAAAGCCTTCTGCAAAAAATCCACAAGGAGGTATTATCAAGCGTGAGGCTTCGATTCACATCTCGAACTTGAGTCTTATTGACCCTAAGAGCGGAAAGCCGACACGTGTCGCTATAAAGCACGACGGCAAAAATGTTATACGTATCGCTAAAAAGTCAGGGGAGGAGATTAAATAATGGATACAGCACAGTTAAAGAAACAGTATAAGGAGCAGATAGCTCCGGCACTGCAAAAGCAGTTCAACTATTCTTCGTCCATGCAGACTCCTGTCTTGAAGAAAATCGTCATTAACATGGGTCTTGGCGATGCAACGCAGGACAAGAAAATAATAGATGTGGCTGTCAATGAGCTTACCGCTATTACGGGACAGAAGGCTGTGGCTACATATTCTAAGAAGGATATAGCCAACTTCAAACTGCGTAAGAAAATGCCAATTGGCGTGATGGTGACACTGCGTCGTGAGCGTATGTATGAGTTCCTTGAGCGTTTGGTTAAGATAGCTTTGCCTCGTATCCGCGACTTTAAGGGTATCAACTCTAAGCTTGACGGACGTGGCAATTACACTCTTGGTGTTGATGAGCAGATAATCTTCCCTGAGATAAACATTGACCAGATTGATCGTGTGCAAGGAATGAACATTACATTCGTTACATCGGCTACTACTGACGAGGAGGGCCATGCATTGCTCAAGGCTTTTGGTCTTCCGTTCAAAAATGCAAAAAACGATTAAAGAGATATGGCAAAAGAATCAATGAAGGCACGTGAGGTTAAGCGTGCCAAGCTCGTTGCTCGTTACGCCGAGAAGCGCGCGGCTCTGAAGAAGATTATCGCTACTTCCAACGATCCAGCTGAGGCTTATGAGGCAGCTCGCAAACTTCAAGCTATTCCAAAGAATGCCGATCCTATCCGTCTTCACAATCGCTGTAAGATAACGGGTCGTCCGCGTGGTTATATGCGCCAGTTTGGGCTTTCACGTATCCAGTTCCGTGAGATGGCTTCGCAGGGTCTTATTCCTGGAGTTAAGAAGGCAAGTTGGTAAGAGCTGAGAGGTTGATTAGGAGATAATAAGAATTTTGAGTAGGGCTGTGGGACACCCAACTCTATAATCTTTATCTTCCCTTTTCTTTCTTCACTTAACAAGACTACATTTAATATTGTCGGGGTAGTCCCGATTAATTAAACTTTTATACATTTATGACAGATCCAATAGCAGATTATCTGACACGGCTCAGAAACGCAATCATGGCTCATCATCGTGTGGTTGAGGTTCCTGCGTCGAACATGAAGAAGTCTATTACAAAGATTCTCTTCGAGAAGGGTTACATTCTGAACTATAAGTTTATAGAAGATGGCCCTCAGGGTACTATCAAGGTAGCTTTGAAGTATGACCCGCAAACAAAACAAAACGCTATCAAGAATTTGAAGCGTGTGTCCACTCCTGGCCTTCGTCGTTATACAGGCTACAAGGACATGCCGAGAGTTATTAACGGACTGGGCATTGCCATTTTGTCTACGTCCAAAGGTGTAATGACTGACAAAGAGGCTGCCGAGCTTAAAATTGGCGGCGAGATTCTTTGCTTCGTTTATTAATTGGAGGATTTGATATGTCAAGAATCGGAAAATTGCCAATTAGTATTCCCGCTGGTGTGACTGTTACTTTTAATGAGGAAGATAACGTTGTTACAGTAAAGGGTGCAAAGGGTGAGCTTTCACAATACATTAATCCTTCAATTAAGTTCAGTCAGAAAGACGGTCAGATAACTTTGGAGGTTGATGAAAGCAGTCCTGTAAGCTATAAACAAAAGCAGGCTTTTCATGGTCTTTATCGTTCTCTTGTTCACAACATGGTAGTTGGTGTGAGCGAAGGCTATAAGAAACATCTTGAGCTTGTAGGTGTTGGTTATCGTGTTTCTAACCAGGGTAACCTTTTGGAGTTCTCCTTGGGTTACACTCATCCTATCTACATGCAGCTCCCTGCTGAGGTAAAAGTTGAGACAAAGTCGGAGCGTAATCAGAATCCTCAAATTCTTCTTGAGAGTGCCGACAAACAGCTGCTTGGTCTTATTTGCGCTAAAATTCGTTCTTTCCGCAAGCCTGAGCCATATAAGGGTAAGGGTATTCTCTTCAAGGGTGAGGTCATCCGCAGGAAGTCTGGTAAGACAGCTGCAGCTAAGTAACTTTTAAAAGTGAATCAAAGATCATGACAAATAAGAAAGTAGAAAGACGAATCAAGATAAAGTTCCGTATTCGTAAGCGCATCAATGGAACGGCTGAGCGTCCACGTTTAAGTGTGTTCCGCTCTAACAAGCAAATTTACGCTCAGGTTATTAATGACGTAGAGGGTAAAACCATCGTTTCTGCTTCTTCTCTTGGACTTGAGAAGTTGCCGAAGGTTCAGCAGGCTGAGAAAGTGGGCGAGCTTGTTGCTGAAAAGGCAAAGGCTGTAGGTATTGAATCTGTAGTCTTCGACCGTAACGGTTATCTTTACCACGGCAGGGTCAAGGCTCTTGCAGATGCAGCGCGTAAGGGAGGACTTAATTTCTAAACGATAATGGCAATGGATAAAGTAAAAGTAAATAGTGACACAGAATTGAAAGACCGTTTGGTTGCCATCAATCGAGTAACTAAGGTTACAAAAGGTGGTCGTACCTTTACGTTCGCTGCCATCGTTGTTGTCGGTGATGGCAAGGGAATTATAGGCTATGGTTTGGGTAAGGCTGGCGAAGTTACGGCAGCTATCCAAAAGGGAACAGAGTCTGCAAAAAAGAACCTCTATAAGGTTCCTGTACTGAATGGAACTATTCCACATGAGATGGAAGTGAAGTATGGAGGTGCACAGGTTTTGCTTAAGCCGGCTGCTGCTGGTACTGGGCTGAAAGCTGGTGGTGCTATGCGTGCGGTATTGGAAAGTGTTGGTGTCTCTGATGTGATAGCAAAGTCAAAGGGTTCATCAAATGCTCATAATCTTGTTAAGGCTACAGTTCTCGCTCTGTCTCAGATGCGTGATGCTTATCAGGTTGCTGGCGAGCGTGGCATTGAAATGAGCAAGGTGTTTAACGGTTAACTGGATATCACAATGGCAACAATAAAGGTAAAGCAGATTAAGAGTCGTATAGGTGCTTCTATAGATCAGAAGAGAACGCTTCTCTCGCTTGGTCTTCACAAGATTTCTCAGGTTGTTGAGATTGAAGATACCCCCAGTAATATGGGTATGGTTCGTAAGGTTCATCACTTGGTTGAGATCGTTAAGTAATAACATTTTAAATCAGACGTAATCATGAAATTACATACATTGAAACCTGCCGTTGGCTCAACGCATTCTCGTCGTCGTATAGGTCGCGGTCCAGGTTCTGGTCTGGGCGGTACTTCAACACGTGGTCATAAGGGTGCTAAGTCTCGCTCTGGATACAAGAGAAAGATTGGTTTCGAAGGTGGCCAGATGCCTTTGCAGCGTCGCGTTCCGAAAGCAGGATTCAAAAATATCAACCACCGTGAGTATTTTGCTGTAAACCTTTCTACCCTTCAGCAGATTGCTGAAGAGAAGAATCTTGAAAAGATTGGAATAGCAGAGCTTGTAGCCGCAGGCATTACCAATGGCAAGAAACTTGTAAAGATTCTTGGCGATGGTGAGTTGAAGGCAAAGCTTGACGTTGAAGCAAATGCTTTCTCAAAGACTGCTGAAGAAGCTATAAAGGCAGCAGGTGGTAATGCAACTAAGATCTAAAGATGAAAAAGCTAATTGAGACACTGAGGAACTGTTGGAGGGTTGAGGATCTTCGTCAAAGATTACTCATTACTCTCTTGTTTACGGCTATATACCGTTTTGGATCGTTTGTCGTGCTTCCAGGTATTGACCCGGCTAAGCTTGACCAATTGCAGTCGCAAACTGCTGGTGGCCTTATGTCACTGCTTGACATGTTCTCCGGTGGAGCATTTTCCAATGCATCTATATTTGCACTTGGAATTATGCCTTACATCTCAGCTTCCATTGTCATGCAACTTCTTGCAATAGCTGTGCCTTATTTTCAAAAGATGCAGCGTGAAGGAGAAAGCGGTCGGAAAAGAATACAATGGTATACTCGTGTGCTTACAGTAGCAATATTGCTTTTTCAGGCACCGAGTTACCTTATCAACCTTAAGATGCAGGCAGGTCAAGCACTTGCAAGTGGCATTTCTTGGAGCGTATTTATGATTCCGGCCACCATTATCCTTGCGGCAGGAAGTATGTTTATCCTGTGGTTGGGTGAGCGCATCACAGACAAGGGAGTAGGAAATGGAATCTCACTCATAATTATGATAGGTATCATTGCACGCTTGCCCCAGGCTTTTGTCCAGGAGCTTAGCTCAAGGTTCACTGCCATTTCTGGTGGTGGACTCGTGATGTTTATCACTGAGATTCTTATCCTTTATGCTGTCATCTGTGCATCGATACTGTTGGTTCAAGGAGTCCGTAAGGTTCCTGTGCAGTATGCGAAGCGTCTTGTTGGAAACAAGCAGTATGGAGGTGCCCGTCAGTATATTCCTCTGAAGCTTTTTGCCGCAAATGTGATGCCTATCATCTTTGCTCAGGCATTGATGTTCATTCCGTTGGCAATAGTTCAGTATCAGAGTGACAATGCAAGCTGGTTGGTGCGCAATCTTATGGACAATCGTAGCTTCCTGTACAATGCAGTATACGTTGTTCTTATCGTTGCATTCACTTATTTCTATACTGCTATAACTATCAACCCCCAGCAAATGGCAGAAGATATGAAGCGCAATAATGGTTTCATACCTGGTGTCAAGCCTGGGCATGACACTGCTGAGTACATTGACGATGTCATGTCACGTCTTACATGGCCAGGTTCACTGTTCATTGCTTTCATTGCCATAATGCCAGCTTTGGCAGGTTTGCTGAACGTGCAGCAGGCGTTCTCCCAATTCTTTGGCGGAACCTCCTTGCTCATTACAGTGGGTGTTGTTATTGACACTTTGCAGCAGATAGAGTCTTATCTGCTCATGCGCCATTATGATGGTCTGCTCAATTCGGGTCATACTCGTAGGGTGGGGGCTGTAAGTGCATATTGATTTGGTCTTTTGAAGTGTCTATATTTCTTAAGACAGAAGATGAAATCAACCTTATGCGCAAGGCGAACCAACTTGTTGGGTTAGCCTTGTCAGAGGTAGGAAAACATATCAAGCCAGGCATAACGACCCTCCAGTTGGATAAAATAGCTGAGGAATTCATTTTTGACAATGGTGCTGAACCTACGTTCAAGAACTTTCCTAATCCTTTTGGAGGGTCGTTTCCAGCCTCTATTTGCACATCTATAAACAATGTTGTGGTGCATGGCATCCCATCTGATAAGGATGTGCTTGTGGATGGTGACATCGTTTCTGTTGACTGTGGTGTCCTATTGAATGGCTTTAATGGAGACAGTTGCTATACATTTGGTGTAGGTGATGTTGCTCTTGAGGCGAAAAAGTTAATGAGTTTAACAAAGCGTTGCCTTTATGATGCAATTTCACAGGCAGTTGTTGGAAATCGTTTAGGTGACGTTAGTGCGGCCATTCAGCGTAGGGCTGAATCTAATGGATATGGTGTTGTAAGAGGCCTTGGTGGTCATGGTATAGGGCGCGAAATGCATGAGAATCCTTTTATCTCAAACTATGGAAAACATGGAAGGGGAATAGAACTGATGGATGGTATGTGTTTGGCCATTGAACCTATGATAACCATTGGTAAACCTGATGTCGGGCTTTTGCCTGATAAATGGGGTATAGTCACTTGGGATGGAAAACTTGCAGCGCATTATGAGCATACAATAGTAGTTAGGCGTGGCAAGGCTGAGATTTTGTCAACGTTTGAGAATATAGAAAATTAAAGAAATATTTTATGTCAAAACAGTCGGCAATTGAGCAAGATGGGACAGTTATAGAGAGCCTGTCTAATGCAATGTTCCGTGTAGAGTTGGAAAACGGAGTACAGATAATAGCAAACATATCAGGAAAGATGCGTTTGCACTATATCAAAATCCTCCCTGGCGACAAGGTAAAGGTGGCGATGAGTCCATACGACCTCACTAAGGGAAGGATAGAATTTAGATACAAATAAAACTTTCAATTATATATCTTACGGATATGAAAACAAGAACATCAATCAAGAAACGTTCAGCAGATTGCAAGATTGTTCGTCGCAAGGGGCGCTTGTTCGTTATCAACAAGAAGAACCCTAAGATGAAACAGCGTCAGGGTTAATGTTAAAGTTGCATAAAGTGTTGGTGGGCAATGGTCTTTATTCGAGGATTATTGCTAACTTTGTATACTCTTTAAGCAATAAGACACTTAAGTATCATTTTTCAAATTATTTATTCAACTAAATGGCAATAAGAATTGTTGGAGTAGACTTGCCCCAAAATAAGAGTGGCGAGATCGCATTGACCTATATTTATGGTATAGGCCGAAGTAGTTCAGCAAAGATATTGGATAAGGCTGGCGTGAGCCGTGACCTGAAGGTCAGCGAGTGGACTGACGATCAGGCAGCTAAAATCCGTGAAATTATCGGAGCTGAGTTCAAGGTGGAGGGTGACCTCCGTTCTGAAATCCAGATGAACATCAAGCGCCTTATGGATATAGGCTGCTATCGTGGTATCCGTCATCGTAATGGTCTTCCTGTTCGCGGACAGAGCACAAAGAATAATGCTCGTACCCGTAAGGGAAAGAAGAAGACTGTTGCTAACAAGAAGAAAGCTACTAAGTAATTTGGGGGAGGAAACGAATTATGGCAAAACAACAGAAAGCAACATCCAATAAGAAAAGAAATGTTCGTGTTGAGGCTACTGGGCAGCTCCATGTTCACAGCAGTTTCAACAATATCATTGTATCTCTTGCTAATAACGAGGGTCAGGTTATCTCTTGGTCTTCTGCTGGTAAGATGGGCTTCCGTGGTTCTAAAAAGAACACCCCTTATGCAGCTCAGATGGCAGCAGAAGATTGTGCAAAGGTTGCCTATGGCCTTGGTCTTCGTAAGGTGAAGGCATTTGTTAAAGGGCCGGGTAATGGCCGTGAAAGTGCTATTCGCGCCGTTCATGGTGCAGGCATTGAGGTAACTGAGATAGTTGACGTTACACCGTTACCGCACAATGGTTGCCGTCCTCCTAAGCGTCGTCGTGTATAAGTTAGAATCCAAAGATACAATCGAAAAAGCATTTTTATAATTATGGCAAGATATATAGGTCCAAAATCTCGAATTGCACGTCGTTTCGGCGAGCCCATCTTCGGAGCCGACAAGGTACTGTCAAAGCGTAACTTCCCTCCAGGGCAGCATGGCAATGACCGTCGTCGCAAGACTTCAGAGTATGGTTCACAGCTTGCTGAGAAGCAAAAAGCAAAATATACATACGGTGTGTTGGAGCGTCAGTTCCACAATTTGTTTGACAAGGCAGCCAAGAGCGATGGTATCACTGGTGAGGTGCTCCTTCAGTTGCTTGAGAGCCGACTTGACAACATCGTGTTCCGTCTTGGTATTGCTCCTACGCGTGCGGCTGCACGTCAGCTTGTAGGTCATAAGCATATTACGGTAGACGGTAAAGTGGTTAGCATTCCTTCTTATTCTGTTAAGCCAGGCCAAGTGGTAGGTGTACGAGAGAAAGCAAAGTCTCTTGAGGTGATAGATACTGCTCTCGCAGGCTTCAATCACAGTAAGTATCCTTGGCTTGAGTGGGATCAAAACACAAAGAGTGGCAAGTATCTGCATGTGCCTGAGCGTGCCGACATCCCTGAGAACATTAAGGAGCAGTTAATCGTTGAGTTGTACTCAAAACAATAAAAATCATTAAATTAATGGCGATATTAGCATTTCAAAAACCTGATAAAGTTGTGATGCTGGAGGCTAACGACCACTACGGAAAGTTTGAGTTCCGCCCTCTCGAGCCTGGTTTCGGTGTTACCATTGGCAACGCCCTGCGCCGCATCCTTCTTTCATCGCTTGAGGGCTATGCCATCAACACTGTTCGCATTAGCGGTGTTGAGCACGAGTTTGCAACTGTGCCAGGCGTGAAAGAAGATGTCACCAACATCATTTTGAATCTCAAGCAAGTTCGATTCAAGCAAGTAGTAGACGAATTCGAGAACGAGAAAGTTAGTATCACCGTAGAGAATTCCACAGAGTTCAAAGCTGGTGATATCGGTAAGTATCTGACTGGATTTGAAGTGTTAAACCCTGATTTGGTGATTTGTCATTTAGACTCCAAGGCATCGTTCCAGATTGACCTCACTATCAACAAAGGACGTGGTTACGTTCCTGCTGATGAGAATCGTCAGTATTGTACTGATGTCAATGTACTTCCCATCGATTCAATCTACACCCCTATCCGCAACGTGAAATACAGTGTTGAGCCAACTCGTGTCGAGCAGAAAACCGACTACGACAACCTCATACTTGAAGTCACGACGGACGGTTCCATACATCCGAAAGATGCGCTTAAAGAGGCTGCAAAAATTCTCATCTATCACTTCATGCTATTCTCTGACGAGAAGATTACTCTTGAGAATCCGGATCAGGATGGCAACCAAGAGTTTGATGAGGAAGTCCTTCACATGCGCCAGTTGTTGAAGACAAAGCTCACTGACCTTAACCTCAGTGTGCGTGCGCTCAACTGCCTTAAGGCTGCCGATGTGGAAACATTAGGTGATTTGGTGCAATACAACAAGACCGACCTTTTGAAGTTCCGCAATTTCGGTAAGAAATCGCTCTCAGAGCTTGATGATTTGCTTGAGAGTCTGAATCTGTCGTTTGGAATGGATACATCAAAGTATAAACTTGAAAAAGAGTAAACAACAAAAATGAGACACAATAAAAAGTTCAACCATCTGAGTCGTACTGCATCTCACCGCGCCAGCATGCTTGCAAACATGTCTGTGAGTCTGATTATGCACAAAAGAATCACTACGACTCTCGCAAAGGCTAAGGCTCTGAAAAAGTATGTCGAGCCTCTGATTACCCGTTCAAAGACCGATACTACCACATCACGTCGTGTAGTTTTCCGTTATCTGCAAAACAAGTATGCAGTGAAGGAGCTCTTTGGTGAGGTAGCTGCACGTGTAGCTGACCGTCCTGGTGGCTATACACGTATCATAAAGCTTGGTTTCCGTCAGGGTGACACTGCTGATATGGCATTCATTGAGCTTGTAGACTTCGATGAGAACATGGCAAAGACTGCCAAGACAGAGAAGAAGACTCGTCGTAGCCGTCGTGGTGGCAAGAAGGTTGCTGATGCTCAGGCTTCTGAGGCTGTTGCAGAGCAGGCAGTATCTGTTGATGATGCGCCTAAGGCAGAGGAAGTGCCTGCTGAGGAGACTTCTAAGGCTGAATAAATTTGCAAATTACTTATCATTCGTTTATAAAAGTCTCTCATCCTTAGTTGGGTGGGAGATTTTTTTATTGGGTATTTTTTTGAGTGGGAATATTCCCACGGCGTGTGAGTCACCTTCCCACGGCGTGTGAGCCTCCGTTACACGTCGTAGTAGTCACAGTTCCACGGCGTGGAAGCAAGACTTCTGCGGCGTGATAGTCACAGTTTTCATTCCTTACGAATGAAATATTTGGCTTGTAGTTTTTTATTGTCGGGCTAAATGCCTATTTTTGCAACGAGAAACAAGTTGAGTAGAAATGGACAAAGACCAAGAGATAAAAGAGTTGCGGCGTGACTTGCGGCTTATGAAGCTTCGGAGACAGGTTACGCCCCATTTTCTTTTCAACAGCCTTAGTGTGGCGGTAGGTCTTGTTATGACCTCGCCTAAGACGGCTGCCAAATTCCTGCGCCTTGTAGCTGAGATGTATCGTTATCTGCTGCGTTTTGGCGATGAATATACAGTGCCTGTAGAGCAGGAGATGCTTATGATGCGGCAATATTTTGAGCTTATGAGCCTGCGCCATGTTGGTTGCCTAAAGCTCATCGTAAGCCATGAGGCTCGGCAACTAAAGAAACATCCACTGCCGCCGTTTGCATTACAAGGACTTTTGGAAAATGCAATTGTGCATAATGCACGCACAACTGCAAAGCCATTGACTATAAAGATTGATACAGATGGCAGTTGGCTTATAGTGAGCAACAACTTTCAGCCTCTCGTCTCAGTTGAAAGAGAGTCTACGCACTTTGGTCTTGCTTATATGAATGAGACTATGCAATTGTTGTTTGGAGAGGAGATTATTGTTGAAAAGAATGAAACAACGTTTTCAGTCAAGTTGCCATTGGTATGAATATTTTGATTTTTGAGGACGAGATTTACACGTTCCGCCTCTTGCGGCAGATGTTGCTTGAACTTTATGCAGACAGCAATGTTATAGGTCCCATCTCTACGGTAGAGGAGGGCAGGGCGTTTCTTTCTTACAACCAAGACATTGACCTTATCATAGCCGACATTCAGCTTAATGACGGGCTTAGCTTTGATGCGCTGTGTGATGCTCCACCCAATGTGCCGATAGTATTCACTACTGCTTATGACGAATATGCGCTTAAAGCATTCGATTATAACAGTCTTTCTTATTTGCTAAAGCCTGTGTGCGAGGAGCAGCTTGCCAAGGCTATAAACCGTTCTAAGAAGCTCGTTTCCAACGAACCGCACATTTATGATGATATAAAAGCTGACGGTAGTCATCGTCATTGTTTCCTTGTCAGTACGCCACGTGGCGAGCGTCGTGTGCCGGCATCGATGGCACGTTATGCCGTTTCTGAGAACAAGACCACATACGTTCATTTGCTTGATGGAACATCGTACCCGCTTGACATGACTCTTACAGAGCTTGCCGCACAGTTCAGCCCTGAAAAGTTCATGAAGGTGAACAGAAAGTACATAGTGCCAGTGGAGCAGGTCAAGGGCATAGAGCATTTGCCCAATGGCCGTCTGCGGCTTATGCTCTATGGCACTGATCAGCCTGATGTCATTGTCAGTCGGACTATGCGCAATGCCGTTGTGAAATGGCTGAAGAAATAATACCTATTTTTGATGATTACTACTTTACCTAATTTTGAGTATTGTGCGTTTTTAAAAAGCATAGTAACTTTGCATGCGAAAAGAGATATGATTTTATTTACATTTTAAACAAAGACAAGAAATGAAGACGCTAAAGTTTATTTTCGGCCTTGCCGCGTTGGCAGTATGTTTCTCTTTCGCATCTTGCAGTGATGATAATGATGATACCAAGCAGGCAAAGCCAACAGTGGTAAGCTCTTTTACTGGCTATCTTGCCGTCAGTGACCAAGGCCAGACCAGTGCATACGCAGGTGATGCGGCTCAAGTAACCTTGCTGCAAACTGGTGTCCAATACTCTGTCAATTTCAATGATGCTCAGTATGGCACCGGGACTTTTGACAAAGTCACATATAATGGCACGAATATAGAAGGTAGTGGAACGATTACTGTGCCTGCCTCATTGGCCAGCCGAGCTACGGCAGCCGACTCCGTAAGTTTCAACGCTACTATCAGTGGCACCCTTAACGACATCCGGATTTCTATACCAACTCTTAATGGCGGCACAACGCTTGTCGTCAGGCATGGAGATGCTTCTACAGCCATTGGCAACCTTTATGAAGGTCTTTATGAAGGCAAGGACACTATGGTATTTGCAATGATGGATGGAGTGAAACCCTATAATGCTGACACTACACCTTTTGATACTATAAATGTGGTCTATACAGGCAGCAATTTGGTTTCAGCCACGTTTAAGTCTACATTGACACACACGATGTTTGGTCCGGCCTTCCGTGCCTACGTTTATGGCGAGCTTACCCACATCAACATCTCAGAGGATGGCGATTCCATTAAGTTTAGCAATGTACAGGCTGATGGTTCAAAGCCTGACTCAATCCAGGCTGCCATGAACACGCCACTGTTACCGTCGACCAAGCACTATGGAGCCGTCTTTACCGGTGCCGTGAGTAAAAGGACAAGGCTTGGCGTTTTCCATGTGAGCACAGAATTTGGAGCTATGGGAGCCGTACATTTCACGTCTACTGTCAAGCAGTTTACCGCAAAGCTGTAATCATAGATATTTAAAAAAATGTTGAAACCATCTATATTCATTGCAGGCTTTGCTGTCCTTTCAATAGCTGTAGCCTGCGATGGCGTTTTTGACGGAATATATGACGAGCCTTCTGGCAATAAAGAGCCAGTGGTGGCAGACAACCAGCTCATCATAGACGCAAGCAGTTGGACAGACTGGTATTATTTGTCATTCGACTCGCTTCAACAATATGTTGCCAACGGTGATAAAGAAGGGCTGCGCTATGCCCAGACACATTTTACACCTTATCCCGTACCCTTGGATTCTATTGGCACGATAGCAAATCCCAATAAGGCAACAGGCATTTATACTTATTGGTTCGACGTGTTTGGCAAAGGCATGGACAATAATGCCTTGCGATGGTTTCGCACCACGGTGCCTCAGCCGGAACCGGCAGAATGGGATATTGCTTTCCATCGACAGAATGTGCGCACAAATGGAGCAACAGTGTTGGAAACCAATTATACGTCCATTGACGACCTGCCTTCGAGCAGCGCTACATTTACAGGCGTTGATTTCGTACCCGATGAATGGAGCGAGAAGGACGTTTGGTCAGACGAGACCAAGATGTTGCTTAGCCTTATAGGCTGTCAGGGCATAAAGATAAGCAAGCCGTTGTCGTCCATGCTCATTGTGAACATACCGCCTATGCCGCCTACTTATGGCATTAACCATCATGTGTTCCTTGTCAAGCTGAAGAATGGAAATGTTGCTGCCATACAGCTTGCCAATTACATGAATTCTGCCGGCAAGTCGTGCTACCTCACAATTAACTATAAGTACCCGTACTAATGAAAAACTATATTCGCTTTATAGCTGCAATACTATTGTTCTCTGTAGCAGATGTTGCTACGGCGCAGTCTCCTTCAATGGATGCGGCTACCGATTCGGTTTTCGCGAGCCTCGATCTTGACCAGGTTGTCGTTACGGGCACCCGTACGCCTAAACTCCTGTCGAAGTCTCCCGTGCCTACTGAGGTCATCAGCCGTCGCCAAATAGAACTAAGCGATGCCACCGACTTGCGCGACCTTCTGCAGCAGGTCATTCCAGGCATAGAGTTTACTTATGCCATGAACCAGCAGGTGCACATGAATTTCTCGGGCTTTGGCGGACAGAGCATGCTCATACTTGTCGACGGTGAGCGTTTGGCAGGTGAGACAATGGACGATGTTGATTTCTGCCGCCTGCTCATGGAGAATGTCGACCATGTTGAGATAGTGCGTGGTGCGGCATCTGCCGTCTATGGCAGCAATGCCAATGGTGGCGTGATTAACATCATCACGCTAAAGAAGGTGAAAGACTTTGGCCTAAACCTGAACATGCGTCACGCACGCCATAACAGCCAACGCTATGGCTTCAACTTGGAGAATGGTGGCAAACGCTGGGGCAATCGGTTTACCGTGAACCGCAACACCCAGGACAACTACAGCGTTCATAGTCATGACAATCCCGTCAGTCGCGAGATTTCTACGATATATGGCGACCGTACTTGGAATTTCCAGGATAACATTTATCTTACGCCATTTGATAAGCTCAGCCTTTCCGGCCGTGTAGGATACTTTTACCGTGAGGTCAAGCGCACGCCTACGGCTCCAGAGCGCTATCGTGATTTCAGTGCAGGACTAAAGGTAGAGTACAATTTTTGCAGTGCAGGTAGGCTTGAAGGCTCTTACAGCTTTGACCAGTATGACAAGTCTGATTACCAGACCATTACTAAATATGACATACGCGACTATAGCAATGTCCAAAATGCTTTCCGCCTGCTCTATACACTGCCTGTTGGTGATGATGGCGATGTGTTCTCGGCAGGTGCCGACTATATGCACGACTATCTTTTAAACAATAAGCTTACGGGTACTCGCAAGCAAGACTCTTTCGATGCCTTTGCGCAGTACGATTGGAATATTCTTACAAACCTTGAGGCAGTAGGAGCCGTGCGTTATGATTATTTCTCTGATGGCGGCATTTCGCGCTTGACGCCTAAGCTTAGTTTGCGCTATGAGCCGGTCGTAGGGCTAAACATGCGTTTAGGCTATGGCATGGGCTTCCGTGCGCCCACGTTGAAGGAGAAATATTATAATTTTGACATGGCAGGCATTTGGAATGTTGTTGGCAATTCTGACCTTAAGCCAGAGTATAGCCACAATACCAACCTGTCCTTCGAGTATCGTCATGGTGTCTACGACTTTATGTTGGGCGGCCATTATGATGACGTAAAGGATAAGATAAGCACTGGCGCACCTTACTATCCGTCGGCAGACTCAAAAATGCCTAACATGCCCTATATAAACCTTGCCAATTACAAGGTATACGGCGTAAACTTCACGGCTCAAGCACATTGGGCATGTGGGTTGTCAGCTCGTGCGTCTTATGCTTATGTACATGAGGATGTCACCAAGGATAAGCAAGGCCAGTCTATGGCCAACGCATACTTGCCGGCGCGTCCACATTCCTTTACGGCTCATGCCAGTTGGAACCACATTTTTCACAATTCGTTCATCAATGAGTGCTACAGTCTTAACATTGCGCTTGACGGGCGTTTCCTTTCTACCGTCGACAACCAAGAGTTTGTCAACTATTATGACGTAAGCCAAGGAACGGCACAAGTGCGTTATCCAGCCTATTCGTTGTGGAAGCTCTCAACGGCGCATACTTTTGGAAAAAAACAGGCTGTCAAGCTGACGCTTGCACTTGATAATTTGTTCAACTATAAGCCGAAGTATTATTATTTCAATTGCCCGTTGACCGATGGAATAAACTTCATGGTAGGCTTGTCTGTTGATGTTGATAAATTCTTTTAGCTTATGAAGCATCGTTTGTATTGGAGAAAGACCTTTGTGTCTTTCCTCGTAGTTCTTTTTACAATGCCCCTTGGCCATGCGCTGATGATGCTCATGGGAAAGTTCATGGTGCCTGTATCTGTTCATTATGCAGGTTTCTTCATGGGACTTGTAGGGCTTGTTATCGTTATAAGAGGAGTGTTTGTCAGGGGAGACACCAGGCAAACGCTTTTTGGTCTTTGTGGCGGGTTGCTGTTCTGGACTGGTTGGGTTGAGTTCCTTTTTCAGTATTATGCGCATCGTTATGGCGCGCAACCTGAGATAACGCCTGAGGGGCATGTCACCCAGCCTGAATACCTCCTTATGCCCATGACGTTTGGCCTTTGGGCTATGATTATGACACTTTACTTGTTTTGCACAAAGACAGGTTGCTGTTTCATCAATTGGTGTCAGAAGCATTTTTTTCGCAGTCATGTGCGTGACATTGTTGCACGTCCAATGACACGCCACACGTCAATAGTGACATTCATGGAGCTTAACGTCATGATGTGGACCTCGTATATAGTCCTTATGTTTTGCTATGATTCGCGGTTCATTGGCGACCATTCCCCAGTAACGGCACTTGTTGGCTTTGGCTGCTTTGTTGGTTCCGTATTCATGTTTCGCAAAGAGTTGCGCATATCGTCGTGGGGAGCCAACATTCGTATGGCAATAGCCACGGTTATAATCTTTTGGTGTCCTGTTGAAATTATGGCTCGTCTCAACCTGCTCAAGGAGATATGGGTAGAGCCGGAAAAGTATGCCGGTCAGATGACAGCCATCCTTGTGGCATTCCTTGTGTTGCTTTCATACGTAATATATGCGGCAAGTAAGAAGCGGCGGGGCAATTGACGTTGTATGCGTGTAACCCTATGCACAAGGCCTGCTGATGTGAGCAAAAAAGAATGGAAAAACTTGCGGTTCATCGGCAGAAAACGACGTTTCGGTAATTCAAAATACGTTTTTATTGGAAAAAGCGAATGATGTTGCTTACTTTTGCATAGGTATTTTCTGTGGGCAACCAACGACGGAAGCCCCCTGTTTAAGCAAAAGAAAAATGAAAGAAAGCAACAATCTGTTTAGAGAGATTTTTGAGGCTCATTACACATGGATAGAGGGCTTTATGCGAAATGTACGCCGCTATGCTGACAAACCTGCAATGATAGATCCTGTGGCTCATCGTCAGTGGACTTACTGTCAGCTCAACCAAGAGGTGAACCGCCTTGCCAATGCCATTCAGGCTGATGGCTTTGGTCGTGGTGATGTACTTATGGTGATGACGCAAAACTGTCCCGAGTTTGCCTTTGCCTATGTTGCCACGCAAAAGCTTCACGGTGTGATGTCGCCAGTAGGCTTCCGTCTTAGTGCTGGCGAGTTGGCTCAAAACTTGAGAGACTCTCGCCCGATGGTCATAATTTGCGATGCCAAGCTCAAGCCTACGGTGTTGCATGCCATTGAAATATCAGGCTGCAAGCCTAAGCGTGTGATAGTGGCAGGAGATGGAGCTGCTGCTGATTCCTATGCCTCTTATACAGGTTGTGCCGACGATGCCGAACCTTGTGTTGACAACACGTTCAATATCTATGACGAGACCACTCGCCTCTATACTTCCGGTACCACTGGCAGACCGAAAGGCGTGCCTTTAATGAGCATCAACGAGGTGTTGTCGGCTCATGACATAATGATACACTTCCCTATGAACTGCAAGGATGTCACCATGAACACTACGCCTTGGTTCCATCGTGGCGGAGTCCATTGTGGCGGGCCTTGTCCTACGTTCTATGCAGGAGCCACGCTCGTGGTGATGAATAAGTTTGACGCAGACATAACATTGCGCTATGTTTCACGTTATCATATTACGTTTGTCATAGGCGTGCCTACCGTGCTTGAAGAACTTGCCGACGCTCAGGAAAAGGGCGGCTACGACATCAGCTCTCTCCACGGCATCATCACTATGGGCAGTCCGCTCGAGCGTGCTGCATGCCTGCGCTATCAGCGTGTGCTCACGCCAAATATCTACAATGGCTACGGCACCACCGAGACCCTGTGGAACACTTTCCTGCGGCCTTTCGACCTGCCTGAGTATGCTGGTACGGCTGGAGCCTCAATGGTGGACGACGACGTGCGCGTGGTCAAAGTGTACGACGACCGCAAGGCAGAGCCTGACGACGTAGTTGCCACTGACGGCTGTGAGAGTGGTGAGGTCATAATAAGCTCTCCGGCGAAGTCGCCATACGTGTATTTCAACAATCCCGAAGAGACTGCAAACAAGTATTATAAGGGATTCATTTATACAGGCGACCTTGCCACATGGGACTCGCGTCAATACATCACCATCCTTGGCCGCAAGGACGACATGATAATCTCCTCCGGCGAAAACATATACCCTACGGAAATAGAAGAAGTGCTCAACAAGCATCCGCAGGTTAAGGACTGCATAGTCACAGCTGCCCCCGACAAGATGCGTGGCCAAGTGGTAACGGCATACATCGTGCGTGCCGACGAAGGCCTCACTCCCGAACTGCTTGACGCATGGTGCAAGCAGTCGCCCGACATTGCCAACTTCAAGCGGCCTCGTCTGTACCGTTTCGTTGAGCAGATACCCCGCAATGCCACAGGCAAGAAGCTGCATGTGCGCGTAAAGGCAATGGCAAAAGACGACCTGCGCAACGGGCTTCTATATAGGGTATAGATATTAGAGCAGAAAAGCAGGGTGGGGGTAGAGTGAAGAATGTGAAGATTGATAGAATATGAAAAGCGAAGAAATCGAATACCATCACACCATGCCCATCCAGCTGCGCTGGATGGATGCCGATGCCTTCGGGCATGTCAACAACACTATGTACTTCCAGTATTACGACACGGCAAAAATGGACTACTTCCACAAGGTGTGCCCTGATTTGTTGGAACATTGTGCCGTTGTCACCGTGCATCTTGATGCTGATTTCATGCAGCAGGTTTATACTAAGGACGAGGTTGTTGACGTACAGTCGGCAATAGTTCGCATCGGTCACAGCAGCTTTACCTTTCGCCAACGTCTTGTTGGGGTCAACGATCATAAAGTGAGGTGTGTGGGCGATACCGTGATGGTGCTGTTCAATCTTCAGACTGAGCAAACCGTACAGTTCACCCCCGAGTGGCGTGCAGCCATAGAAAAGTTTGAAGGAAGGAGTCTTTAGCTCCTTCCTTCATTCTTCCATCCTTTACAGTCTATTTTTTTTTACCGTCGGGATGTTAAACTCACTGACCTTTGATATAGACTTTCCTCCCTGCACTACGCTCACGCAAATCTTTGCCGCCCCGTCTTTCAGTCGGTTGTCGGCTTTTACGAGAGCCGTATAGCGTATGCCCTTGCCAGGCTGTAGCTGCTCCACGTGCATGTTTGGCGAAATCAGAATATGGCGGTTGCCACTTGCCTCAACCACCGTCGGCACAACATCGTAAAGCGTCTGCTTTCCGCGGTTGTAAATCTCGAATATAACCTTGCACATCTCGCCGCGTTCAATCTTCCCGTCTTGGTTGTCATCAATGAAACGGGCGTTTCTTATCTCAATGTTCGGCGTATATTTCAAATTGCCGGCGAGGTTTTCCACACTTGACAGCATGGGCATCGACTCCTCTGGCTGCTGTGTCGTCATGTTGCCGATATAGTCGCTGCCATTGAAATCGTATATACGGTCGTCGCCGCCATTGTTTGGGTCAAACCCGCTTTCATACGAACCGTTCCCATTGTTTTGGCTGTCCACGCTTATGCGTCGTTGCCTGTTGCGTCTTGTCCTTACTTCGGCGCTAACCGCCTTGTCCTGTTGATATTGCGCATAGTCCTCGGCATGTCGCTCTGCCTGCCGTTGGTCGGCAGCCTGTCCTATTGCTGCACCAACTATTGCGCCTCCTGCCATTCCTACTATTGTACCGACATCGCTGCCGCGTGGGCCGCCTGAAATGCCGCCTATTGCGGAACCGAAAATGCTGCCGAGCGTGCTGCCCGTATAGGCACCCATGCCCGTGTATGTGTCGCAGCTGCTAAGAAGTAGCAGAGCCGACATGCCAATGACTATTGACTTTTTCATGATGCTTCTTTTTTATACTAACTGCAAAAATAGGGTAAAAAACTCATTCATGTGCCCTTTTTCTCCTATTTTAACATAGGGAAATCCCTAAGAATGCAGTCCTATTTTCTTTGTACTCATTTTTTATTTTACCGCCAGTTTATGGCAACACTCATTTTCGGCTACATCAATAGGCATCAGCTTAAAAAAGTAACTTTTAGTTAGTATGTGGGTGTAATGTGTGTTTCAACTTTATACCTTTCTTAGGTGTGTTTATGGATTCTGGTTTGAAAGGCTTTAAGATATGGTTGCCGCCAAGCTCGTTGATATCAAATTCGAAATCAGGCAGGCCTCTTTCGGCTGGTTTATTGCGATAAGGCACCTTGATGTCGTCAACGAGTTGCACTTCTACCATTGCTATTCCCTGTGCTAACATGCCAAGTTCGTGTGCAGCTCCATAGCTTAAATCAATGATGCGGCCGCGCCTGTGCGGACCACGGTCGTTGACACGTACTATGCACGACTTGCCATTGCTTAGGTTTGTTACTTTTAGCAGAGTGCCAAAGGGATAGGAACGATGGGCGCACGTCAGACTGTCGTGATGAATGCGCTCGCCGCTCGAAGCTCTGGCTCCCGTGGCTTTTTTAGAATAAAAAGAAGCCTTGCCCCTGTGTGTCTGAGCACTCACGGGGGCAATGCCAGTGGTAAGTAAAATGGTTGCTGCCAAGGCAGCAAGTTTATGATGTATATGTTTCACTCATTAAACGATGCCCTGTGCGAGCATAGCATTGGCAACTTTCATGAATCCTGCAACGTTGGCACCGCGTACATAGTCGATGTAGCCGTCGGGCTGTGTACCGTACTTGGTGCACTGTTCATGGATGGAGTGCATGATGGAGTGCAGGCGCTCGTCTACTTCCTTTGCGCTCCAATGCAGGCGCATTGAGTTTTGTGTCATCTCCAGGCCTGATGTTGCCACACCTCCGGCATTTACAGCCTTGCCTGGTGCAAAGAGAGCCTTTGCTTGAACAAACTTTTCCACTGCCTCTGCTGTGCAACCCATGTTGCTGACCTCCGCCACGCAAAGCGGCTTGTTGGCAAGTATGCGTTCGGCATCGTCGCCGTTGAGCTCGTTCTGTGTCGCACAGGTGAGGTAGATGTCTGCCTTCTGCTCCCAAGGCTTCTTGCCTGCAAAGAACTTCGAACCCTTGAACTCGTCTTCGTAAGGCTGGCAGACGTCATTGCCGCTGGCACGCAGCTCGAGCATATATTCGTTTTTCTCTCCGCAGATGCCTTCCGGATCATATATATAACCGTCAGGGCCACTGATAGTGATAACCTTGGCACCAAGCTCGGTAGCCTTCTTCACAGCTCCCCAAGCCACGTTACCAAAGCCTGAAACGGCGATGGTCTTGCCCTTGATGTCGATGTCATGGGTCCGGAGCATCTGATTGACGAAATACAGTGCGCCAAAACCTGTTGCCTCCGGGCGGAGTATTGAGCCTCCCCATTCCATGCCTTTGCCTGTGAGCACGCCTTGGAACTGGTGGGTGAGCTTTTTGTATTCACCAAAGAGATATCCAATCTCCCTGCCACCTACACCTATGTCGCCTGCCGGCACGTCCTCGTCGGGACCTATGTAGCGATACAGCTCCTGCATGAATGCCTGGCAGAAACGCATTACTTCGTTGGCTGACCTTCCACGCAATGAGAAGTCTGCGCCGCCCTTTGCGCCACCCATTGGCAACGTGGTGAGAGCATTTTTGAACGTCTGCTCAAAGCCAAGGAACTTCATGATGCTGAGGTTCACTGACGGGTGGAAACGCAGTCCTCCTTTGTAGGGGCCAATGGCACTGTTGAACTGCACCCGGTAACCGGTGTTTACGTGTACTTCGCCTTTGTCGTCAACCCAAGGCACGCGGAACATGTGCACACGCTCAGGCTCTACGAGGCGTTCTATTATATGAGCTTTCTCAAACTCAGGGTGCTGGTTGTAGACATCCTTGATAGAGATTAGCACTTCCTGTACGGCCTGCAGGAACTCAGGCTCATTGGCATGTTTCCACATAAGGCCTTTCAACACTTGTTCAACTTCCATAGTAATAATTGTTTTTAGTAGCAAAAGGTTCAAATAACAGTGGCAAATTTAGGGTTTTCTTTTGTACCTTCCAAATAAAAAAAGGACAAATATTCTTCAGGTGCTTACATTTTGTAAATTTTAAGGTTTGAAAGACTCTCTTTTCTTTAGTTTTCCTTTATTCGTTCTTTAATAAGTTTGCGTATTTTTATGACAAAATGTGAATAATTTCACGCTGTAAATAATAAATATCAATCAAAAGGTTTGTCATTTTTGAAAAGTTACTTAACTTTGTAGACGGAATAATCAATATTATGAGAAAAAACGTCCAAATTCTACTCGCACTGTCGCTGTGTCTACCCCCCCCCGACTGTAACAGTGCACATTATTGCCCAGACTGCCGTTCAGTCTGAGCAGAAGTTTATTGTTAGTGGCATCGTCACAGACGATGCCGGTGGATCACTGCCTGGTGTCACCATTACCGAGAAGTCTACAGGCAGGAAGGTCATTACAGATGCTGACGGGCATTATCTGTTCACATCCTCAACCCGTCATCCAATTCTTACATTCAGTTACGTTGGCATGAAAAGTGTCACCCGTACGCCGGCTGCTGACGGTCGTCTTGATGTTTCGCTGTCTGAGGATGGCAAAACCATTGAGGATGTAGTTGTCGTTGGCGCTTATGGTACGGCGCAGAAGCGAAGCGACCTCGTGGGAAGTGCTTATCAAGTGACATCTAAGGACCTTGAAGGTCTGCCGCAGATGCGTCTTGATAAGATTCTCGATGGTCTTATCCCTGGCGTGAAAGTTGACATCAATTCTGATTCGCCTGACAACTCACGTCCGCGCTACAATGTGCGTGTGCGTGGAGATGCCTCCATGTCGGCATCCAATGAGCCGCTGTGGATTGTTGACGGTGTGCAGATGTATACAGGTGGTACGACCAATCAAATGCCGGGACAGTCGTCTTCGATAAGCCCGTTGTCTTTCATCAATCCTGATGACATCGAGTCTATAACCGTACTAAAGGATGCTACGGCAACGACTATCTACGGTGCCGATGGTGCCAACGGCGTTATCCTTGTAACTACAAAGCACGGGCGGAAGGGCAAGCTCAACATCCGCGCCGATGTGCAGTATGGTATCGCAAAGATAGACCGCAGCACTGCGCCAAAGGTTCTCAATGCAAAGCAATACATGGAATTGGCGCGTGAGGCTTATGCTAACGCCGGTCTCAATGCCACACAGTTCCCATTCCAAGACAACGAGCTTAATGCTTTCTCAACGACTGATACAGACTGGCTTGATGTCTTCTATGGCACGGGCAATACCTTACAAGCCAATTTTTCGGCGAATGGAGGCGGCGACCGTGCAGATTACTATCTTTCTGCGTCCTACTACGAGAATAAGGCGACTGTAAAGGGCAATCAGCAGCGACGATTCTCATTGCGCTCCAACACCAACTTCCAGTTGCATCGCAAGGTTCGTTTCACGGCTGACCTCTCTGCTTCGTACAACACCAACGACCTTTTCAATATGGGGGGTGACTATTATGAGAACCTGCCTATATATTCGCCATATAATCTTGATGGCACTCTGCGCCTTTTCAACCGCACTGTGACAGGAGTTGATGCCAATGGTACTCCTACATTTACCGACACCAAGTTCTTTAACTCTGTGGCTGAGCGAGAGCAAAATGACAACAGCCAGAAGGCTCTTTATGCCAGCGGCAATTTCACTTTGCGTGTGGACATCATTCGTGGATTGCACTATACAGGGCAGTTCGGAGTAAACTTCCAAAGCAATCTCGAGAGAACATATAGCTCCATGAACAACTGGACGGGCATGAACTCACTTACCGACCGCCAAGGCTACAGCTCTCGCCAAAGCCTGCATCTCAGTACATGGACTACAATCCATCGTCTCAACTTCAACCGTACTTTCGGCAAGCATACTGTGGCTGCCGTTGCTGGCTTTGAGGCAAGCGCTACTGACTATACTACCGTCGGAGCCACTGGTTCCGGTTTTATCAATGACAACATACATAGCGTCAGCTATGCCAATGACCGCAAGGGAACCAATACTACCAGTAAATCGCATAAGGCATCGTTCCTCGGGCAGGCTTCATACAATTATGACAGCCGCTATTATCTTACCGTCAATGCACGTCGCGACGGTAATTCTCAGTTTGGCACTGACGTGAGATGGGCAAACTTCTCGTCGGTCGGCGTATCGTGGAACATTCATAATGAGAAGTTCTTCAACATACCTTGGATGAATGTCCTAAAGCTTCGCGCTACCTACGGCACTAACGGCAATTCGCGCATTGGCTCTCTTGAGGCTATGGGACTGTACACCTACGGCAGCAGCTATTCCTACAATGGCGAGACGGGTGGTGTACAGAGCGGTTCACCAAACCGCAAACTCAGTTGGGAGACGACACACATGACAAACCTCGGACTGAGGACGGAGATTTTCAACCGTTTCGACTTCGAGTTTGAATTCTATCGCAACTATACCAAGAACTTGCTATCCAATCTTGACGTGTCACGCACTACAGGCGATACGCGCGTCTACCGCAATGTCGGCGAGATAGAGAATAAAGGTATAGAGTTTTCTTTCACGTCACGCAACTTCATTGCCAAGAAAGAAGGCGATTTTGCGTGGACTACAGACCTTAACCTCGCCCATAACAGTAATGTGCTAAAGAAACTATACAACGGCATACAGAAGAACTTCAACACTACATCCTACATTGAAGGTTACGACATCCACACTTATTTTCTCGTAAGATGGGCTGGCGTAGATCCTTACGACGGTATGCCTATGTGGTATGATGTCAATGGCAATATCACCAAGACCTACAGCACAGCCAACCGTGTGCCTTATAAGAATTCTAATCCGGATGTTACAGGCGGCGTGACCAACACCTTCTCTTATAAAGGTTTTACGCTGCGCTTCCTGCTCAACTACCAGTTCGGTGGCTATGCCTTCACGAGTTTTGGCCGTGCCACATCGTCTGACGGTCTTAACATTGCTTCTGAGAACCAAAGCATAGAGCAGCTTAAACGCTGGCAGAAGTCCGGCGACATAGTAGAAAATCCCAAACCGATATGGGGCGTGTCTACGGGTTCGGTGATGAACTCAACGCGTTACCTTTACAACAAGACTCTCATACGTCTACAGAACCTGGTTTTTTCCTATCGCCTGCCTTCGAAGCTTGTACACGGGTGGGGTGTCAACGATCTTTCTGTTTCGTTCATTGGCGACAACCTCATGGCTTACTCGCCGTACTCAGGCAAAGACCACAACTCTTATAAGACTACTATGGGCGGATATCCGACGGAGCGCACATTCTCTTTAGCTGTCAACATAGGTTTTTAACATAACGCAGACAACGATGAAACGCAATCTGATATATACAATAATGTGTGGCTTGCTTTCAGCCACTACTCTCACCTCGTGTAACGACTTCCTCAGCGTTGACCAGGAAGGGCGTGCCACCATCCCTTCGTTCCTTGGCGACCCTAACGGCCTGCGGGCTGGCCTCGTGGGAGCTTACAATGAGATGTATTCCTACCTTGACAACGAGTTCACGAAATATCCTGATGTTGCAGGCAATATGGCTACTATGCCGTCGGGCTACTCCGGCGACATGGTGGCTCAGTACAACTACACTTCAGACCCTTCACAGGAGACCGGAGCCGTGGGCTACATCTGGCGCAAGATATACGTTGCGCAGGCCAATGTCAATAACGTCATCCAGTATGCTCCTACCGTAGCGGCGGCTTATCCTACGGACAAGGCAGAGCTTGATAACATACTTGGGCAAGCACTGCTGCTGCGTGCAATTTGCCATTTTGACCAGTGCCGCGCCTATGCCCAGCCATACAACTACACTTCAGATGCTTCACATCTTGGCGTTCCGGTATTGACGGTTACTCCCGGACCTGACGACAACGTGTCGCGTAAGAGCGTAAAGGAGGTCTACACACAAATTCTCGCAGACCTTGCCCAAGCCTCCACGCTGCTTTCAGATGAGGTGGCTTCCGATTTCCGCTACGCATCCTTGCAGGCTGTCAATGCCATGTACTCACGTGTTTACCTTTATATGGAAGACTGGCAGAATGCTCTCGATTATGCGCGCCGTGCCATAGCAAATCAGCAGCTCGCCGAAAGTTCCAACTATCTGCGCATGTACAGAGATCTTAGCTATCAAGGTGAGGCAATCTTCCGCCTTAGTGGAAAGGAAAGGGGTGGAAACCTAAAGAGTTTCTATCAGTCCAACTGCCTTCCTGCCGATACTCTGCTGTCACTTTTTGACGACGGCGACCTGCGTTTGCAGCTGCTGTGCAATGGCAACACGAAGCAATGTCTCAAATATGAGGCTACCACTATTCCAGACAATGAGACCAATCGTGACGACCCCTTTGTCTTCCGCCTTTCGGAGGTATATCTCAATGCGGCTGAGGCTGCTTGCAATCTGGGCGATTATTCTACGGCAAGACAGTATATTGGAGCGATAGTTCGGCGGGCTGTTGGCCTGACAAAAGGCGACTCAGTGCTGGCAGCTTGCCCCGATGCCAATCTGCTTGCTCTTGTCAGGCGCGAACGTGTCAAGGAGCTTTGCTTTGAAGGACACAATCTTTTCGACATAATACGCTGGAAACAAGACCTCGTAAGAGAACACAATTCCACGTCGTCGGTGCGGTATCTTAGCTATCCAAATGACCGTTTCGTGCTGCCTATACCGCAAACGGAGCTCAATGCCAACACCAATATGCAGGGCAACCCCACGGTCAACCAATAACCATCATACAGAAACAAATATCACATGAAACGCATACTCATATTATTATTGAGCATCCTAACCCTCGTATCATGCGACAAGGATGAGGCTGTGACCTTCAAGCAGCCATTTCTGCGTGTTGCCTCGGTTACAGGCTCGTCCAATGTCGTGGTGCAATCTAACGTGAAGAATGTCAACACCTATTATATCTATCTTAGCAGTGCGCCTCTTACGGCTAACCTTGAGGTCAACTACGAGGTTATCGTGGGCGATGGTTTGCAGGCGGGTGTAGACTTCGAACTTCTCACCACCACCAATGCCGTCACCTTCCTGCCCGGCATCTGCGAGATGCCCGTGCGCGTGAGGTGGCTGGAGCACACTGTAGACCCTTCTAAAGACAACACACTCACAATACGCCTCGTCAGCAACAGCATGAATATCACTATGGGCTACCCTGGTCCTGATGCGTTGCAGCATGAGCTTATCATAACCAAAGAGAACGAATGAGGCATTTTTTCTTTATTTTAACCATATTGATGCTGTGCTTCTGCGATGTCATGGCATCGCAGAAACTTAACCGTGACCCACAACTGAGGACAGGCAGGCTGGACAATGGGCTTACCTATTACATCTATCCCAATGCCCGTCCGCGTGGTGAGGCTGTGTACCGGCTTTTTGTTAAGGCTGGTTCAGTGCAGGAAGACGAGAACGAGCGTGGTCTTGCCCACTTCATAGAGCACATGGCATTCAATGGCACGCGCCATTTCCCGGGTGATGGCATTATGCGCTTCCTGCAGTCAAAGGGCGCAAAGTTCGGTAAAGACCTTAACGCCCATACTGCCTTCACCGAGACTGTCTATAAGTTGCAGCTTCCTACAACCAATGCAGCTGTTGTCGACTCTACCATGCTTATTCTTGCCGACTGGGCAGGCGGAGTAACCTTTGCGCCTGAAGAAGTTGACCGTGAGCGTGGTGTCATAATGTCTGAATGGCTGCAGCGAGGCGGCAGGCGCATGGAAGCATCCCAGCTGTTGCTCGACGAGCTGCTCAATGGCTCACGCTATGCCCGCCGCATGACTATCGGCGACACGGCTGTAATACAACACGCCACCGCCGCCACCTTGCGTGGCTATTATGACAAGTGGTACACGCCGGGACGCATGGCTGTTGCCGTAGCCGGCGATATAGATGCTGATGTCATAGAGCAGCTCATCAAGCGGTATTTCTCCGGCTTGAAAGGCAAGGACATGGCGTGGCACGATGTAGCCATTCCCCCGTTCAGCAAGACAAGTGCCAAGGTCAGCACCGACTCGTTGGCAACGTCAAACCAGTTGGACATAGTCACCCTATGCGCCATGCCGCCTGCTGTCAAGACAGCCGATGACTATCGCCTGTATCTCATGCGTGCTTTGGTCAACCGCCTTGTCAAGTTGCGTTTCAATTCCCTCTCCTTCTCCAATCCCGCTTACGACAAAGCCGGTATACAGTATGCTTCGTTCATCGGGGCTACCGGTGTGGTAGATGCATCCGTGGAGTTGCCAAAGGGTAAGATAAAGGAAGGCATCGTCGACTATATTGACCATTATCGCCAGATAGAGGCATGGGGGTTCACGTCGCAGGAGATACGGCGTGTGTCCAAGGCTTTGGAGAGTGGCTTGCGCCTTAAGGCAGAAGGGCGCACGGGAACGTCTTCTTCAAAGATAATGGAGAGCATCTATGCCGATTGCTATAGCGGAAACACATACATATCCCTCGCTGACGAGTATGCGCTTATGCGCCGCCTGTTGCCTGCTATGGATTCCGTGGCTGTGCTAAAAGCCGTTCGCCATATACTGCGTCCTGCTCGCCGCCACTATCTCCTCACGGGCAACAGCAAGGACATCAGTCTCGACAGCCTGTCACTTATGGCTCTTGTCGATGATGCCTACCGCCGCCCGCTGTTGCCACGCTACAAGTCCAATACGTCTGTGCCTGACGAGCTTTGTGACGTGAAATACTCACGCCATATCGTCAGCGAGACAGCCATTCCTGCCATTGCGGCTACTGACATGCGCCTTGACAACGGCACACGCGTCATCTTCCGCCATACCGATGCCGAGCCCGACCGCATCTTGCTTTCCGGTTTCCGCAAGGGCGGGCAGTACGCCATCGATTCCTCGCTCTATGTCACGGGCATAGTGGCTCCGCCGGTTGTCAGCCTTTCCGGAGCCGGCGATTTTACGCGCGATGCCATATCTTCATATCTTGCCGGCAACACGGCATCTGTGCGCCTGCTTGTAGACAAGCATCGCACAGGCGTGGCAGCCTCGGCTCACCTTGAAGACATGGAGACGATGTTCCAACTGCTGTGGCTCAGGTGGACACGTCCGCGTCTTGATGACAATGTCTTCCGGCTTACTATGGACAAGCTCATCGAGGCAGACAGCCTGCGCCATGATACGCCGTCCAAGCTTTTCTCCAAACAGGTACAGCGTGTGCTCAACGGCGACAACTATATTTACGCCGACCTCACTCGCAATCGTTTGCGGCAGGAGGTCAAGCGGGACAGCATCCTGCCGCTCATGCGACGCTTCTATGGCCCTGCCGGAGGCTATACGTTCATCGTAACCTCATCGGCAACCCTCGACGAGGTGCGGCCTTTCATAGAAACTTATATAGGCGGGTTGCCTGCGGGCAATGGTGACACGCTGTGGGTGTCGCCGCCACGCCATGTGGTCACTGCCGACACCACGCTTGTAGGACATGCCGACGATAAGGACAGGGCTACGGTGACATTGCTTTTCCCACAGTATGCCGACAGCACTGAGTATTTCCGCCGTCAGGTTCTGGAGGACATGACAAAGAGCGTAATGCGGCAGGCTCTCCTCGGCAAGTTGCGTGAGGAGATGGGCAAGGTCTACAGTGTTACGGTTAGCATTTCCTCTACACCTTATCCGTCGTTCCTGCAACTTGGTGCCATAGCTTTTGTGTGCAAGCCGGACGATGCAGACAGCCTCGTAGTGGCAGCTCGTCAGGTGGTCGCTGACATTGTGTCTAATCCTGCGGCATACGCCGAGGTCATAGCCGATGTCAAGGCAAACCTCGTGAAAGACCATGCCGCGCAGGCACAGCGCTCTGCATGGTGGACCACGTGGATAAGGAATGCCATTTACACAGGCCATGAGCAATGGCAACGCCTTACGTCCTACGATGATATAGTAAATGGCATCACAGTCGATGATTTCGCAGCTTTCGCCCGTCAGTGCTTTACCAACGCACGCAAGGTGACTACTGTGTTGAAATAAGAAATACAAAGGATAAGTACGTTTTAATGTTTAACCGGATGGTCTTCTCCAAGACCATCCACAAAAGAAAGAGAAAATGAAGAAAGTAAGAGATTTGTTTTCCTTCGCTGCTTTGCTGCTGCTTGCCGTATTTACGTTTTCGGCTTGCTCCGACGACAACGCCGATGAGAAGAAGCAGGTTGAGGAAGCCGCACTCATAAGCTTCGGCTTCTATGCAGAGGACAATGCCGGAGTGCTGTCAAGGGACCATGTGGCTACCATTGCTCCGGGTAGCAATGCCATAACCATCGCCATGCCGTCTTCTGTCAATAAGACTGCACTCGTGGCACGCTTTACGGTCAATGAAGGCAACAAGGTTCTTGTGGAAGGCGTGACTCAGCAGAGCCAAGTAACCAAGAACGACTTCACCAACCCTATAGACTATATTATCTCCAACAGCGATGGTACGAAGAACATGCGTTACTCCGTCACTATCACCAAGTCGTCAAACGTGAAGTGGAGCGAAGCTGCAACCTATAACGCTTCCACCGTTTATTCCGGCGCGGTGCTGAAAGTGGGCCCGACAGACAATACGCCCTACGTGGCTTTCAAGGAGCGGTCAGACGATAGCGAGAAGATGACGGTGGTGAAGCTCGACGGCTCAGCCTTCGGTTTCGTGGGCAGCCAGTCGTTCAGCCATAAAGTCAGTTCTTCCGACTATGACTTCGACATCGCTCCCGACGGCACGCTCTATGTGGCTTACGGCAACAGCGAGTCAACGGTTTTGAGTGGTGCTCTGTCTGTGATGAAGTCTGATGGCGGCGCATGGACGCAGGTTGGAGACGAAAGCGTGCTTAAGGCACAGTCAAAGAGCGTGGCTCTTGCGGCTATGAGCGGCAACCGTCTTGTTGTCAACCAGCAGAACAACAGCAGCAAGGCCGACTTCGCCCGTCGCGTAATGGTCAATTCCGTTTTCAACGGTTCGGTTTGGAATAATGCAGAAGGCACTACAAGCCAGATTTTCGCTTGTGTAAATGCCGGCGATGGTTCCAATGTCTACAACCTTTACATCAATCGTGGCAATGTTGATGGTGTCAACTACGGCATGACCGTGCAGAGATATGACGGTTCTGCCTGGACAGCCCTGCGCTCCAACTATGTGCGCGAAGGTGCTTCTCAGACTTCTATCGCAGGTTATGGCATCACCGTCGCTCCCGGCGGAACTCTCTACATTTGGACTGGCGACGATGCTGACGCAGCAGGCAGCTATGGCATACGCCTCGAACGCCTCAACGCTGGTTCGAATACGTTCTCTGTCGTAGGCGGCAACATCCTGCCTCTTGGCTTTGCCGTTGACAACCACCTGTCTGTTTCTGTTGCCGTGGCTCCCGACGGCACGCCGTTCGTGGCTTATAACAACAAGAACGACCAGAACTATCCGTATGTGTTTTACCTCGACTCGGAGACACAGCAGTGGTCTGCTCCTGTGCGTCTTGCCCAGACGGCGGCTTCTGATGTGAACATAGCTTTCGCCAAGGACGGCACGGGCTATGTAACATTCACTGATGGCGACCAGCACGTCCACCTCTACAAGTATGCAGAATAACACATTGCCAACTCTTTTTGAAAAGGTGACAGGCAGTATATGCCTGTGCCTTTTTTTGTTCATTGCCGCAGGCACGCCGGCAGTTGCAGGCAAGCCTGCTCTACCCATTACGGTCAAAGGTATTGTCTACAACGATGCCAATGGCAACGGCATCCGTGACAACATCGAGGAAGCCCTCGTTGGCATACCCGTTTCCAACGGCGACACTATAGTTCTTACCAAGCCCGACGGAAGCTATGCCCTCACCATCAGCGAGGGCATGAGCGTCTTTCCCATACTGCCAGCGGGCAAGGCCATGTCGGGCGGCAGACTTGCCAATGCCGCATTCTTTTATGCCGACTACACGCAGCAAGCCCGGAAGCAGTGCCGTACAGTGACCGCCGACTTTGCCCTGAAGCCCAGGGAGACCCACGACGACTTCACGCTCAATGCCGTCGGCGACATACAGGTGGGCGACTATCAAGAGCTCGAATACCTTTCACGCACGCTCTTGCCGGAGCTGATGCACGGACAGGCAAGCGATACCAACATCTTTCTTGGCGACCTTGTAAACAACAACCTTTCGCTCTATGCCGACCTGCGTGACATGATGCAGGCTTTGCCTCAGCAGTCGTGGACATTGCCCGGCAATCACGATCGCGATGTGGACAGCGTGATAACACGGCAGAATCGGACTTACGGCAAATTCTTCGGAGCCGACTGCTTTGCCTTTAATGAAGGCCGCGCCCACTTCGTCATCCTGAACAATGTCTATGGCAAGGGCTCGCGGGGCTACGAGGGGCGTATCAGCGACCGCCAGCTGCGCTTCGTAGCCAACGACCTGCGCATGGTCTCCAAGGACAGGCTCGTCATTGTCTGTGCCCATGTGCCGTTGGCATTTACCAAGAACAAGGACTCCCTTCTCTCGCTTCTCCGTGGCTATGACAAAGCCCTTGTCCTTTCCGGGCACTTGCATCGTGTGGCTCGTTTCTTCCACCGTTCCGGCGGCAATGTCATTCCCGAGCTTGGCGCCGGGGCGGCGTGTGGCTTCTGGTGGGTAGGCGAGAAAGACTGGGAAGGTGTGCCATCGGCATTGCAGCAGTGTGGCACGCCGCGCAACTATTTTCAGGTAAGCATTCATGGCGACAGCTACGACTTCCGCTGCAAGGCAATCGGACAGGATGCATGCCGCGAGATGTCAATACGGGTTACGGGCATAGACACCCTTGACAATCACCTGCGCGACTATCGTGACGTGCCGCGCGGTCTCATGCTTGCCACGGTATATGGCGGTTGCGACTCTACAACAGTGGAGTGCCGCATTGACGGCGGAGCGTGGCAGCCTTGCTCCATGTCGGAATATGTAGAGCGCAACGTGGCATGGACAAGGGAGATGAACCTCATCGACGCTTATCCCACAAAATACAATCGCATGAATCCCATGCGCCATCGACCAAGCGGCCAGTTGTGGCAGCTCCGGCTGCCGGCTGAGGCACTTACCGGGGCACACAGTTTGGAGGTTAGGGCTTACGACAGGTATGGCCTCCGTGCCACAGGCATACGCATGTACTGTATGCCACGATAAAAGGGCAGAACGATAAAGATTTATTTAGTCGCAAGACGGGGACAGGGAGCTTCATGCGCAGCCAGTCCCCGTTTGCGTTTCATGCTGTGATAATAGTGTAGCCACGTACGGCGTGCGAGGTTCTTACGTACGGCGTA
>CAZEEP010000014.1:37769-41507 GCA_964511295.1 uncultured Prevotella sp.
TGCTGTGATAATAGTGTAGCCACGTACGGCGTGCGAGGTTCTTACGTACGGCGTACGTAGGCTGCTAATGCGGCGCGCGTAGGTTTTATATATGCCGTATGTCTGTCACCTCGTTGCTATCGCTGTAAATTGTCTGTTGAGTTGGTGGTGGGGTAGGGTGGTGGAAGCCTCTCTTTTGCAATCCTGCAACGACTATTAAAACAAGCAGCGCGCAGGCTATCAGCAATGCGGACAACCACGGACGCAGCTTGCTGTTGCTAATGGCTTGTTTCACCTTGTCGATGGTAGCCGGCCGCCTTGATGGGTCGGGATTGGCGCAGAGCCTGCCGATGTGCATCAGCCGCCTGTCTCCTGTAGCCTCTGCCATGTCCTGCATCACTTTACCGAGCGAGAAGATGTCGGCACCGGCATTGGCTGTCGCGCCGCCCTGTAGCTGCTCGGGCGCAATATATCCGATAGTGCCGGCAGGGGCTTTGAGAATGCTGAAAGCCTCGCTGTCAGACAGGCTGAAGTCTATCAGCCTCATGTCGTGGGTGCGGTGCGTGAGCATGATGTTTTGCGGCTTCAGGTCACGATGGAATATTTCCTTGCTGTGCAGGTAGCTCAGTGCATCGAGCAGCCGGTTAACGGTCTGCCATGCCAAGGAGCGTGTCAGCCGGTGGTTGTCAATGAGCCGGCGCAGCGTGCTGCCGTCAATGTACTCCATTATAATGGTGGGACCGTAGCCGTCTATTTCCTCCATGCCTATTGTGTGGCAGATATTGGGGTGGTCGAGGCGCAATCCTATTTCAAACTCCTTGTTGAGCAGTTGTCTGTACGTGGGCGTGTAGAGATATTCGGGCTTAAGGCATTTCAGGGCATACCGCTTGCCGTAGCGTGTGGCGTAGGACAGGCGTATGTGCCCGTTTCGGGAGACATAGATTTCGCGTATGTCGTGAAACTGCCTGTCTAACGACGTGTTTTTGCCAACCTCGTTGCCTATGTCCTCCGTGAAGCCGGAAGATGGAAAGTCGTTGTTTGTCATGGTTGTCAGACCTTGATGATAGTCAGTCCGCCGTTGCGCCCTGCCACGAACGGTGGTGTGTGTTTCCCGTCTCTTTCTATATAGGGCAGGTAAAGCGGTTGATCCAGGATGAAGCATATAGAAAAGAACCTGTCGTGCGGCTTTAGCTTGCTGTTCTTTGACTCAACGACTTCAAACTGGCTTTTCCCGAGATAGCGCAGGCGGAGCAAGCGGTTGGGGCTCCAACCTATGGTGATCTCCTTGTCCACGGGGAGCTTGGCGCTTGTGAGCAGGTTGGCATCGAAGAAAGAAGAATTGTAGCGCATGCTTGTCTTGAGCCATATCTTGAATGCCAGAAAGTCGTGATGGCCTACGAATTCGGCAAGCGTGTCAAGCGTGCCCATTCTTGGATTGTGCTCGTCGTTGACATATCCCCAGATGCGCTTCAGCGTAGATGCCGAGACTTTCCTGTCCAATCTCTTTTTCAGGTAAAAAGAGAACTCTTCGAAGTCGGTCGTGGTGTTTATGCCTTTTCCATATTCTTCTTCTACGAGACGTTTCAGTTCTTCTATCTCGGGTGTAATCATGTTTTTTTCGTGTGTTTTATATGTGTGAGTTTTATGTCCTATTGTCGGTCTTCCACGATGCGAGCGAACACTTTCCATGCATTGCTTGCCTTGTAGTATTTGGCAGAGCCTTCGGGCACGTGCAGGGTGCAGGTCTTGGTAAAGTCGTTGCCAGTGGTGGCGAAGGCGTCTGCCGCGCAGGCAGGCGGCTCTATGGCGTTTACGTAGAGGTCGGTGAGAGGGCAGCCGTCGAAGACGCGGGAAGAAATAAGCTCAGTTCCTTGCCCTATGCTCACTGTGCGCAGCTTGGCGCAATGCTGGAAGGTGGCTGTCGGCACGGTTTGCAGCTTGCCGGGCAGCGTTACGTTTTCTACGCCGCTGTTGTAGAACACGCTCTGCCCCATTCTTGTTATGTTCTCGCCCATCGTGAAGGTGGCTATGCTGCATTGGCTGAAGGCAAAGTCGCCCACGGAGGTGATGGTGGCAGGCATAGTGTAGCTGCCTTTTTTACCCATCGGGAACCAGACGATGGCGGCTACAGAGGCATCGGTCAGCACTCCGTCCACGCTCTTGAAACCGGTGTTGGCTTCCGAGACCTTTATGGTGGCGAGCGAAGTGCACCCTGCCGAAGGCGTCACTTCTGTTGCTGAGGCAGGAATGGATATTTCCTTCAGCGACGTGCAGTTCTTGAAAGCGTCTTTTGATATTTTGACGGCACCGGCGGGCAAGACTATGCCGGACAGTCTTGTGCAGCCTGTAAAAAAATGATAGCCAACGATGTCGTTCTCGGTATAAGCCGTTTCGGAATAAGGCGCGCCGCCGCTTATGATGCGTGCTCCGCCCATGTCGATGCTTATTGGGTTGAGGCTTTTCAGGCATAGTATGTCGTCGCCGTTCAGCGATCCTGCCACGCTGACGCTGTCGGCATGTTGCCCTTTCATCATCAAGGCGAAGTCGCCTCCTTCCGTCACCACTATTGCGTTGCTTGTGTTAAGCGTCAGTCCCTTGCCGATGGTTTCGCCCACAATGGTGGCAGCATAGGGGAAGATGGTATAGGCGGTGTTTACAGACAGTTCTGTTATTACGGTTCTCCACTCGCCGGTGACCGTAGGCCTGCCGTAAGCGGGAACTTTGCGCGCGTCGGCAGGGAGCGATGAGCCGGGAGAGGCATTGCCTTTGACGATGTAGCAGCCCACGTCTTTAAGCTTCTCGCCACCGTCGTCGGGGATAAGGAAACCAACGATTGCGCTTACCGGGCTGCTGCTTAGTATGGCGGCACTGTCTATGGTGGGCGGAAGGTTGGGCTGTGTGGCGAACGTCATGGTGTTGGCGTGTATGGTCACGCGCCCATTGTCGGCTATGAGCTGATACCTGTAGGTGGTTCCGGGATTTAGCCCATAGAGCCTTGCGGAAATGCTGCCGTTGGCAGAATCGGCGGCTGCAACAGTGGATGCCATGTCGTTGCCCAAGCCATAGGCAAAGGCAAGCTTGGGCATTGATGTAGAGCCTTGCAGCGATACGGAGCCTTGCAACGTGGCAGCCGTGCGCGTTATGCCGGTTGCTTCCAGCGTGCGCAGCGTAGGCTCTATGTTGCTTGGCTCGTCGGTTCCGCATGAGGCAAGAAAGAGCAGCAATAAAAGTATAAGGTATGTTCTCATGGTTTTCCGAGTTTAATGCCCACTCCTATGCACCCTTGCCATTGTTTCCCCGCAATGGTGATGACCGATGCCGATATGGATATGCGCTTGAATGAATAGAGCAAGCCGGCTTCGCCGCTCATGCCCTTGTGCGTCAGTCCGTCGTTCAGCGCACGTCCGCCGCCCTCGCTTTCGGCGAGTTGCCATGCCGTTGCAGCGCGCCCGTAGCCCAGTCCTTCGAACAGGGCGAGCCTGCCGCTCAGCCTGTGTGCTGCGCCGGCAGTGAGCGTATAGTTTGACTGCCGGGTCTTTCCGGTGTAGTAAGGCTGCGCGCTGTCAATATAGCCGTCCTTGTCGCACGTCAGCCTTGTGGAGCCGGTGGAATGCAGGTCGGTAGACGCGTGCATATAGAAACCGTGTCGCCACAGCATCATAACCATCAGTCCCCACGACGGATTGCCGCTGTGGAAGGAGGCAGTGGCGAGCAGGTTGACGGACAGGGGCACCGGCTTGCGCCGTGTCTCCACCCTTA
>CAZEEP010000014.1:41607-89610 GCA_964511295.1 uncultured Prevotella sp.
GTGGCGAGCAGGTTGACGGACAGGGGCACCGGCTTGCGCCGTGTCTCCACCCTTATGGTGTCAGTCACGGTCTTGGTCATGACTATCGTGTCGTGCAGGGCTGTTTCTTGTGGCAAGGGCAGGCTAAGCCGCAATTCGTATGTGGTGTGGCTGTCGAGCTTTATGCCCAGTGGATAGTCTCTCAGCACGCCCCACTGCGGATGCTTTATGGTGAGGGTCTTGGTGCCTTTTGGCACATAGAGCCATATCTCGCCGGTCTTGTCTTCCCGCTTCATGATGCCGAGGGGCGTAGAGAATGCGAAGTCGGCAGGCGCAACGACTTTAATCAGTGCGCAAGCCTCGTCGTTGAGGTCTCGCACGGGCGATATGAATGCGGTAACATCGTTGGTGAGGACCCTGAAAGATTTTACGGCAAAGCCCGTAGACTTTTCCTGCGCTCCGGCAAAAGTTGTAGCGCAAAGGAAAAATATCGTTATGAGCAGTCTTGTCAGTGCCATAGGGAGATATGAGTTATAAGGGTGAGAAGTTATGAGTGGAGCGGCAATGGTCATTCGAGATTGAAGTCGCTGATGCCTATCAGGTCGTCATTGCCGTTTACATTCTTTGCCGGTTGCCAGGTTCTGACGTGCAGCATTGGCATTGACGGGTTGCGGAAGTCCCAGAGCAGGAACAGCCATCCGTCGTCTTCGTAGCGGTCGCTTTTATAGTGTTGGCGGAGCGTGACGCCATAGATGCCGTCGCGGGTGGGGTGGCGCATGATGCGGAAATCGGAGAAGCGCACGTCTATCTTCTTGTTCGCGTTGAAGACTTTTGAAAGCCTTTCAAGATAGTCTTTCTTTGTGTGCAGGGCGTAGGTCACGCGGCTGTCACCACTTATGCCGCCTTCCGCCTTTGACGGCTTCACCACGTTGCCTACTATGATGAGCGCGTCGTCGCTGAACACCTGCCGCAGAAAGTCGATGTCCTTGGTAGTGTAAGCCGTGCGGAAGTGCTCACAGTAGTTCAGGACGGTGTGCCTGTGGCTTGCGTCGTTCTCGGTGAGCTTGCCTTGAAGTATTTTTGCCGCTTCTTTATAAAACGGGTTGCTTCGTGCCATAGTGTGCAGGTCGACGTTTTTTATTGAGTTAGGAGTTGCTGAGTTAGGGGTTAAGGGTGAGGAGTTAGAAGTTGTGGGTGTGGAGTTAGGAGTTGTGGGTGCGCCGTGCCTTTCTGAAAGGTTGGGCGTGTTGTCGGTGTTGAGGAATGAGGCGATGCCGTGGCGGTCGATGTATCCTTCCCTTCCCGTCGCCTTCTCGCGGAAGCGCAGCTTGCCGCCACGGAACTGACTGTCTATAATGCATCCACGCAACGGAATGGGGAACGCCGTGTTGCCTTCCTTGTCTTTCACTATAAGGCTTCCGTCGGCTTGCCTCGTAAGCTCCAAGCCTTCGGCTGAGCCGTAGCTGTATTCGCCTGCGTTATCTTCCGCAGGCATCAGCCACAACGCTGCCGCAAGCACGGTGAGCATTAGTGCTGCGGTTGAGAATACTATGATGGCTTTTCTCACGGCTTCTTTTTTATTTATTGATGGAAATGTTCAAAAGGGGACTGTCTCTCCGCCAATCTCTATCTTCACTTGGTCGGGATTGTCAGATACAATGATGTTTATGCGGTGTTGCACTCCTGGCTTGAATGTGAACTTGCCTTCATACATGTATGAAACGCCGTTCATTTCAACCTCAACCAATGGTTGCCGGCTTTCGATGCGTTGCGGCACGATGATTGCGGCAAAGGTGTGGTCGTCTTCTTGCCTTGCCCTTATGGTGGCAATCTTGCCTTTGGGGTCACGTGTCACAACGCCTGCCGTGAGGTCCACGGTTGCCGAGGTCACGGTGTTGTGTATATAGACTTTTGCGTTGGCAGGCAGCTCGCCCTTGAAGTCTTCGCCTTTCACGATGCGCACTCTTACCCGGCTCATGGTGTGCTTGAACTTGAGGTCTATCGGCGCGGCGCTTGCCTTTAGTCCTTGGGCTGAGGCGTATAAAAGGTCGCTCGCCTCATATCCGCCGAGGGATTTGCCACCCTCCCTTTGGGGGAGGGGCTGGGGGAGAGGCTTGCTTTGGTCGGTGCTGACGCTGAAAGGGAGCATTTCAGTAGAGCCTACGCTGCTGATGTAAGGGTAATAAGCGTAGGCGTTGAAGGTGCCGTCGCTCCAGTATAGCGTGCTTGCTGCCGCCCATGTGCCGTTGCTGAGCGTAATCATTGCGTTGTTTACGAGGTTTCCGCTTGGTTCCAACGGCAGTGAGTCGTTTGCCACGAACAGGCCAATGTTGTCACCTTCCTCGAAAGAAGTTTCTGTGGCGCGTGACTCATAAGGATAGGTTACGCGGAACGTCATTGGCTGCAAGCCTTCTGCCGAGGACTGCTGCTCATTGTCGCCGGAACATGAGCAAACGGCAACCGCTGCCAGCGCGAGGACTATATTATGCAATATATTGGTTTTCATGGTTTACCTGTGTTTCCTGTTAATGTTTCTCAGCGGGCTGCCTTGGTGTATTATGGGGGCGTGCTCTGTGGCTCTTGCGGTCTCGTGTGGATTGTTTCCGGCACGGGTCTTGGCTATATCCCTTCCCTTTTTGGAGGTGCTGGGAGAGAGGCTTGCCTCCCTCTTGTCATTCTTTACAAAATCATCAAAGGAGAAAGCTTCGCCGGCATAGCTCTTGATTCTCTTTACTATGCTTTCGCGGCTTATGGTGCTGAAATAAGGTATGTCGTTGTTCATGCACGAGTTCTGCTCTGAGCGGAATACGCCGCGCGAGTGCATGAAGGCTCCTTCGTAGATGTCGACAATGTCGCTGTAGCGTTTGTCGTAAATGAGATGGCTCCAAGGCACGGCGTTAGCCTTGCCCGACAACGATATGTTGTCGAACCATCCGTTGCTTTTCCCTTGCCGCACGGCATCAGCATGTCCGCAGCATGTGCATTGGCAAGCGTCTATGAAAGCATTGTGGTAGATATATTCGTCGGCAAGTTTTCCGAAACCGTGGCCGCCTGCCTCGTGCTGAATGATGCCGCGCCAGTCGAGCGGATATTCGTATGTGGTCTTCGGGCAGAACGCTATAGCCGAGCCGTCTTCCCACATTTGCGTTATGCCTCCGTAGTCGGTTGAGTTTGGCACTATTATTATGAGCGTCTGCCTGAGGTTGTCCTTGGTTACCGTCGGGGCGTTCGAGGCATAACTGAAAATATCGTCATAGTCGGCTTTCAGCCCCACGCCGTTGGTGAATGCAGTGCCGAAGCGGTTATAGCGTATAGTGTTTACTGTGCCTACGCCTGTCTCGGTAGATACAGGGACGGCGGTGTAGACGTTGAAATAGTCGCGGTATGTCTTGTAAGGCTCTATTGCAAAGAAGTGCTCTGCCGTCTGCCTCATGGTGCTGAGGCACGTGCCGTCAGCTATTTCCTTGGCATTGAACCCGTCGCCGAGGATCACTATGTTTATTCCTCCGTTCCTGCCTTTCGTGGCTTTTTGCAGAGTCAGCCATTCGTCTTCGCCGTATTGGTAATTATATTGCGTCACCTTGCAAGAGTGTGTATAGTCTTTATCCTTCAGTCTGAACACCACTTCGCCCGTGCGGTCGGCCGCTCCCTTGGGCAGTGTTCCTATGGTAAGCGTTACCTCTGTTTTCTTTGAACCGCTCATGGGCGACACGCGGCACCAGTCCGGCTTGCTTGCCACCTCCCAGTCGCCTTCTGCGTTGAGCGTTATGGTTTGCTTGTGCTCGGTGTTGAGAGCGCATGCCACCGCGGGACGGCAGGTGAGCTCGTGATGCGCGGCTATGCGCTTGAAGTCTTTCCATCCAGCGGCAGTCTGGTATTGCGCCACCGACTGTTCGGGCACCTCCACCGCAAAGTTGTCTGTAGCCACTCCGTCGAACGCCCCCTCCCATAATGTTGGCGGCGTGTCGCTTTTGCAGACTATGCTGCCTATGCCGTAGCAGTAGCGGAAAGTACCCCGGCGCAGGTTCTCCATGCTTTCGGGCAGTACAATGCCTTCAATGGAGCTGCAACCCTCGAAGGCTACGTCGCTTATGCTCTGCAATCCTTCGGGAAACTCTAATATGCCAGACAGACGCCAATTTCCGAAGAAAGCGCCGACTCCTATTTGCAAGAGGTTCTTTGGCAACACGAGCTTTCCTGAGAAATCGTTTCCGCAGAAAGCATACGTACTTATGATGCTCAGGTCCTTTGGCAGCCGTAGCTCGCCTTTGAAATTGCAATTGTTGAAGGCGTTGTCGTGTATGAAGGTGATGCCGTCGTGAAGCGTAAGTGAGCCGTCGAAGCCGCAGCCCTCAAACGTGCCTGTATTTATAATGGAGACATGCTTCGGAATTGTAAGGTTGCCGCTAACCCCGGAGCAGCTGGCGAAAGCCAAATTGCCGATGGACTGCAAAGTCTCAGGTAGCTTTATCTCTCCGCTGAGTCCCGAGCAACCGGCGAAAGCATAATCGTCTATCCGCTCAAGGCTGTTTGGCAGGACAAGCCTGCCGGTGAGGTTGCTGCATCTATGGAAGGCTTGCATGCCTATTGTCTTGACAGTGGACGGCAAAGGGAAGATGTTGTTTAGGTTGTGACAGTTCAGGAATGCGGATACGCCTATCTCTGTCACTCCTTCCGGGATGATTACAGAGCCGGTGAGCGACAGGCATCCTGTGAATGAACTTCTTATTTCCTTTAATGTGTCAGGCAGTATGACTCGTGTCAAGGTGAGTTTGTCGGCAAATGCGGCATCAGGCAGCACGTCTTCTTCCGTGCCAGAGTCAGGACCGCCGTCATATCGATGTGCTTCTTTTTTTATTCTTGCTTCTTTCATGTTCAAGGCTTGCAAGTTTGTCATGTCTTGTCTCATGAAAATGAAGTCGATGTTGTTCAATCCGCCCGTCACTTTCAGGTTCTTCACCTTCGTGTAGTCTTTGTGCGCAGCCTGTACTGAGTCTTTCAGATGACCGGGCGTTGAACGTACAATGATATATTCCCGAGTGGTGGCATCGTGGCTGACAAGGTCGTTTTCCCAGGGCGTTATGCTTTCGCCTGTGAGCGTTAGCCTGTAGGTGCCTTCCGGCAGTTTCTTGTCAACGCGTATGGTGAAGTTGCTCATTTTGCCTGCTGTATACGTGAAGTCGCCCGTGCGTGCGAACTTGAAAGCCTGCCCGCCTACGGTTATCGCAAAGAGCGTGGTTCCGCCTGCTACTTTCTGTGGAACCACTATTGCCCGCCATTCGTTGTCTCTTTTTGAAGGCATCGTAGCCGTGCTTTCCACGTTGCCGGCTGGCTTCACGCTTCCGTCTGCCATGTCAATGTTTGCCTTGCGCACGAGGTTCGTTGCCAGCACGCTCTTGTCGGTCTGTTCCCATTCGCCTTCGTCAAATCCGTTGCCTTGCTCCAATGTCACTCTTGCGCAAGCCATGCGGTGGCGCATGGGCAGGCGTATGGTGGTGGCTGTAGGCGCAATGTCCTCTGCCTTGCCCCAAAGAAAGTCGCTTGTTTCATAGCCGCCCATGCCGTTGTCGTCGGAAGGCTTGCTTTGGTCGCGTGCCACCTCAAACTGGTAATTGTTCACGTCGCCTGGCTCTCCGTATGGATAGTAGGAATAAACGTCTATGTGGGTATGGTCGTCTGTCCAATACATGTCGTAGGCGGAATTCCATTTGCCGTTTGCCTCGTCAAAGGTATGGCTTACGTTGTCGCCGTGATTGCCGTTCGTCTTCAGCGTGCCTGGCGTGGCTCCTACGTAGTCAACCACGTACACGCCTATCTCGTCGCCGGCGGTGAAGCCGCTGTCGTTGACTCGTGTCGCCGCAATCTGCTCTATGTCTCCTTCAAGGCTTATGAGCTTCAGCTTTTGTCCTTCCGTGTCTGCTATGTCGGTTGAGCAGGCTGCAAGCAAAGGCAGGAGGAGAGTGAAGATGAAGGGTTTAATATTTTTCATTTTTTTCAAGGCATTCAATTGAGTGTGTATTTTTTCCTATATTGGAGTTTCATTGTGCCGTGCCTCCGTAGTCGGTTCCGTTGTTGTCCCATTCCATTATGTCTGCGCTGAATCCTGTGTTGGTTTTGCTTATTGTCACGGTACAGGTATATTCATTGCCCGGCAGCAGGCTTATGGCTTTTCTCAGGGTGTGTTTTTCGCCGTCTATTGTCACGGTTATGATGTCGTTTTCGCCGATGTCTTGCGGTATTATGAAAGCCTCATATCCGTTTACTGTTTTCATTGGGGTTATTGTCGCGGGCTGCCCTGTGGGAGTGACGCTTGCGGTGGCAATGTCCACGGTGGCGTTGTTCCTTGTGCCATTGATGCTTACGACGGCATTGGCAAGGTCTTCTTCTTTGAATCCTTTTCCTGCTTCAAGCCTTATGCGCAGCAGGCTCATGGCATGGCGCAAGGCTATGCTTACGCTTGCGTGGGTTGGTGAGGTGTCAAGCGCGTTTCCGGTCATCAGGCAGCTCGACCTGTACCCTGCCTCAGTGCTTTGATTGGTGTTGACGCTGAACGGCATTGCTTTTACTGAGGCTATATTTGGCGTAAACGGTGTATATAAATAAAAGTCGGCATGGGTCACGCTGTCTTTCCAATACACTTTGGGCGTTGTCGTCCAGCCATTGTCGTAGGTGTACAGTCGGTTGTCTATATAGTTGCCGGTAGTTGCCAAAACCATCTTGGCGTTGCCCTCGGCTCGGCTTACGATGTAAAGCCCGGCTTGGTCGCCTTGTCCGAGCCTCTCCGCTGGCTCCTCCCCAAAGGGGAGTGGAACAGGCCTCTCCGGTAACGTCGTGACTATGCTTATCTCCGTCTTTCTGCTTGCGCTTGGCGTTGGTGGGACGGGCGAAGGAACGTCTTCTTCCGCTGAACGGCAACCAGAGAGAATGGCTATTGGTGCGCATGATAGAAGAATGGCTTTTTTCATTCAGAGATGGTGTTCATTTATATGTTTTGTTTTACAAAGTTAGGATAAAAAAACTTATCGTGCAAGTTCATAATAGTTCATATTGGTGAAAATGCAAGAGAAAACGCATTTGTTGCTGCTTTTGAGTCGGACTTTTCCCTTTTTTGTTTAACTTTGCGCCATAAAACCGAAGAATATGGGAAACAAGATACCTAAAGAGTGGACTAAGTTTATATTGAAAGACGCTACGTTTCTCAACATCATGACTCGCCGCATCTTCAATGTTCTTATAGTGGCAAATCCTTACGATGCCTTCATGCTTGAAGACGACGGGCGTGTGGAGGAGAAAATCTACAACGAATACATGGAACTTGGCATACGTTATCCGCCAACGTTCACGCAGGTGTCTACCACCGCCGAGGCTGAAAAAGTTCTTGCCACCACGAAGATAGACCTCGTGATATGTATGCCGGGCAATGCCGACAACGACGCCTTCGCTGTGGCAAGGGCAATAAAGACAACGTTTCCGGACATACACTGCGTTGTCCTCACGCCCTTCTCCCACGGCATCACACGGCGTATGGAGAACGAGGACTTGAGCATCTTCGACTACGTGTTTTGCTGGCTCGGCAATACTAACCTCATACTGTCCATCATAAAGCTCATTGAGGACAAGATGAACCTTGACCACGACATCAAGGAGGCAGGCGTGCAGATGATATTGCTCGTGGAGGATTCAATAAGGTTCTATAGCAGCATTCTGCCCAATCTCTACAACTATATCCTCCAGCAGAGCCAGAACTTTGCCACCGAGGCTTTGAATCCTCATGCCGCCACATTGCGTATGCGCGGACGGCCGAAGGTGGTATTGGCGAGGACTTACGAGGAGGCGATGTCGCTCTACGAGCGGTACAAGAATAACTGTCTTGGCGTTGTAAGCGATGTTCGATTCCCTATTGGCGGAGTCAAGGATAGTGAGGCTGGCTTCAAGTTGCTCGAAGCCATAAGGGGGGAGGACGAATACCTGCCGCTCATCATGGAGAGCTCGGAGACAGCCAACGGGAAGCGCGCCACCGCCGAGCGTTTCCATTATGTCGACAAGAACTCGAAGATGCTTTCCGTGGAGCTACGCCATCTACTCGAAGAGCACATGGGCTTCGGCGACTTCATATTCCGTGACCCGAAGACGCATAATGAGATAATGCGCATACACTCGTTGAAGGAGTTACAGGACAACATTTTCAAGATTCCTTCCGACTCTATGCTCTACCACGTCTCGCGCAACCACATCAGCCGTTGGCTGTGTGCCCGTGCCATCTTCCCTGTGAGCAACTTCTTGAAACATGTAACGTGGCACAAACTGCAGGATGTGGATGCGCACCGGCAGATAATCTTCGACGCAATAGTGCAGTATCGCCATATGAAGAACCTCGGCGTGGTGGCGGTGTTCGACCGCGGCAAGTTCGACCGCTATGCCCACTTCGCACGCATCGGCGACGGCTCCCTCGGCGGCAAGGGGCGCGGGCTGGCGTTCCTTGACAACATCATAAAGACCCACCCCGACTTCAACCAGTTTCCTGGCGTTACCGTGCGCATACCCATGACCGTGGTGCTCTGCACCGACATCTTCGACCGGTTCATGGAGCAAAACGACCTCTATCCCATAGCCCTCAGCAACGCACCCGACGAGGCTATACTTGAAAGGTTCCTTCAAGCACAGTTGCCAGACAGTTATACTGCCGACTTCTTTACCTTCTTTGATGCTACGAGCGGCCCAATAGCCATACGTTCAAGCTCGCTTCTTGAGGACAGCCACTATCAGCCGTTCGCGGGTATCTATTCTACTTACATGATACCGCGCTTAGCCGACAGGCAGGAGATGTTGCAGATGCTTGCAGCCGCGATAAAGAGTGTTTACGCCTCGGTGTTCTATAAAGACTCTAAAGCGTATATGACAGCAACGTCGAATGTCATTGATCAGGAAAAGATGGCGGTTATATTGCAGGAAGTGGTTGGTAAGGACTATGGCGGACGATTCTACCCGAACATATCAGGCGTGCTGCGCTCCATAAACTATTACCCCATCGGCGACGAGAAGGCAGAGGAAGGCATAGCCTCACTGGCTCTCGGACTTGGCAAGTATATCGTCGACGGTGGGCAGACCCTGCGCGTCTCGCCATACCATCCCGACCAGATATTGCAGCTGTCGGACATGGAAATAGCCTTGCGCGACACGCAGACGCGGTTCTATGCTCTTGACATGAGCCGCGTGGGCACAGACTTCAAGGTGGACGACGGTTTCAACATCTTGAATTTGCGTGTCAAGGAGGCTGACAAGGACGGCTCGCTCAACTACATAGCGTCTACTTATGACCCTAACGACCAGGTCATACGAGACGGGCTCTATCCTGGTGGCAGAAAGATAATTTCCTTTGCCGGCGTGCTGAACCAAGGTGTCGTGCCTTTGCCACAATTGCTAAAGATGTCGATGAAGTACGGCTCCGAGGCTATGCGTCGCCCCGTGGAGATTGAGTTTGCCTGCAATGTCTCGCAGTCTTCTGATGGGGAATGCACTAATGGGGTCGCTGCCGACTTCTGCTTGTTGCAGATACGCCCCATTGTGGACACTAAGCAGGAGCTTGTAGAGGATGTTGCCAATATTCCGGACGGCGACTGCTTGTTGCGAAGCCACAATTCTCTTGGACACGGCATTTCCGAGGACGTGACAGACGTGGTGTATGTGCGATATGATGATAATTACAGTGCTGCTAACAATTATGATGTGGCAGACGATATAGAGAAAATAAACCGCCGCTTCCTCGATGAGGGGCGCAACTATATACTCATAGGACCGGGACGCTGGGGCTCGAGCGACTCATGGCTCGGCGTACCGGTGAAGTGGCCTGCCATTAGTGCGGCACGCGTCATTGTTGAGGTTGCTTTGCCCGGCTACAGGGTAGACCCCAGCCAGGGCACCCATTTCTTCCAGAACCTGACGTCGTTTGGCGTTGGCTATTTCACCATCAGCCTTTCCAAGACATTCTCCGAGGGGGGCGTGCAAGGCACTGCTAATGCAGGAACTGAAGAAGGGGGCGTTCTTCGCAAGGACATCCTTGACCGGATGCCTGCCGTCTTTGAAAACGACCGTGTGCGTCATGTTCGCTTCCCACGGCCGTTGAAGATAATGATGGATGGGCGAAAGCAGGAGGGCGCGGTGCTCATGCCCGGTGCATAGTGCCGCAGAGCCAGAGCCTGTCTTGCCTTTGTGGCGGCGCGCTACTTATTTCTTGCCTGTCAAAAAGTCCATTACAAGGCGAGCCGTTGCTATGGGGTCGCCAACGGGCTTTGCGGAATAAGCATTGTGTCGCAAAGTCCAAGGCTCCTCGATGGCATACCAATCAACTTCCGGAGCTTTTGATGTCGTTATCTTGACGTGCTAAGAGATCGAGTACAAGCAAGTCGCCTCTTTTCAGATTCTCTATCATCTTTGGGCGTGGATTCTCGCCCCATCCTTGCACCACCCATACTGCTTTCGGGTTGGCGCGCTTCATTGCTGCCATAAGTTGCTGTCCCACCTTGGCGTAGTCTGCGTTTCCGCCGCTGCCCTCATGGAAAGGATCCATAGAGTAATAGTCTGCCTTGCCAAACAGCTTGGTAAGCTCTGAATAATAAAGGTCGGCTATCTGGTCAAAGGACGGGTCAGTGGGCGACAGGTTGGCAGGACGCGTGTATCCGTTCCACGTGCCTCCAGACGTAACATTTACATTAAGCTTATTTTTTGCGTCGTGGGGCATCATGCCGCAATAGCCTGGCAGGACGGGATGCATGCCAAGCTCTTTCATGCGGGCGAGTATTTTCTTTTGCAAAGCTTCCTGCTGTTTGTACCAACTCTCAGGCAAGGGCCCGCCCCAGCCCTCAAGGTTGTTCATCGCCCACCATGCGAGAAAGGCAGGTCCGGCAATGAATCGTCCGGCTTCCTCCTTGCTGTAGCCCAGCTTTAGCAGCATGTTCCGCCAGACGCATTCTTCGCCCACTATGGCAAGCGGCATGTTGATGCCGTGCAATGCCATCCAGTCCAGCTCCTGTTGCCAGCGATTCCAGTCCCAGAAGACCATCGAATAGGAGAAGGTGCAATAGTTGAAATCATAGCGCAGCTTAAGGTCGGTTTCATGGCGCTCAGTCTTGTCAACGCGGGGCAGTTGCGCCGGTAGCGTGGCTTGCATGTTGTTCCACGATAGGTGTTGGCCGCAATAGTATTTCAAGTACCAGTTGAGACCTGTCGCTATGTTCACCCACGTGTTCCCGGCTATGCGCACACGGTTTCCAGCCTGTGAAAGCTCGAAGAAATCCCTGCTGCCTTTCCTTAGTTCAGTCTTGAACTTTTTGGCGTTCCCCGGTGCTATGCGCTCTATGAGTTCGTCCACGGGGTTGGCTTGCGCTGCCAAGGCGAATATGCAGAGTATTAGCAGTGTTTTGATTTTCTTAGTTTTACAGTTTGGTTTCATTTTGTTTGTTATTTATAATAAATTCATATTCATAAGTCTTTGGTTCAATGGCTTTTGCCAATGTCCAAAGTGATTGCTGCCCTGTGGCAGTCGTTGTTTGTCACGAAAATTTTGTTTTTAGAGTTGAGTGCAAATATAGCTATTTTATTTTTGCTGTGCAAACATCTGCTTTATTTTTCAGAACAGTATTTGCATAAAGGCGCATTCGTTTTGCGATTAAACTTTTATCGCATTGTGTTGAAACTTTTGCCGGCTTGCGATAAAACTTTAATCGGGTGGCGTAAAAACCTTTGCCGCATTACCGTTTGGCTTTTATTTCTCAAAGTCTATGAAAATGGCGTTATGCGTTTTGCGGTTCCGCTGGTTTTTATTACCTTTGTAGCACTATTAAATCTTTGGTAAGCACAAATTAAACGGAGTATGAAAAAAAACATCTACTATTTGCTGACGGCTTTATTGACAATGACATTGAGCATTGGCTCTGCTACGGCAAGGGCTGACGGTGGCTTCACGCGTGGCATCGGGGTGTACCCTGGCAGGAGTGTCGATTACAAGGGACCTGATATGGCCAAAAGTGGCGAGTACCGTAATGTGGCTTTGAACCGTGCGGCTTACGCATCGTCGTCTATAGACTATAACCTCACGGCGCAACTCGTGACCGACGGCATAAGCTGCAAGGGAGAACCGGCGATGCTTGATGTGCTCATCAACGGGAGGCGGCAGGGGCTGCGCGACAAGGAGAAGAGTATTGACGGCAATGTGCATTCAGCGGTAATCGTGGATGGCGAAAGGGCAAGCGTGCAGTATGACTGGACTGGCATGGCTGTAAGGCTCGACACGCTGCGGTTGCTTGCCGAGGCTGTATATTATCCCGACAAGGCTGTCAACGGCTATTGCATAAAAGTGCTTGCCTCCGACGACGGCAGGCAGTGGAAAGAGGTAGGGAGGCAGGAGTCACGGTCGCTGCCGGGCGTTGCAACAAGGCAGATGGTGAGTTCCGACCCCAACAAGCAGGAGGCGGCAATAAGGCTTCCGCTGAGGCTGGTTGGCACAGACATACCGCTTAACGCCTCACTCCTAACTTCTCACTCCTCACTTCCAACTCCTCACTCATACCGCCACATGCGCATAGAGCTCGACATGGACGGTTGCGCCTACTGGCGGCTGTACGAGGTTGACGGCGGGCGGTATGTCGCCTCGGGTGACCTGTCAACAGCCAAAGGCGGGCGGTGGATTTCGACCAACGACAGCTGGCTGCCGTCGTCACGCTTCACGAGCGCATGGGTTGCCGACAGTCGCATAGACTCCAAGCCGTGGCTAATGGTTGACCTCGGTGCTGAGGCGGACATTGACAAGATAGTACTGAGCTGGATTCACAAACCTGCTGTGTGCAACGTGCAGGTCTCCGACGACGGAAAGAGCTGGAAAGACCTGCGCTTGACTCCTGACTCTGAAGTTCGGAAGACAGAAGCCTGGAAGTCCGGTCATTACATTAAGCATAATCTCCCAACTCCTGACTCCTCAATCCTCACTCCTAACCCCACCCGTTGCCGCTACGTGAGACTCACGATGGCTGAGCCGGATGCCAGCGGCCTCTTTGCGCTCGGCGAGATGCAAGTGTGGGGTAAAGGCGGTCTTGTTCCCGTGGTAGCCAAGTCAGTCGGCGATGGCATCGGCTCATGGCAGTTGAGGCGTGATGGCGACAACCAATGGATTGCCGCCACTGTGCCGGGCACCGTGCTCACAAGCTACATGAACATAGGTGCCGTGCCTGACAACAGGTATGCCAACAACATGAGGCAAATTTCGGAAAGCTTCTTCAAGTCTGACTTCTGGTATAAGGCAAACGTCAAGATAAACGCCTTGGACAAGAGCCGGCGCACCTATCTGTGCTTCGACGGTATCAACTGGAAAGCGGAGGTATGGCTCAACGGCAAGCAGATAGGGCGCATAGAAGGAGCTTTCAAGCGTGCTAAGTTTGATGTTACCGCCATGTTGCGCAAGGGTGACAACCGCTTGGAGGTGAAAGTATTGAGGAATGAGCATTTCGGTCCGGTGAAAGTGAAGAACAGCGAGAGCACCGACATCAACGGCGGCGTGCTGGGAGCTGACAACCCCACGTTCCATGCCACGATAGGCTGGGACTGGATAACGAGTCTGCCGGGGCGTGAGGTTGGCATCTGGAATGACGTGTACCTTGCGCACGACCGTGGCGTGAGCGTGGCTGACCCTGTGGTTACTACTAAGCTCAGCGGCGACAAACGGTTGGCTGACATGACTCCTGCTGTGATGGTGAAGAACTATGGTGCGGCTCGCAAAGACGTTACGGTGAAGGGCTGGATAGGCGGCATAACATTCAGCAAGAAAGTAAGCCTGCTCCCGCATGAGGAAAAAGAGGTGGCGTTTACGCCCGGCGAGTTCCCCCAGCTGAAAGGACAGGAGATGCGGCTGTGGTGGCCTAACGGCTATGGCGACCCCTATCTTTACGACGCAGGCTTCAGCATAGAGGGCGACAAAGAGGCTGTGGTGAACTATAAGGCAGGCATCAGGGAGATGAGCTATGAGACGCTTGACACCGACACCAAGATTTTTGTTAATGGTAAAAGGCTCGTGCCTCTGGGCGGTAACTGGGGCTTCTCGGAGACCAACCTGAACTATAGGGGTCGCGAGTACGATGTGGCTGTGAGGTATCATAAGGAGATGAACTTCAACATGATACGCAACTGGGTAGGCCAGATTGGCGAGGAAGAATTCTATGATGCCTGCGACAAATACGGCATTATGGTGTGGCAGGACTTCTGGCTTGCCAATCCGTGGGACGGGCCCGACCCATACAACGAGTCAATGTTCCTTGACAATTCGGAAGACCTGATTAAGAAGATCCGCCGCCATCCTTCTATCGGCATTTATGTAGGGCGTAACGAAGGCTATCCGCCGAAGACGCTTGACGACAGCTTCAGACAGCAGATAAAGCAGCTTCATCCGCAATTGGGCTATATTCCAAGTTCTGCCGACGATGGCGTGAGCGGTCATGGGCCTTATCGCATGATGGACACGAAATATTATTTCGACCACCAGACGGGCAAACTCCATTCGGAGCGTGGCATGCCTAACGTACCTTCTTATGAGAGTCTTAAGCGCATGCTTGCCCCCGACAGCCTGTGGCCTATCGGCGAGGCATGGGGCCAGCACGACTTTACGTTGCAGGGAGCCCAGCGAGGGTCTTCGTTCTGCGACATCATGGAAAAACGCTTTGGCAAACCTCAAGGCGCGGAACAGTTTACGGAATGGGCACAGTGGCTTGACTATGAGGGTTATCGCGCCATGTATGAGAGTTCACAACAGCTGCGCAAGGGTCTTGTCATTTGGATGAGCCACTCATGCTGGCCAAGTATGGTATGGTGTACTTATGACTATTACTTTGAGCCGACAGCTGCTTATTTCGGCGCAAAGAAAGCTTGCGAGCCGCTGCACGTGCAGTTCAATCCGTCGAAGCGCGAGGTGGAAGTGGTGAACATTGCTGCCGGCAATCAAAGGAAAGTCGCCGTAGTGGCTCAAGTACTGGACATGAGAGGCAACGTGCTGTCAGAGCAGAAAAAGGATGTGACCGTCGGTGAAGACCGGACGCAGAGCTGCATGAAGATAGATTCACCAAAGGACAGCATCTGTTTTATCCGCTTGCGGCTGGAGGAAAACGGCGGCGTAGTGTCGGAGAACTTCTATGTAGATGCCAAGACAGATGAAAGTTGGAGGGCATTGGCTGCATTGCCAAAGGCTGATGTTGAGGCAAAGATATCCGTCAATCCTCAAGCGTCTGCTCACGGCTCTCAACATCTGAGCGTGACGTTGACCAATAAGTCAGGTGTGCCGGCAATGCTCATTCGCCTGAACTTGAAAGGCTCCGACGGCGAGCAGATATTGCCCGTGATTTATTCCGACAACTATTTCCACTTGATGCCGGGCGAGACTAAGGTCGTCAGCGTGGGCTATGAGCGCGAAGACGGCAGGGGAGTGAAGCCCGTGGTTGATGTATCAGGCTTTAATTTAAGGCAATGAGAAATTTGTAATTAGGAAATAGGAGTTAGAAGTTTGGAACTTTCCAAAAGCCTTTAGGCTTCCTCCTTAAATCTTTGAAACAAAGCAGTAATTTCCACTCTAAAATCTCTGCGCCTCTGTGCCTCTGCGTGATGAAGACTAACTTGTGAGCAAAAACTAATACTCACTAAGTTTTGCACGCAGAGGCACAGAGGGCGCAGAGGTTATGAGTTAGGAATCAGGAGTTAAGATGTTGGAAATGTTGAGCTTTTTTAGAGGGTTGAGAGGCTTAGCCATCAAAATTCTCAATCATTTTTTTTTCACCGCTCCAACTCCAATGCTTTAATGCTCTTTACGCTGCCTGTCAATGGGTCAAGAACTATTTCTGAAGTCTGCTTCTTGCCGAACAGTTCTCCGCTGAGAGGCTCTATGTATCCAAACTGGGCGGCGTTCATGTCCACGGTCTTAAGGTCTTTACCATTGCCGGTTACGGTAACTTTTATTTTGCTTGGCACGTTCACGCGCAAGCCAATGTCACCTTTGTCTTCTTTCTTTTTGTCGGCTTCGCTCGTTTGTGGAGCCGTTGCCGTGTGAAGGTCGGTGACGTTTATGTAATACGGTTCGCCGCTAAGGTCGTCGCTGTCAACGAGTCCGTAGTATTTAGAGAAACGGAAAAGCGTGCTCCGTCCTTCCTTGACCGGGACGAAGGTCATTTGCGTTTGCGTGGTGTCCTTTGTTGTAGTGCCGTAGAACAGGGAAGCCAAAGCCTGTTCTTGATGGTTCATATTGTCATACATCAGCTTTAGCTGTGCGCCGTCCTTTGGGAGGTTGTCCGCCTCGCCACGGCTGAGAGAGTTACGGCTGTCTCGAATGTCATAAATTTCTTTTGCCGTGAGCTCTGCCATCTTTGCCGTGCTGCCGGCGTTCAGGATGTCCTCAGTCATGAAGTCGTTAGGGTTCAGAGGTTTGGGCTTCGGTGCCGGGGTGAACTTCCTATCGGGCATAGTGGCTTGTGCGGCATCCGCGTTTATGGCGAGCAGCTGTCCGCTTGGCGAACACGTCACTTTAGAGATGCTGTGTTTCTTGTCAACAATTAAAGTGAATTGCTTCGAAGTGTCAGGCATCGCCATTTGGTCTGCGTCGATGCTTATGATGCGGTAGGTAGTCTTTGGCTCCTGCTCCACGCTCCTCTTAAGGTATCTTTCGGCGTATTGGCAGAAACGCCCGGGCGTGTATTTGGTTTTTTCCACCTTCACGGTAAACCGTATGCCGTTCTTCGGCAACGAGTATCTTGTGCCTTCTATGCTCTGTGCGCTCAGGCTCAGGGGGAAGATTAACAACAGTAAGATTTTTAGCTTCATAATACTTGAAGTTTGTAATGTGAATTATGGAATGTGAAATGTTTAGTCCTCTAATCTCAAGAACGCTTTTGGCAAATACTTTATCAAGTCGCCGGCCACGAGGCTTTCCTTTCCAAGGTCTTTTGCGGCAAGGTCGCCTGCAAGCCCGTGCAGGTACATGCCAATCGCGCAGGCTTCGGCTTGGTTGTAGCCTCGTGCGAGCAGGGCTGTTATGATGCCCGTGAGCACGTCGCCGCTGCCTGCCGTTGCCATGCCGCTGTTGCCTGTAGGGTTGAAACAGACGCTTCCGTCGGGCATGCAGAGCGCGGCGTAATGCCCTTTCAGGATGATGTATCCGTGCAGCCTTTGTGCAAGGTCGCGTGCTTTTGAAAGTCGCTCATAGCTGCTGCCGGCAAGATTGCCCGACATGCGGTCGAACTCGCGTGGATGGGGTGTCAGGATAATGCCTGAAGGCAGTTGCTGCATCCATGCCCTGTGGCTTGCGAGCACGTTCAGTGCGTCGGCATCTACCACGACGGGGCACTTGGCACGCCTTATCTGCCCTATTATGGCGATAGCCGTGTTTTCGTTTTGTCCCAGTCCCGGTCCTATGCCAAGAGCGTCGAAGTCGTCACAATCGACGCTTTCGGAGAACATGGTATCGTCGTTATCCATCTGCAGTACGGCTTCCGGCACGCTTATCTGCATGATGTCATAGTTGCGCCTCGGCGTGTGTGTCGTCACCTTTCCGGCTCCAGCGCGCAGGCAGGCACGCGTAGCAAGCACTGCCGCCCCCGACATGCCGTAGCTGCCGGCAATGATTAGGGCGTGCCCCATCGTCCCTTTGTTGGCGAAGTCGTGGCGGTGGCGCAAGTGTGGCAGCAGTTCGTCTTCCTCTAATATCTTGAAAGTGGCAGGTGTCTTTTGTATGTATTCGGGGCTGAGGCGTATGTCGAGCACGCGCAGCCTGCCGATATATCGTTGGCAGTCAGCCATTAGCATTGACAGCTTTTTCTGCTGCAATGTCAGTGTGAGGTCGGCGCGAATGATGTTTGAATGTACGTTGTTGGTGTTGTCATCGCACATCAGCCCCGACGGGATGTCGATGCTTACCACCTTGGCAGAGCTTTGGTTGATATATTTCACCAATGAGGCGAACCCTCCCATGAGTGGCTTGTTCAGCCCCGAGCCAAATAGCCCGTCCACTACGAGCGTGTCCTTCGTAAGCTCCGGTGGGTCAAAGTTGAGCGATATTTCAGTGAACCTGACCTTCTTTTCGTCGATTAGCCTTTGGCGGTTTGTGGCACAGTCTTCGGAAAGCTTGTCATGGATGTTGAACAGATAGGCGCTTACCTTGAAGTTGGCGTTGGCGAGCATGCGTGCCACGGCAAGCGCGTCGCCCCCATTGTTGCCCGGCCCGGCAAGAACCATGACGGGAGTGGCCTCGGTCCATTCCTGCATTATGGCATCGGTAATGACCTTGGCGGCACGTTCCATAAGCTCAATTCCCTTTACAGGCTCGTGCTCTATGGTATATTTATCAAGCTCATGTATCTGAGCAGAAGTGAAAATCTTCATATCACTGCAAAGATACGGAAAAAGTAAAAGAGTAAAAAAGCAAAAGAGTAAAAAAACTGACGCTGCCCCGTTTTTTTTGCTTTTTTGCTTTTGTCAGCCTACTTTTTGCCTCTTTGCCTCTTTACTCTTTTACCTTTTTAGTAATTTTGCACTATAAATTTAAAAAACAACGCATTTATATGAGCATCGTAAAGGTAAAGGACAAGACGTTCCGCACGTTCATTACAGAGGAGGAAATCCAAAACCGAGTAAAGGCTGTAGCTGAAAAACTTAACAAAGACATGGCCGGCAAGAATCCGCTTTTTCTTGCCGTTTTGAACGGTTCGTTCATCTTTGCCGCCGACTTGATGCGCTACATAACTATACCTTGTGAAATATCCTTCGTCAAGCTGGCATCATATCAGGGCACCACGACTACGGGCAAGGTAAAGGAAGTGGTCGGAATAAACGAGGACTTGCAAGGGCGCACGGTTGTCATTGTGGAAGACATTGTGGACACAGGGCACACCATGAAGCACATGCTCGAGAGCTTGGGTACGCGCAAGCCTGAGTCGCTGCATATATGCACATTGCTTTTAAAACCTGACAAGCTGAAAGAAAAGCTTGACATAGAGTACGCTGCAATGGAAATTCCCAACGACTTCATAGTGGGCTATGGTCTTGACTATGACCAGCAGGGCAGAAATCTGAGAGATATTTACACAATAGTGGAGTAGGATAACAAGGCTTCTCCAAATGTACGTTCAAGAGAGACGCGCATGGAGTGGCTTAATAATAAAAAAAATGAAGAACATTGTTATTTTTGGTGCCCCGGGTTCAGGCAAGGGCACGCAGAGTGAGAAACTTATCAAGAAGTATGGTTTCAAGCACATCTCTACAGGTGACGTGCTGCGCAATGAAATCAAGAACGGCACAGAGCTTGGCAAGACTGCAAAGCGTTATATCGACAACGGCCAGCTCATTCCCGACGACCTCATGGTGGTGATTCTCGCCGATGTTTACGACAAGTTTGGCAAGGACCACGAGGGCGTAATCTTCGACGGCTTCCCACGCACCATTCCGCAGGCTGAGTCTCTGAGGGACATGCTTGCCGACCGTTGGCACAAGATTGCAGCCATGATAGAGCTTCACGTGCCCGACGAGGAGCTTATGAAACGCCTTGTCCTGCGCGGCAAGGAGAGCGGGCGCAGCGATGACAACGAGGAAACAATCAAGAAGCGCCTCAATGTTTACCACACTCAGACACAGCCTCTGTGCAAGTGGTACGACGAGGCAGGCCTGTTCTATTCTGTTGACGGGCTTGGCGACATTGACCGTGTTTTCGAGGACATCTGCAAGATCGTTGACTCGATTTGAACTTTGAACTTTGGACTTTGAACTTTATGACTGCAATAAAGGGCTAAGTTCAAGACAGAAGTTCATGCAGATGTTTTTAAAAAGTAGATTGCTTGTAGAAATCATAGAGTTCAAAGTTCAAATTTCAAAGTTAAATGGAAAGTAATTTCGTAGACTACGTGCGGATTGTCTGCCGCTCGGGCAAGGGAGGCAGGGGCTCCGCACACCTTAAGCATATTAAATACCAGCCAAACGGAGGGCCTGACGGCGGTGACGGCGGACATGGCGGCAGCGTGATATTGCGCGGCAACCACAACTATTGGACCCTTTTGCACCTTAAATATCAAAAGCACGTCTATGCTGAGCATGGAGGCAATGGCGGCTCTGACAAATGTCACGGCACCGACGGCAAGGATTCCTATATAGACGTGCCGTGCGGCACTGTGGTTTACAATGCCGAGACGGGCAAGTATGTCTGCGACATCACTTATGACAAGCAGGAATACGTGCTCCTTGAAGGCGGACGGGGCGGATTGGGCAATTTCCAGTTTCGCACGGCAACACGACAGACACCGCGCTTTGCGCAGCCGGGAGAGCCTGCGCAGGAAATGACCGTTATTCTTGAGCTGAAGCTGCTTGCCGACGTCGGTCTCGTAGGCTTTCCTAACGCAGGCAAGTCTACGCTGTTGTCAGCCCTGTCGAGCGCAAAGCCTAAGATTGCCAACTATCCGTTTACGACGCTTGAGCCGTCGCTCGGCATCGTGAGTTACCGCGACGGCAAGTCCTTCGTGATGGCTGACATCCCGGGAATCATAGAGGGCGCAAGCGAAGGCAAAGGCCTCGGACTGCGTTTCCTGCGCCACATAGAGCGCAACTCCCTCCTGCTGTTCATGGTTCCGGGCGAAAGCAACGACATCAAGCACGACTATGAGGTGTTGCTTGGCGAACTGGAGAGGTTCAACCCCGACATGCTTGAGAAGCACCGTGTGTTGGCTGTCACCAAAAGCGACCTGCTTGACGACGAGCTCATACAGATGCTTGAGGAAGATTTGCCAACCGACCTGCCCGTGGTTTTCATATCGGCGGTCAGCGGCTATGGCATCAACGAATTGAAGGACGTGCTGTGGCGTGAGCTTAACAGCGAGAGCAACAAGCTTGCCGAGATAATAGCCGACGACACGCTTGTGCACAGGGACAAGGACATGGCACGTTTCAAGAAGGAAATGGAAGACGAGGACGCTGACGAGATTGAGGTAGTGGATGCCGAGGATATTGATGATTTTGACGAAGTTTGAATTTAGGTTGTAATGTTCAAGGATAAAGACTCTCAAGGCTTGCCGGTTCTCGCTCGTTATGACATTGCGCAAGGCGTGGTGGCTTTCTCCACCACCCGTCATGGCGGCGCGGGCAAGGGCGGCTATGGCGAGTTCAACATTAATCCTTATTGCGGCGATGACCCTGCGGCAGTGGTTGCCAATAGGAAAGCTTTGGGGCGGGAGCTTGGCATCCCTGACGATAAAATCCTGACGCCTCATCAAGTGCATGGCATTGAATGCCTGACAGTGACAGCGGATGTGCTTTCAGCCACAGGGGAAGAACGTGCGCGGCTGCTGGATGGAGTCGACGGCATCATGACAGACATCAGAGGCGTTTGCATAGGCGTGTCCACAGCCGACTGCATTCCGATTTTGCTTTATGACGAGCCCAACCATGCCGTAGCGGCAGTTCACGCCGGATGGCGCGGCACGGTGCAGAGGATTGCGCTTGCTGCAATCGATAAAATGCGTTTTGCCTATGGCACACGCCCGCAAGACCTTTTGGCAGTCATTGGGCCTGGCATATCGCTCGGAAACTTTGAGGTGGGGCAAGAGGTTTACGACGAGTTTGAGAGGCAGTGTTTTGACATGAGCCTCATAGCCAAACGTTTCCCTACGCAAAGTGCTGGCGTGGATGACGGGGCGGGCTGGAAGTGGCACATAGACCTGCCGCTTTGCAACCGGCTGCAACTTGAAAGTGCCGGCGTTCCGCAATCCAACATAATACAGTCCGGTGTCTGCACTTACGACAGGTGCGCCGATTATTTCTCGGCACGCCGCCTGGGGCAGGCTTCCGGCAGAATATACAGTGGCATATTTCTGAAATAGCACGTCGCTCTGCCGCTTGCCACAGAAGATAATACCCTAAAACTTTAGACTTGAAAATGAAGAAACTCTTTATATATTTTTTCCTTGCTTTGATTTTCCCGTTGACGCTTTCTCCTGCCTTTGCGCAAAAAACGTTTACGGCAGCCGAGCAATCCTCTATAAGCGTGCCCACGCCCGGGCTTTTTGCTCAAAGCAATGCTTTCAACATCGATTTCAATATCCTAAAAGACAACGAATATTCTTTTCCTCTGCCTGTGGGCAAGGCTGAGCTGAAAGGCAACCAGGCGTTGGAAATTGTTACGACGAAAGGAGATGCCGTGAAAGCAATGTTCTCAGGAACTGTGCGTTATTCGCGGCATAGCGAGCAGCTCGGCAACGTGGTCATCATTCGCCACGACAACGGGCTGGAAACGGTTTATGGCAACAACGCCCAGAACATGGTCAAAGTAGGGCAGCACGTGAAAGCCGGGCAAACCGTGGCTATAGTCGGAGGAAAGGACGGGCGCGTGTTCTGCATGTTCGCCATCATGGTGAATGGCGGCTGGATTAATCCGGAGACTATTGTCGAGATAAACAGCCACAGGCTCAGACGGCAGGTGGTTCAGTGCCGCAAGAGCGGGAACCGCGTGGCTGTATCGATAGTGAAAGAAGAAAAGAGGAAAGGTGTTTCGCTTGACCCGGACGAAGTAGACGAAGACCCGTTTGAAAAGAGCGCGACCTTCAAGCTCGACTTGCAACGGATAGAGAAAGAGCACTGGGCATACCCCTTGGCAGGCGCACGCGTCATAAGTCCTTTTGGCGGCAAGCGTCGCCATGCAGGAGTGGATATTAAGACAAAGCCCAACGACGACGTGCTTGCGGCTTTCGACGGCGTGGTTACGCAGTCGGGGCCTTACTATGGCTATGGCAACTATATCGTCATTCGGCATGCTTACGGATTTTCAACCTGCTACAGCCATCAGTCCAAGAACTTTGTGAAGAAAGGCGACAAGGTCAAGGCTGGACAGGTGATTGGCCTCACGGGGCGCACGGGGCGTGCCACGACGGAGCATCTCCACTTCGAGATACGGTTCAAGGACCGCACTATCAACCCGAACATATTCTTCGATCATGCCAGCTATCAGCTTCATGCCAAGGTGCTGACGTTGGGGCGCAATGGCTCGGTGAAATAGCTCGTACGCCGTTCGTGCATGGTAGCGACGGCGTGCGTGTGTTCTACGCGCGGTTTACGTGTGTTCTACATGCGCTGTGCGTATCAGGCTGGAGCGGCGTGCGTGAAGCTTGGAAACGGCGTACGGTCGTTGCGTTAAAAGTTTAGTGGCGTTGCGGCAAAAGTTTGATGGCAATGCGATAAAAGCTTTGTGGATATGCGGCAAAAGCTTTGTCGGGGAAGGAATAAAAAAATAGCGGTAGAACAACCATTGCGTTGTTTCACCGCTATTTGTATTTTAAGAATCTTCTGCCCTTATGGCAGAAGTGTTTTCTTTAGTCGCAGTTGGCGAGCTTGTTGTCAGATCCCAGTACGTTGGTAATCTTGTGTTCGTACATATCTGTCATGTACTGACGTGCCACCTTGCCATACTGACGAGGATCGAAGTAGTCAGGATGCTGGGCGAAAGTCTCGCGCACACCGGCTGTGTAAGCCAGACGAGAGTCTGAGTCGATGTTGATCTTGCAGACTGCGCTCTTTGAAGCCTCGCGGAGCTGCTCCTCCGGTATGCCGACTGCGTTAGGCAGCTTGCCGCCATACTGGTTGATGATGTCGACGTATTCCTGTGGTACTGAAGAAGAACCGTGGAGAACGATTGGGAAGCCAGGGAGGTTCTTCTCAATCTCGTGAAGCACGTCGAATGCCAATGGAGGAGGAACCAGGCGGCCTGTCTTCGGGTCGCGTGTGCACTGCTCGGGCTTGAACTTATAAGCACCGTGGCTTGTGCCGATAGAGATGGCGAGGCTGTCGCAACCGCTGCGCTGTGCGAAGTCGATTACTTCCTCGGGCTTTGTGTAGTGGCTCTCCTCAGAGGCAACCTCGTCCTCAACGCCTGCGAGAACGCCAAGCTCTGCCTCAACGGTAACGTCATACTTGTGAGCGTATTCAACGCACTTGCGTGTGAGCTCTATGTTCTCCTCGTAAGGCTTGCTTGAGCCGTCAATCATCACTGATGAGAAGCCCAGGTCTACGCAGTCCTTAACGAGCTCGAAAGTATCGCCGTGGTCAAGGTGAAGCGCAATCTCGGGATGGTTGCATCCGAGGCTCTTTGCGAACTCAACAGCACCCTGTGCCATGTAGCGCAGCAGGATTGGGTTGGCGTAAGCGCGTGCGCCCTTGGAAACCTGCAGGATGACAGGGCTCTTGAGCTTAGAGCTTGCGGTGATTATAGCCTGCAATTGTTCCAGGTTGTTGAAGTTGAAAGCAGGAATGGCATAGCCGCCACTGACTGCGCGCTTGAACATCTCGCGTGTATTTACGAGACCTAAATCTTTGTAGTTGACCATTTTATTAAATGTTTTAAAAGATGATTTCTTCTTTTGTTACGCTTGCAAATTTAACAAATTCTTTGCTTTTCTCAAAGGCGTTCGGGTTTATTTTATGTTGCAGAAATATAAAAAATCTAATATTGGCTTGTGCCTTGTTTTAAGTCAAACGTTTTTGCTACATCGGTTTTGCAAACTACTGCCAAAAGTACTTCGGCTTTGGCTTTTTGGCTCCTGTCATGTGCTTGTGAGAAGCGTGGAGCATGAGGCGGCGCGGGACATTGTTTGCCTGTCTTCCTGCCAACCGTTGCCGCTTGCAAGTCCTCATCGGTTTCGTCTTCGACTACTCTTCCTGTCAGATGGCGGGATGAGGCTAACGAGGTGAACGAGAGTGGGAATGCTTAACGGTAGCAGGCGGCAGGGGGTATTCATAGGTGCTTGTTTGGGGTTATAGCATCAGGACGGGGCCGTTTCCTTTCCTCGTAAGCTCGGAAGCGAAAAGAAGAACAATGAAATAGCAGAGGAATGGGATGACAAACGGCAAAGACAACATGCCTGTAGAATCGGCTATGATGCTCATGAGCAGGAAGCCGCAGCCGCCGATGGGCGTCATCATGAGCAGCGACGACGCGCTCTTGGTCAGGTTGCCCAATCCGCGTAGGGAGAGCGAGAAAATAGTAGGGAACATAATAGCCTCGAAGGCATAGTTGCAGATGAGGGCAATCATTGATATCCTGCCCCAGTTGCACAGCACAAGCCCCATGCAGAGCACGCTGCCTGCCGCGCATGCGAGCAGCATGTGCTCTGCCTTGACGGTGCGCATAATCCAGCTGCCGCCGAAGCGGCCTATCATGAAGAATGCCAGGGCAATGGTGAGCACTATCGACGCGGTGTTGTCGCTCATCCAGCCTTTGCCGGTCATGAAGTTGATGAAGTAGCTGTTGATGCTTATTTCGGCCACTTCATAGGCAAGTAGGGCGAAAAGACCGAAGACGAACATAGAGTGGTGGCGGAAAAGCTTCACTATGCGAGTGCCTTTCGTGCGGTCTTCGTCGGTCTCTTTATGGCTTATTTCCGGTAAGTTGATACGCGAGAAGACTACTGCTATGAGCATTACGATGATGCCGAGAATAGCGTAAGGCACTACAATCTTGCCGCTTGCCTTGTCGCCGCTGAAAAGGAACTGCCCTACGAAGAACGTGGCGGAAAGCGAGCCAAGCCCGTTGAATGATTGTGAAAAATTGAGGCGGCTTGTTGATGTCTCAGGCGCGCCCAGCTCGGTGACGTATGGGTTTGCTGATGTTTCGAGGAAAACAAGTCCGCAGCCGATAATGAACAAGGCACCGAGGAAGGCGTAGAAGGTGCTGGCTTCGGCTCCGGGTATGAACAGCAACGCCCCCACGCCGAAAAGGGTCAGCCCGAAGATTACGCCGGTGCGGTAGCCGTGGCGGTTGATGAACCACCCTGCGGGGATTGCCATGATAAAGTAGCCGAGGTATGTGGTTACCTGGATGAGCGCCGACTGGGTCATTGATATGTCGAGGGCATTTTGGAAATGCTTGTTCAGCACGTCAAGAATGGCTCTGGCAAATCCCCACAGAAAGAAGAGAGAAGTTACGAGTATGAATGGCAGCAGATACTGTCTGTTGGTTAATGTTGGACGTCCCATAAAGTAAACGCTTTAGTATTTTTGGCAAAATTACTAAATTATATTGTAATAAGCCAATTTTAGGCACGTAATGTGCCAATGGTTACAGTCCAAAATGTGGGTAGTCGCCGTTTGTCAGGCGTGGCTACCGCATATTGCCGTCCAACAGGTGCTTTAGTAGGAATGTGGCGTTTTGGTTTTGCGCAACGCCCGGCGTTATCTTGTAAGAATAGGTGACATCCGTGCCAAGCTGTATCTCGAAGCAATAGTTGTGGAAACGCTTGTCTTCTTGTTCCATCTTTGACAGTTCAAGGTCGTGGGTGGCAATGATGCCGCTCACGGGATACTGTGTGATGTTTTGCAGAAAGAGTCGGGAGCCGTTGAGTTTGTCCAGGGAGTTGGTGCCTTTAAGGATTTCGTCAAGGATGATTAGGGTGGGGAGCTGTCTTTCGTTGGTTGTCTTTTCTGGGCTGGAAAGGCTTTCGATGAGTTGCTTAAGCCTGAGCAGCTCGGCGTTGAAATAGCTTATGCCGTGGGCAAGGTCGTCGCTTGTGCGCATGCTTGTGAAAAGCCTGTAGCGGGATACTGTCAGGCTTTCGGCAAAGACCGGCATTCCGTTCATGGCAAGTATGTAGTTCACGCCTACGGCTCTCAGGAAAGTGCTCTTGCCTGCCATGTTGGCACCGGTTATGATGTAGAAATTGCGGTCGGCTATGGAAAAGTCGTTGCGCACGGCTTTGCTGCCAAGGAAAGGATGCCATAAGCCTTTTGCCTCAAAGGTGACCTCGGTGTCTGTCTGGCTTTGCTCTGATGAATCGATTACTTCGGCAGAGCCGGCCTCCGGGTGGTTCGCCTTGAACTGTGCCATGCTGACAAGCGAGTCAAGGTCGGTGACGGCGGTTATCCACTCGGGCAGGTTGTCTGAAGCAATTTGCCGCCAGTGATAGAAATTGCTTACGAGGAACAGCCCGCGCAAGCCAAGAGCGTCGGCGAAGAAACGGTAGGCATCGCTGCCGCGAAGGATGAGCGTCTCGACGATGTTGGTGAGCGAGTCGAAGGAATCGACAGCTTCTTTTAGCTTGCTTGCATCTTTTTTCAAGACAGACGATTGCAGTATCTGCTTTGCTGTCTGCTGTTCTCCCTTTTCACCATCTACAACATGGTTTACAAGCTTCATCAGTGGCTGCATCTGCCCGTGAAGGCGGTTGCCGAGCTTGAGCATTTCCCTCAAATATTTGTTGGCAAGCCCTTGCACTACAAAGAAGTTGACGAACAGCCAGAATATTGGCAACAGCGGATTGACGAAACCATATATGGCGGCGACGATGCTTGCGAAGAAGCAAACAACGTCGGCGCACGCAACAGCTTTCACTATCTTGCCGCCGAAATATGATGGAATGGCTATCTTTTGCAATTTGGGCAATGACTGCAAGATGGCATCGGTGTCTATTTTACGGTCAACGCCACGGGCAATGAAGTGCATGCGCCATGCCGTAGAGCCACTCAGCTCGTTTATAGCCTCATGGTAATTGTTTATTTCCTCTATGGTTTTGTGGATCCCGACTGAGCTGAATAAGGCGGCAAGGCGGTCGGCTCCGCCCGTGGTCACCGCTCTGCTGGCGCGTTGGTAGAGACTCTCCTTGCCGAAAATGTCCATATCGTAGGTGAACGGGTGGCTTGGGTCAACATACCGTTGCCCGTCGTCAAAAGCCGTGAAGTCGCCGCTGAGGTAAGCTGCTTCATGCTCATGCGCCTTGCGCAGCCTCTCGGTTTCGGCTGTCCGCTCGCTGTTTTTCACGTCGCGGTTGCGCACGATAACGTACAGCGCGAACATTGCCACGGCGAGCAAACCCTCGACAGCCTTTGCCAATTGGCTGTCGCTTAGGGTTATAAGTACGGTGAAGAAGATTATTGCTAAAAATGAAGCAATCTCTGCGGCTACGAAACTGCGGCTTCGTGCCTTGAGAGAGTTTATTTTTGTTTGCAGGGCATCGGCCTCCTGTTGGTAATAGGCTGTGAGCTGCTCTCTTGTCATCATTGTTTATTTGTTCTTCCTTTGCGACTTGCGGTTTGCTCTCTGCTCGCGGTATTTGGCTTTTTGGCGGGCAGAACCGGAGCCATGAGCCCCGGTTACGTACTTCTTTTTCTTGGCTTTGGTCTTCACCTTGCCGTCATCGTTCTTCGGGCCGTTTGACGCGCCCTTGAAGTTGATGCCGTTGATGAGTATGTCCTCTAAATTGTCCATATTAATGGTGGAAAAGTCTAACGTGGGTCATTGCCATCGCTATATCATACTTGTCGCATGTTTCAATGACATTATCGTCGCGAATGCTGCCTCCTGCCTGGGCAATGTATTGAACGCCGCTCTTATGGGCACGCTCAATGTTGTCGCCGAATGGGAAGAATGCATCAGAACCAAGGCTCACGTTAGTGTTCTTCGCAATCCATTCTTTTTGTTCGGAGCGCAGGAAAGGCTCTGGCTTCTCGGTGAAATATTGCTGCCATGCGCCATCGCGCAATACATCGTCGTATTCCTCTGACAGGTAAACGTTTATGCAGTTGTCGCGGTCGGCACGGCGTAAGTGTTCTTTGAAGGGGAGGTTGAGAACTTTCGGGCTTTGGCGCATCCACCATTCATCAGCCTTGCTTCCTGCCAAACGTGTGCAGTGTATGCGGCTCTGCTGGCCTGCGCCTATGCCTATTGCCTGCCCGTCTTTTACGTAGCATACGGAGTTGCTCTGCGTGTATTTCAGCGTAATGAGCGCAATCTTCAGGTCGCGCAGGGCTTCAGGCGTGAAGGTCGTGTTCTTTGTCGGAACGTCTTCAAACAGCTTCGGGTCGCTGAGGTCGATGTTGTTGCGTCCCTGCTCGAACGTGATTCCGAACACATGCTTGTGCTCTATCGGGTCGGGAACATAGTTCGGGTCTATCTTTATTACGCAGTAAGTTCCCTTGCGCTTTGCTTTGAGTATCTCCAGTGCCTCGGGTGTATAGTCTGGGGCAATCACGCCGTCGCTCACTTCTCGATTTATCAGCCGTGCCGTTGCTTCGTCGCAGGTGTCGCTCAGAGCGCAGAAGTCGCCGTAGGAGCACATGCGGTCGGCACCGCGCGCACGGGCGTAGGCATTGGCAAGCGGAGTCAGCTCAAAGTCTATGTCGTCGACAAAGTAGATTTTCTTCAGTGTGTCGCTGAGGGGCAATCCCACTGCTGCTCCGGCAGGGCTCACGTGCTTGAAGCTTGCTGCGGCAGGAAGCCCCGTGGCTGCCTTGAGCTCTTTCACAAGCTGCCAGCTGTTGAGTGCGTCAAGGAAATTGATGTAGCCTGCGCGGCCGTTAATGACTTCCACAGGAAGCTCGCCGTGTTCCATGTAGATGCGGGCTGGTTTCTGGTTGGGATTGCAACCGTACTTTAGTGCGTATTCTTTCATTTGTAGTCGTGATTATATAAATCCTCTACAAAGTTAGTTATTTTTGTGGGAATATGATAAAAAGAATGGCTTTAAATGAAAAAAACTACCATCTTTGTTAAATGGCTCAACCTTTGCAGGCTGTAGTTTTGTTTGCGCAGCCAAAAAAATATAATGCAGGTGAAATTAAATCTCAAAGAATTGCGCTCCATGTATTTTTTATTATTATCTTTGCAGCGCGTTAGAACAATTATGGGAAAATATGAAAAGGGATTTAAAGCTGCTTTTTGAGGAGGCAGGGAAAAAGACCAAGGAGAAAACAGAAGGGCGGCACAAAAAACATTCTTTTGACTTTGACGGCTTGTCGTCTCATCTTTTAAAGCATCATGTCAATCTGAGTGCCGCATCGCTGAAGAAGTTGTGGGAAATAGTGACAGGAAAACGGAAGCTCTCCCTTGCGGCTAAGAACCGGCTGGCTTTGTTTGCTGGTTTCCAAACGTGGAACGATCTTGACGATGCGCTGCATGGTGATGCCGATGCCGGGACTAATTATAAATAAAAAAGGTTTGGCCGTTGCGGTCAAACCTTTTTTATGTTTTTTACTCACCCTTCACAATGGTACGCTTCTCCTTAATGCGGGCAGCCTTACCAGTGAGCTTGCGCAGGTAGTAGAGCTTTGCGCGACGTACCTTACCGCGCTTGTTGACCTCTATGTGGTCGATGGCGGGTGATTCAGCCGGGAAGATACGCTCTACGCCCACTGTGCCTGACATCTTGCGCACTGTGAAACGCTTCTTGTCTCCGTGACCGCAAATCTTGATGACAACGCCACGGTAGAGCTGGATACGCTCCTTTGAACCCTCGATAATCTTGTAAGCTACAGTGATGGTGTCTCCTGCACGGAAAGCAGGGAGCTTCTTGCCGGTTGCAAATGCTTCTTCAGCGACTTTGATTAAATCCATTTTTACTTTTGATTATTAAAATGTTGTTTGTCGTTTCCACCCGACGTAGCATGAGGACTCGTCCCTCAACCAGCGGTCAGGCCGAAAAGCGGTGCAAAGGTACTGACTTTTAATGGAATGGGGAAACTATCCTTGAAGTTTTATCTGTTTTTTAACATTTACTTCCCTTTTGATGCCTTTTCCAGCGTCAGCTGCATCTTGCCGATGTATATTCCGCTTTTGCCGTTCTGATCGTCGGGCACAGGCTTTCCGTCGGCATTGTTTATATAGCGCAGAGTTTGGAAATAGGTGTGGCTGTGGCCGCCAAGCACGAGGTCGATGCCGCGTGTGCGGCTCACCATTTCTTGGTCGCCCATGCCTTGTTCTTCCCAGCCAAGATGCGAGATGCAAACGACGAGGTCGCATTTTTTCTTCTTCAGGATGTCGGCCGTTTGCTGTGCCGTAGTCACAGGGTCAAGATACTCGGTTTGGCGGTAGTTGTTATGGTCGACGAGACCGTCGAGCTCAGGCGCGAGTCCGAACACGCCAATCTTTAGCCCGTTGCGCTTTATGATGACATAAGGCTTCACTATCTTGTCAAGGCCGCATTCGTGAAAACGGTAGTTGGCGCAAACGATAGGGTAGTTGAGCCTCTTGAAGACGCGCGCCATGTTTTCAAGCCCGAAATCGAACTCATGGTTGCCGATGGTTCCGGCATCATAGTGCATCATGTTCATAAGGCTTGTCTCCACATCCCCCTTGAACAGAGTGTAGTAAGGTGAGCCTTGTGAGAAGTCGCCGCTGTCAAAAAGCAGCAGCTCGGGATTTTTCAGTCTTTCTTCTTTCAGCATTGCAATGCGCCTCAAGAAGCCTCCGCGCCCTGCCTGCAAGGTGTCGGCGAGGTGTGGTGACAGTGGTGTCACACAGCTGTGGGTGTCGTTGGTATGCAGTATTGTGAGTGTCTTTTTTTGTGCAAAGGCAGAAAGGCTTACGGTCAGCATCATTATGCATGACAAGATGTAGAATGAGAGCTTAGGCAAAAACAAAGCGGATACGGCTTTGCGGATGCAGTTGGTTTTATTTTTAATCATGGTTTCAGTCTGTATTTTAATTTTCAACAGTTATTCTCCCCTCGGCACGTGAGTCAACGGCTTTGCCTTGTTCGGCGTGATGTTTGAAATAGTCAACAATAATGTAGCGCACGTTGTGAGCCTCGTCGGTTGGTGAAAGCACGTTTGTCTTCGACTTGAATGCCGTCAGACCGTCATTGCCTTGAGAAAGGTAGTCGAGCGTGGCGATGCGGTAGCTCTTTGCCGAGTCGATTGGCTTGCCGTGGAGCAGGGCGGAGACGAGCTTCCCGTCTTTTGTGATGACGAGCTTAACGTTTTGGCTCACTCCCTCGCCTCCTCTTGCCGCTATCTCGCTGAATAGCTGTTTCACTTTATCGCCCGTAAGCGTAAGGAAACAGATGTGGTTTTCGAAGGGTGCCACATTGAGAATGTCTCCGTATGTTATTTCGCCCTTGGGCAATGCTGCGCGAATGCCGCCCATGTTGTAAACGCCGAAGTCTGGTTTTTCGCCAAATTCGTTGCCGCCCCACACGAGAATGTCAGACAACAGATTGCTTAGGTCGCTCTCTGGTTTGTTGGCTGCCATTGGGTGTGTAGTGGCGCCGACAACAGGCTTCATCATTGAGTCCACTTTCTGCTCGTATGGCTTTATGAAAGCTTCTGCCTTGGCATCAGGCTTTGAGTCATAGCGGCTGTCTATGAGCAGGCGCGAACGCGATATTTCTGTCATTTGGTATGGCGTATGGCATGAGGCAAGCAGCAGTAATGCGGTTGCCAGCCATGAAAAGCATCGAATGCCTTTGCTGGCATTGTGGCGAGATAGGAATTTCTTCATGTGAAAAGGTGGATTTGTTGTATTGATGTAAACTTGCGTTTTTTTTGTATGAGTTTCGTTGGTGATGTTTTAGTGGTATGGCGAACTGCCGGGAAGCTTATTCAAAGTAAAAAGTGAGGGCTATTATCTTTGAGCGAGCTTTGTTCACCGACATGGCGTAAGGCCTTAGGCTGGCATCCCTTAGGTCTGCCGCGTGCCCGGTGTCGAGGCTGTTGGTGAGGCTGTACATGAACTTTAGCTCTGGGCGAAGCTTGAAGAACGGCAGGTACAAGTCGCATCCTATGCCGGCTTCGAGAAAGATGTCATAGCGTTTCAGCTTTATTATGTCGTCGCTCTTGCCCGTAAGGTTGATGACGGGGTTTAGTCCGCCCATTATGTAAGGCCTTGCGTTCCCATTTCGTTTTGACGCAAGTATGAAGTCCATAGCGCACGAGATGTATATGGTCTTCATTGTTTGCGAGCGTGCGAGCAATGAGTCTGGTGCGCTTTCGTCCATGTTGTGAAAGGAAATGTGGCGCGTTCCGAAATACAGTGCCGGTGCTATGCGGAACGACAGGTAGTCGTTCATTCTTGCTTCTCCGAGCACGCCCACGTTAAAGCCCTGGTCCCATCGGTCTTGGTCTGTGGTAATCATGTAAGTTTGCTGGGTGCCGTAGGCTGTGGTTATGGTCTGTGGGCCGACGTTGACAAACTCCAGGTCTTGCAAGTGCGTTCCTACGAGAATGCCGAGGTGGAACGGGCGCAGGTCGGTGTAAGGCCTGTTTTCCACTGTCTGGCTGTAAGCAGCCGCAAGTCTCGTGATCAGAAGCGTAATTATGATTAACCGATACTTCATATTCATACAACGTAACAATGTCTTTATTATTGTTCCTGTCACAACAAATAGGTATCTTTTTGTTAAAAACAACAAAAATACTTCATTATTTGTAGGTATTCCAAACAAAGTTCTTATCTTTGCAATACCAAAAAGAGGGAAGCCAGCTTGCGAGCCGTACGGCACCTTTGAGGATTGAAAAACATTATTAATTTTAAAAGACAAGAATTATGGCTTACGTAATTGGTAACGACTGTGTGGCATGTGGAACATGTATCGATGAATGTCCTGTAGGAGCAATCTCAGAGGGCGATATCTACCACATCAATCCTGACGAGTGCACAGAGTGTGGCACTTGCGCTTCTGTTTGCCCAAGTGAGGCAATCAGCCTGCCCGAATAAAGATAGACGGGTTAAAATTTAGATAAGAAATAATCCCTGATTATGAGAAGTGCTCATGGTCAGGGATTTCATTTTTACAGATAAAAAGGCATGGTATAAAAAAGGGAGACACAAGGCGTGTCTCCCTTTCTGTTTTTTTATTTCTTTTCTGTGAACAGCAGCGCGCGTGCGTTGGTTTGCGGTATGATGTCGGCATTGTATTTGCCGTCGACATACGCTCCTGCAATCACAATCTGCATTTGCATGATTTTGCTGGTAGAGCTGTAGGAGCCTACGCAGTAGTTGGTGAAGTAGGCAATTTGCAGCTTGACTTGTTTATCTTGGTATGTGATATTGTCATATGTAATTTCGGCAGGCGCGATTATCCACGCTATTGGATCCATGCGATAATAGCCTATGGCGCAGTTGATGTTCTTGCTTGGCTGCGACAGTATCGCCTTGTACAAATTCTTGTTGTCAAGTTTTGTGGTGTCTATGGCACTGGCAATTGCCGTTGACGGAACGTTGTGGATTACCATCGTGGAGTCTGTGGTGATGTTCCATGATGCCGGTACGGTGTCATTGTTGTTGGTAACGTTTGTAGAGCTACCGGCCTTAGTATAGACGAGGGTGCCGCTGTGTTCGCCGCGCGTCATGTTGAAGCACGTAGTTTTTTGCTCAGGTGTCAACCCGTTGTCATCGTCGTCGTCCCAGCATGATGACAGTGATACAGTTGCGATAGCACAGAGTGCCAAACTCAAAAACTTCATTTTTTTCATCTTTTTGTTTATGTTTTGGTTATTCATCTGTTTGTTAAATGCAGCGCAAGTGAAAAGCTTGCATGAAAAAATAATTTTTTGCATTGTAACGCAATTGTAACATTGTTGTAATTTAAAAGAAAAGAAAAATCGGTTATTTTGCAGGAAAATACTTATATTTGCATCATAAAAGCAATTACAGATGGAAAAGGAAAACAACAGTGGCATAAACATCTTGGTGGTTGATGACGAGAATGACCTTTGCGAGATTCTTAAATTCAACCTTGAGGTCGAGGGCTATCATGTAGATACGGCAAGCTCGGGCGAGGAGGCCCTTGAGATGGACGTTGCCAGTTACAGGCTTGTGCTTCTTGACGTGATGATGGGCGGCATGAGCGGCTTTGCAGTGGCACGGCGGCTTCGCTCCGACGATCGCACGCGCAAGATTCCCATAATATTCCTGACGGCAAAAGGCACCGAGAACGACAGGATAACCGGCTTCAACCTTGGAGCAGACGACTATATTACCAAACCGTTCTCCATACGTGAGGCATTGCTTCGCATACGTGCAGTGCTGCGCCGCACGGAGAGCGCGTCGGCGGAGCACGATGAGTCGCGCACGCTGAGCTATAAAGGGCTGTGCATAGACCTTGAGGGAAAGGGCGTGACCGTGGATGGCATGGAAGTGCCTTTCACTAAGACCGAGTATGGCATATTGTGCATTTTGCTTGAACATGCCGGCAGGGTATATTCTCGCCAAGACCTCATACGCCACATCTGGCCCAGCGACGTGCTGGTGTCCGACCGCACGGTGGATGTGAACATCACGCGTTTGCGCAAGAAGCTGGGACCTTACGCAGACAACATTGTGACCCGTCTCGGCTTTGGCTATTATTTTGACGAATGAAACGGCATAAGTTTTCTTTGCGGCCGAGGAAGCAGCTTAGTATAGGCAGCAAGCTCTATTTCAGCGTGTTGCTCCTGTTTTTGTTGTTTGCCGTGGCATTTATCGTGTTCCAGCAGTACCGTGAGCGTCAGTACAAGGTTGAGACACTGAACATAAAGCTGCAGGATATCAATTCCATTTTTCAAGTGCAGAATGCGGAATGGCTTGGCTATGTTGCGAAAGGCGGTAGCCACGGTTCTGGCAATGTCAAGCCTCCGTTCCCGTTGCCAGGCAGACAAGGGCATTTGGAGGGATTGCGCATTACGGTCATACTGCGAGACGGCAAGGTGGTGTACGACAACCTCACTGACGATTACTTCTTGATGGGCAATCATGCTTCGCGCCCCGAGGTGGCACAGGCGTTGCGGCGTGGCAGCGGCTCGGCTGTGGACAGGAACAGCTCCACCCTTGACCATGAATATTTCTACAGTGCCACCTATTTTACTCGCGAAGGTTATGTCGTGCGTTCCGCCCTGCCTTACAACGTGGATTTGGTGAAGGACTTGCAAGCTGACCAACACTACATTTGGTTCGCCATCTGCGTCATGTTGCTGCTCACGGTCGTGCTCTACAGGTTCACGAGCCGCCTCGGCAGGAATATTACCAAGCTCAACGAGTTTGCTGCACGCGCCTCGTCGTTCTCGCTGTCTGCTCAGTCAGACGCGTCATCGGCAGACAATGGCGAACTTATTGCGCCAAGCCAGCTTGTGGATTTCTCAAATGACGAGCTTGGTGACACGGCGGCACGCATAGTGAAGCTCTATCTGAAGTTGCAACGCACACAGCAGGAGCAGGACGTGCTGAAACGGCAGCTGACCCAAAACGTGGCACACGAGCTGAAAACTCCCGTGGCAAGCATACAGGGCTATCTTGAAACCATACTCGAAAACCCGGGCATTGACGATGCCATGCGGCACCAGTTCCTTGAGCGTTGCTTTGCTCAGGGCAAAAGGCTTACGGCACTGCTTGCCGACATGTCCACGCTGAGCCGGCTGGATGACGGGGCGGCAATGATGACGTTTGAGGACATTGACGTGGCGGAAATAATAACCACCGTGGAGAAAGAGAGCCAGTTTGCACTCGAACAGAAAGGCATGAGCATGCGGTGCCGCATGCCTGCGCACATCATCTTGCGTGGCAACCAAGGGCTTATATACAGTATCTTCCGGAATCTCACCGACAACGCCATAGCCTACGCCGGCAAGGGGACACGCATCACTCTTACGTGCCTGCCACCATCTGCCGAGGAGCCCAGGCTCTTCCGTTTCACCTTCAGCGACAACGGCGTTGGCGTGCCTCCAGAGCACCTGCCGCGTCTCTTTGAGCGTTTCTACCGTGTTGACAAAGGCCGTAGCCGCAAGATGGGCGGCACGGGGCTGGGGCTGGCAATAGTGAAGAACGCTGTGCGCGTGCATGGCGGAACAATTGTCGCAAGCAACGACGCAGGCGGAGGTTTGCGCTTCGACTTTACGCTCAGGAAACCGTAAGCTCCTGCTTTCAACGAATTGATCTAATTGTTCAAAGGCAATCTGCTTAATAAGGTCAATTCGTTGAAACTTTTTCTTTAATAACCGTTCAGAAATAAGTTAGTACGATATTAGGGTAAGTATCTTTGCTTAGTTGAATAAATCGTTCTAAGTTATTGTTTTAAACAATCACAGGCTAACCGAGTAATGTAACATTATTGTAACATCAATGACAGAGGTCTGTAACAGCCGTTGAGTAACTTTGCGGCAGGATTCAGGCAATCAATCGTTTTTGTTACACATTATTTATATACATTGTACATTTAACTTATGGAAACCATTTTTCTATGCATCGTCATTTTCCTGCTGTGCCTTGCGGTATTTGACCTTTTCGTGGGTGTCAGCAACGATGCGGTAAACTTCCTTCAGTCGGCAGTCGGGGCGCGGGTCGCCACGTTCCGCACAATTCTAATCATAGCCTCGGTAGGAGTCTTGCTCGGCGCGGTAATGTCCACGGGCATGATGGATCTTGCCCGCCACGGCATCATGGTGCCGTCTCATTATTCCTTCCACGAGGTCATTACCATTTTTCTTGCCGTGATGGTGACAGATGTCATTATCCTTGACATGTTCAATACCCTCGGCATGCCCACGTCCACAACCGTTTCGCTCGTATTTGAGCTTCTTGGCGCAACGGCGATGCTCGCCCTGCTGAAGGTGGTTGCCGACGGTAGCCTTGACTATGCCGACTTGCTTAATTCCAGCAAAGCCCTACAGGTTATTATCGCCATCTTCGTTTCCGTGGCTATATCGTTTGTCGTCGGTATGGTGGTGATGTGGGTGAGCCGCATTGTTTTCACGTTCCACTACCATGCGCACAGTCGCTTCACGGTTGCTATCTTCGGCGGCATTGCCTTCACCGCTCTTGCCTATTTCATTTTTCTTAAGGGTATAGGCAAGAGCCCTTATCTGCCCGATGCCGTGCGCCTCTACATTGATGCCAATACCAATATGCTGTTGCTCTGCACCTTCGCCGTGTCCACGGTGGCAATGGAAATCCTTCACCTGCTCCGCGTGAACATTTTCAAGTTCGTGGTGCTCATGGGTACATTCGGCCTTGCAATGGCATTTGCCGGCAACGACTTGGTCAACTTTATCGGCGTGCCCCTTGCCGGCCTCGACTCCTATCGGGATTATGTTATCAATGGCAATGGCGTGGGCGTAGACTCGTTCATGATGACTTCGCTCATGTCGAGCGCCAAGACACCGCCTTTCTTCCTGCTTGCTGCAGGGGTGATAATGATAGTGGCAATGGCAACGTCAAAGAAAGCCCACAACGTCATCAAGACCTCCGTAGACCTGTCGCGTCAGGACGAGGGTGACGAGATGTTCGGCTCCAGCCGTGCCGCCCGTGCCATCGTGCGCTTCTGCCAAACGCTTGTAGTGAACGTAGCGCATCTTTTCCCAGTTAAGGTGCGCCAGTGGGTAAACAGTCGTTTCAACAGCCGTGAGGTGGAGCTCACTGACGATAAGGCTGCTTTCGACGTGGTTCGCGCCGCCGTCAACCTCGTCATAGCCTCCATGCTCATCACCTTCGGCACTAACCACCAGCTGCCGCTCTCTACCACCTATGTCACATTCATGGTGGCAATGGGTACCAGCCTTGCCGACAGGGCATGGAGTCGTGAGAGTGCCGTGTTCCGCGTCACGGGCGTGCTCAGCGTCATCGGCGGGTGGTTCATCACTGCAGGCGCGGCGTTCGTAGTGTGTGCCCTTGTGTGCCTCTGTATGTGGTATGGCGGGTTCGTCGTGCAAGGTGCGTTCATAGTGCTTGTTGTCTTCCTCCTGTGGCGCAGCAACCGCCAGTACAAGCGCAAGCAGGAGCAAGCCAAGACCGACGACGACAGCTTCCGCCTTATGATGCGCACGCGTGACCCCGAGCTTGTTTGGGAGATGCTGCGCGGCCACGTGCGCGACACTCAGGCGAAGATGTGCCGCTACGCCCTCGAACAGTTCAACGCCATCGTCGACGGTTTCCGCGGCGAGAGCGTCAAGACGTTGCGCCAAGCTGACAAGTCGCTGCGCAAGACCATGCCGCAGCTTAAGAAGCTCCGCCGCAGGGAGGTGCTCGGACTCAGACGGTCGCCAATGGAGATAGCCATTGAGCGTAACACTTGGTACCACGTTGGCATGAATGCCGACCAACAGTACGTATACACTCTGCGCCGTATGCTCAGCCCTGTGCAAGAGCATGTGGAGAACAACTTCAACCCATTGCCGCAGGCCTGCGCCGACGAGTTTGAGCCCGTGCGCCGCAGCGTCAACGACCTCATGAAGCTCACCCTTGAGGAGCTGGAGACAGGCCGCTACGACCAGTACCGCAGCATCCTTGCCGAGGCCGACGAGTGCAAGGACCGCCTCTCTGTTCTTCGAAAGCAACACCTCAACCGCATGCAGACGAGCCGCGATAGCAGCAATATGCAGGTGGACATGGTATATCTCAACCTCTTGCAAGAGACGCAGCAGCTTCTCAGCACCATGCGCCACCAGTTGCGCTCGGCTAAGAAGTTCATGGAAGAATAAACTGATGCCCGCACAGCGTGGGCACATGCCCAGGTGCTGATTTAAGGCTTAGCCAAGTACTTCGAGTGTGGACTTTAACTTGTCCATATTCGAAGTACTTCTTGTTTGCAGGTCTTTATGCGTAGGATATAGGTCTCGCATAGTTTGTCATGCCATCGGTTATGAATCGCTTATCTCACTGGCTTTTATGCCTTTTAGCATGTTTTTAGTATAGAAGCCGGTGGAATAGCCCTTGTCGTTGGTTCCCACAGCATTGAAACTGGTTTCTGGTGAATAGACTATGTGATAGCTTTTGATGCAGCTGGCAGTGCAGTCTTTCCTTTCCTTGGTTGGTACACTCTTGATGCCAACGCGAAATGAACCTATGCGGTAGAGCGACACCTTCTGCGAGTTAAGCAGATGCTTGTGCATAACTTCGCTCAGCTCTATCAGTACGCCCATGACATCGGAAAAAGTAAACGATGTAGAGTGGCATATCTCATTGGCAATTTCCTCTGTGCCGACTACTCCTGTCTGTACAATTTTCGGATACCACTTGCCGTAGCCCTTTGAGCCACCTATTTTGTTTTGCATTCTTTTAAATTTTATAGCCATTGTGTTTGTGTTTAAAAGTGATTAATTGTTTTTGATTTTATATGTATGCCGACATTCACGATGCAAAGTTACTAAACGTCTTCCAAACATCAAAACTCATTCGGCGTACATAAAGGCTGTAGTGCTGTAAGTCTTTGCACTACAGCCTTTTTCCGCTTTTGGTTTATTTTTGATGAAGAAAATTATTTGCGGCAAAAGTTTAATGGCAATCCCACAAAGGTTTTATGGTATTGCGATGAAAGTTTACGGGCATTGCGGTTAAAGTTTAGTGGGAAAGGCAGCTAATCCGTGAGATGTTTTTAATTTTCTTTTAGTACAAAACAACCTTTTGCAGCTATTATCAATGTAAGAACTGCAAGGAATTGAGATTCTTGTAGGTTAGCCTGATTCAATTTTAAATCTTGTTTTAACATGAGCAAAAGAAAAAAGCCAAGACTCATCCAGGCAAGGATGTACATGTTAGCAGCGATGCTCCTGTTCTTCAGCGGCATGTATGCATTGACACCGCCTGACACAGAGGTGACCGTAGATTTCAAGTCGGCGAAAGTGGAGACCGTTTTGAAGGAAATCCGCCGTCAGTCTGGGCTCAATGTAGTTTACAAGGCGGAGCTTGTGCGCCAATGGCCCACTATCACTATCCGTGCCACGCGTAAGCCGGCAATAGACGTGCTGAACCAAGTGGCAAGCCTTGTGGGCTGTGAGTGTACAGTCAGCGGGAATATAGCCACTATCACGCCCAAGAAGACAGAACAGACACGCAGGCAGAACCGCATAACCGGCACTGTGACCGACGATGCCGGCGAGCCGCTTGTAGGCGTCACCGTGCGCACCAACGAGCCCGGCGTGATGGGCGTGAGCGACAGCGATGGCAATTTCAACATAGAGATACCGACAGGAAAGCATGTCAGCAGCGTCACCTTTACCTATGTGGGCATGAAGCCGACTACGGTAGTATACAAGGGAGGAAGGATAAGTGCTCGCCTGAGGCAGGACAACACCATCGATGACGTGGTGGTGAACGGTATCTATGAGCGCCGCAAGGAGAGCTTTACAGGTGCTGCAACAGTCGTCAGCCACGACGAACTGATGCGTAACGGAAGCCAGAACCTGCTGCAAAACCTAAAGAACATTGATCCAGCTTTCAAGATTGTGGACAACATCGACCTGGGTTCTGATCCAAACACCATGCCTACCGTGCAGATGCGCGGACAGCAGTCGATGGCAGACATTGGCGGTACATACAACGGCAACCCCAACCAGCCGCTGTTCATACTCGACGGTTTCGAGACTGACATGACGACGGTTTACGACCTCGACATGAACCGCGTGGAAACCGTGGTGTTGCTGAAAGATGCTGCGGCAAAGGCAATCTATGGCAGCAAGGCGGCTAACGGTGTGGTGGTGATAGAAACACGCAAGCCTGAGGCGGGCAAGCTGAGGATTACCTACAAGGGCGACCTGAACCTGACCGTGCCCGACCTCTCTGGTTACAACCTGTGTAACGCAATGGAAAAATATGACGTAGACAAAACGTTTGGCATCTACAGCGATCCCTGGTTCTGGGAACAGTACTTGAACAAGAACATGGCGGCGATAGCGCGAGGCGTTGACACCGACTGGCTTGCGCAGCCGCTTCGCACAGGCGTGGGACAGCGCCACTCTGTCTATATGGAAGGCGGCGACGACCGCATGAAGTACGGCGTAGACCTGCTGTACAATGACATTACGGGCGTGATGAAGGATTCCGGCCGCAAGACGTTCACGGGCGGATTCACGCTGAGCTACAGATACAAGAACCTCATATTCAGAAACCAGTTTAATGTCAGCCTCAACCGTTCTGACGATTCGCCCTACGGATCGTTCTCAGAATATACAGATCTAAATCCCTATTGGAGTCCCTACGACGAGAATGGCGACATAAAGCAGATTGCAGGCTCAACGGGAGGTGGCGGTATCATCGGCGTGACAAAGGGGAACCCGCTCTGGAATGCCACCATCGGGACAAAGAACTACAGCAAGTACACAAGCTTGACAAACAACTTCTACATAGAGTGGCAGGTACTTGAGCACCTCAAGCTCACAGGCCGCCTCGGGCTGACAAAGAACATCAGCCGCCGCGACGACTTCTATCCGGCTTCGCACACACGCTTCCTCAGCTACAGCGACTCGCGTTTCTTCGAGAAAGGCTCCTATACGAAGACCAACGGTGAGAGCAGTGCCGTGAACGCAGACATCACAGCCAGCTACTCGCTCCTCGCAGGGCTTAACCAGCTGTATATCAACGCAGGCTGGAGCATAAGCCAGCAGCAGGGCGAAAGCGTGACCTTCACTGAGGTAGGCTATCCCAACGAGCGTACCGACTTCATAACCTCCGGTCTCGGCTTTATCGAAAACTATAGACCTGCGGGCTATGAGAGCAAGAGTCGCGAGATAGGCTTGCTGTCGGCTCTCAACTACAGCTACGATGACCGCTACCTTGCCGACCTGTCGCTCCGCGGCAACGGCTCCTCACGCTTCGGAAAGGACAACCACTGGGGCTCGTTCTGGTCGGCAGGTATAGGCTGGAACCTCCATAAGGAGCATTTCATGAAAGACGCAAAGTGGCTCAGACAGTTCAAGCTGCGCGCCTCTACCGGCTACACCGGCTCGCAGAACTTCAGCCCATATCAGGCTCTCGCCACGTTTGCCTATTATCAGGACAGCGCCTACGACAACTGGATAGGCTCTTACCTGAGGGCATTGCCGAATGACGACCTTAAATGGCAGAAAACACGCGACTGGAACGTAGGCTTCGACCTTAACATCCTCGGCAGATTCACCCTGCGCTACGACTACTATGTGCAACGCACCACCGACCAGCTTCTTTCGCTTACCATTCCACCGTCGATGGGCTTCACTTCCTACAAGGAGAACCTTGGCAGCACCGAGAACAGTGGTATGGAGCTTAAAACCAATGTCAACATTCTGCTTGACCCCACGCACGACCGCTACCTGTCAGTGAATTTCTCAGTTGGTCACAACAAAAACAAGCTGAAAAAGATATCAAATGCCCTGCGCGCCTACAACGACGAGGTGGACAAGGGGCTTGCCGACGGCACGTCGAACAAGCCGCAGGTGCACTATATCGAGGGCGAGTCGATGAACTCTATTTGGGCAGTGCGCTCGCTAGGCATTGACCCTGCCACGGGCGAAGAGGTGTTCCTTACCAAAGACGGCAAGCTGACAACCGAATGGAGCACTAAGGATCAGGTAGTCTGCGGAGATGCCATGCCTAAGGCTTCGGGCAGTTTCGGACTCAACCTTGACATCCGCGGATGGTTCCTTAACACGTCCTTCTACTATCAGCTCGGCGGCCAGACTTATAACCAGACGCTCGTGGACCGCGTGGAGAACGCCAACATGTCGCTCAACGTAGACAAGCGCATCTACGACTCCGTTTGGCGTCAGCCCGGCGACAAGGTGAGTTTCGCCTATCATGCAGGCAAGACCACAAAGCCCAGCTCGCGCTTCGTGCAAGACCTTGATGAGCTGAGGCTGTCGACGCTCAACATGGGCTACGACTTCCGCCATCAGAGGTTCGTGCGCCGTTGGGGACTGGAGCGCCTGAAGGTCAGCTTCTACATGGACGACGTGTTCCGCCTTTCTACTGTGAAGCGTGAGATGGGCCTCACCTATCCTTTCGCCCGCACCTATTCTTTATCCGTACAAGCCACATTCTAAGCTTTCTTCTTAACAAATGATACAAATGAAAACTATAAAGATATTAAAGACGAGGGTGCTCATGGCGGCTGCTGTGTTGCTGCTGTGCGCTTCGTGCAACAGCTGGCTTGATGTCAGCCCCCAGTCGGAAGTGAAATATGACGACATGTTCAGCACTAAGAATGGCTTTCGCGACCAGCTCACGGGCATCTATACAGCCATGTGTGGCGAGAGCCTCTATGGCGCTCACCTCACCTACGGCATGGTGGACGCTATGGGGCAGCAGTATGTGTGGTCTCAGGAGGCAGGCAATTATTACCACTTCTGGCGGTTCGAATATTCCAATTCCACATGCGAGAGCATCATCAGCGCGGTGTGGGGCGGCATGTATAACACTATAGCCAACATCAACATCTTGCTGCAAGGCATCGACGAGCACCGCGGCGTGCTGCAGGATGCTGACGAGAAAATATACGAAGGGGAATGCTACGGGCTGCGCGCCATGCTGCATTTCGACCTGCTCAGGCTTTTCGGCAAGAGCATGGCGGCAGGCAGCGGCGACAAGGCTATACCTTACGTTGAAAGCATTTCAAAGCAGGTGACGCCGCTCTCTACTGTGGCAGAGGTGCTCGACAAATGCGAAGCCGACTTACAGCGCGCCTCAGAGTTGCTTGCCGACGACCCTATACGTACGGGTGCCGATGCAACAACCATGCAGGGCACGCGAGCTTGGCGCTTTAACTATTATGCCGTACGGGCGCTGCTGGCTCGTGTCAGCCTCTACAAGGGCGATAAGGCTGCCGCACTGCGCTATGCGCGTGAGGTGATAGAGTCGGGTAAATACCCGTGGGTGGAGAGTAACAAGGTCACTACTACTACACGTGAAGAACGCGACGGACTGTTCAAGAGCGAATGCATTTTCACGCTGAACAACCGTTCGTTGAAAGAACTAACGGAGAAATATCTGCGCGAGAGCTCATCCAACTCGGTGGGCAACCTGCTCGTGACATCGCCCGAGGTGAGAGACGAAATTTTCGAAACCACTACTTATGGCTTCGATTGGCGCAGCAACTACCTGTTCGAGCAGATGGACGGCAACTATTATGGCAGCACCAAGCTCTGGCAGGTGAACAGCGAGACCAATAACCAGCAGCCTCTCCTGCGTGTGAGCGAGATGTATCTGATTGCGGCTGAATGCGCTCCTACAACGGCTGAGGCACTGCAATATCTCAACGAGCTGAGACACCACCGTGGCTTCGACGAGAGCTCGGACATAAAGGAGGAAAATGTGAGCGGAGACAGGCTCAACGAGGCTATAGGCAAGGAGTACCACAAAGAATTCATAGGCGAGGGGCAATGGTTTTTCTATTGTAAGCGCATGAACCGTGCCACCATGCCCGACGCTACCGTGTCATTCAGCCGCGACTTCTACGTGCTGCCTATGCCCGACCAGGAGAAAGACTATGGTGGACGCTGAAAATGAACTTTACTGACAAAAAGAACAAACCGTTATGAAAAGAATATATTTGATGTTTTGGGCTGTGCTTATGGTGATGCTGGTCACCGTGGGCTGCAAACAGGACGATTACATGGAATATCCGTCAAGCCTCGCCTCCGTGCGTTTTGTATATCCGTCGTGGGGAAACGACAGCACAGTCTACTCGTTTGCCCTGCACCCGGGCGTGAGCTCTGACATAGTGAAAATTCCCGTAAAGCTCATCGGATATGCTTCGGCAAGCGACCGAGACATAAACATTGTGCCTGTGGCGGAAAGCTCGACGGCACGGCAGGGTTCCGACTACACCATAGAGCGCGCCGTGATAGCTGCGCAGGCGTATGACGACAGCATAGCCATACGCGTGAACAAGACTGACGCGCTTAACAACGGCGACCTCGTGGCTACGTTCAGGCTCGAGGCTAACAGCTCGTTCGCGGACGCGCCCATCAACTATGCGCAGTTCCGCCTGGTGTTGACCAACAAGCTCTCTGAGCCCACCGGATGGCCCTTTGGCGACTACAGCGTGATAAAGCACCAGTTCGTAATCCAAGTCATCGGCATTGCCACCGGCTATGAGAACTGGAGCGCAAGCGATGCCATACGCTACCGCAGAATACTGACTGAGGCTCTTTATGAATACAACAAGGCTCATCCAGACAATCCGCTAAGAGACGAAAATGGATTGCTGATTTCCTTTGCGTAACTCTTGAAACAAATAGTAAAGGGTTAAGAAAGAAAAATGAAAAGAGCGAATAACGAACAAAAGAAAATGAGACTGCACATGAAAACAAAAAATATTGCGGCAGTTCTGGCTATAGTCCTTGCTGCCTTGCTCGCTTCGTGCTACAGCGACACTGGGAACTATGACTATACTGAGCTTCCTGATGTCAAGATAGAGATGGGGAGCCAGTACTACGTGACACAGTTTGACACTCTGAATATTCCCGTCAGCATCGACTTTGACGGTGACGACGAGAGCAACTATGAGTATTCGTGGCGGCTGTGGTCGAATGAGATAAAGCGGAGCGACTACCGCAAGACCATTGCCGACACGCGTGACCTGTCTTTCAAAGCAGACGAGCTGGCTGGCCCTTACACGCTCGTGCTGACAGTGCACAACAAGAAGACCGACGTGAACACCTACAAGCAGGCTTCGTTGAGCGTACAGGGCGCGCTGACGGAGGGCTGGATGGTGCTGCACGAGAAAGACGGCGTGACCGACTTCGACCTCATAATGACTCCTTTCTTTTCAAGCAGGGTGAAGGAAGACGAGATTGTGCACAATGTCTACCAAATGAACGGCGAGCAGCTGCAAGGCAGAGGGCGTTGCATAGGGAGCTACATAGACACACAGCGGCAATTTGTGACCATACTTACTGACAAAGGAGGTGCTAAGCTTGAGGCTACGACCATGCAGAAGGCTTTCGATATGACAACGCTCATGCCGGACGTGACCACGTTCAATCCGCAGAGCTATACCTATTATTTGTATCGTGGCACGGCGCGGGCACAGGGCTTTGACGCAATAGTCAACGACGGCAAGCTGTATTTCTATAATGTCTTTGGCTCAAGCAACTTTACGTCATACACTGAGCCGATACTGAAGGATGGCATGACCTATCAGGCTTCGCCATATCTGCCGAAGTATATATGGGCTTCGTACTATGGCATGGGTATAATTATCTACGACGAACTGAACGGCAGGTTCCTGTATGTGGACAAGAATTACGCACTTGCTGAGATGCCCGATGCCAGTACGGCGGCTTTTGACTGGAACAACATGCATGCGCACCTGCGCTACATGGACACTGGTTTCAACAACCATGACCTCGGGCTGTTCGAGGACTGGGACACCCACAAGCTTACACTATATGAGTTCAACTTTGATGAGAAAAGTCTGGATAAGGCTATCTTGAAGAAGTATCCAGCCGATGCTGCTGAAGGACTTGCCGATGCCAAGTATTACGCTATAGGCGAGCGAGGGCCTGTATTCTATTACGCCGACGGCTGCAACATCCGCTTGTTCGACTATTCAGGTAGCGGCACGTCGAGCCTTGCATATACACTGAAAAACACAAGTGAGAAGATTACGGGCATAAAAATCCTAAAGCCCTGCGCAAGCTTCAGCCGCACGGTGAAGATTAATCATGATTATAACAACCGTGTGCTGTTCATCTCTACTTACAATGAGGCAGTCAAAGACGGCAAGGTGTATATGTATTATTTCAATGAAAGCAACGGGCAGATAGACCTTTCGTCGGAAAAAGTGTTCGACGGCTTTGGCGAGATTCTCGGTATGGAGTACAATTGGTCGAAGTACGGTACATGATTTTGGCGGCGTAAACTATAGGAGCAGTTAAGACGGGTTGCAGGCTTCTTCTTTTATCTCTGTAAAGGAAAATGAAACCTGATTATCATCCCAATGCTGGTACATCTACGAGGGGCGTACCTGCATTGGGATGAATGCGTTCTTCTGCCAACATGAGGACACCAACTATTGTTTCCCTGCAAAAAAATAAGTATAAAAATGAGTGAAAATAAGTGGCAAAGAAAGGTGGAGGGTGAGCGTGACTAAGCACTCTTGCCACAGTTTCATATAAGAATATACTTAATCGGTAAAACGTGAAAGAAAGGCTCGTTGTGCCGATAGAGGATAGTTATAAACAAATTCTTTTAGAAATAATTACTCAAAAATTTGCAGAAGTCAAAATAAACCATTACCTTTGCACTCGCTTAAGTTAGAACGGGCAATCATGACGCATGAAGGTGATATTTAAAGCTTGTTCGAGAATAAGCGTAAATGGCGGGATAGCTCAGCTGGTTAGAGCGTCGGATTCATAATCCGGAGGTCGTGGGTTCGGGTCCCACCCCCGCTACTTTTATTTGCTTCAAAAGCCTTGTAAATCAAATATTTACAAGGCTTTTCCTTTTCTTGGTGTGCAAATAGGGTGTAAAAGAGGGTCAGCGGATTTTTCGGGTTGGCGGAGGAAATGTCATAGTATAGTGTAATCTTTGCAAAATGAAACCAG
>CAZEEP010000015.1:0-20195 GCA_964511295.1 uncultured Prevotella sp.
GTTTTAATCGTACCCTTATGGAATTGAAACACAGCTACGTACTCTCCCAATGCTGCTAAATGCTTTGGTTTTAATCGTACCCTTATGGAATTGAAACGTCTTATAGTACCAGTAACGAGGAAGGTAACCTATGTTTTAATCGTACCCTTATGGAATTGAAACGACACGGACAGGCTCAAAACCAAGATTAGCAAACTCGTTTTAATCGTACCCTTATGGAATTGAAACACTCTCGTAAGGTGTATAATCGCTACACTCGTGAATGTTTTAATCGTACCCTTATGGAATTGAAACACACTACGTTAGATATAGAAGGTAGTGAAGACCTCGGTTTTAATCGTACCCTTATGGAATTGAAACCATAAACGAAAAAGGCTATCATGCTCTTAGAGAAGTTTTAATCGTACCCTTATGGAATTGAAACAAATTTTCGTATGCGATGCGCTGTATTTAACTTTGTGTTTTAATCGTACCCTTATGGAATTGAAACCCGTTATGGAGCTGGCAACTTTGGACTGCTTCAAAAGTTTTAATCGTACCCTTATGGAATTGAAACTAAAATGCGAATAGTTAATGTACGTTTTTTGGAAGTTTTAATCGTACCCTTATGGAATTGAAACAATTTTGTCTTGCAGAACGTTGCCGTCTGTCATTTTGTTTTAATCGTACCCTTATGGAATTGAAACGAAGACCGTCTGGTGTTTAACAATGCTAACGGTTGTTTTAATCGTACCCTTATGGAATTGAAACATATTAGAAAAGTGACACAGTTCACTTTGGGCTAACAGTTTTAATCGTACCCTTATGGAATTGAAACACTGTTTCATCGTGGCGCGTCTTATCCCACCAATAGTTTTAATCGTACCCTTATGGAATTGAAACTTTCGAGGTCTGAACCGTTAATAGGCTTATTGAAAGTTTTAATCGTACCCTTATGGAATTGAAACATAGTCTTATCCTCTCATGGCATCATGGTGATTGCGTTTTAATCGTACCCTTATGGAATTGAAACGGTAGCCGATAACCTTGCAGCCTGGTACGGTTCTTAGTTTTAATCGTACCCTTATGGAATTGAAACTGTGAGGATAAGAACATCTGCAAGCAGCTACAAGGTTTTAATCGTACCCTTATGGAATTGAAACAATATAGCCAAACTTGTAGATGCTTGCAGATGCTCGTTTTAATCGTACCCTTATGGAATTGAAACATTATAGCCAAACTTGTAGCTGCTTGCAGATGCTTTGTTTTAATCGTACCCTTATGGAATTGAAACAGGTTATCGGCTACCAGGCTGCAATCCATGTGAGGTTTTAATCGTACCCTTATGGAATTGAAACTAAGCACTCTATTTTCATTTTCGCGATTTTCAGCAGGTTTTAATCGTACCCTTATGGAATTGAAACTCTTGCATCATTTCGCGGATGCATCTTGCAGCATGTTTTAATCGTACCCTTATGGAATTGAAACGCGTCTGGTGTGACTACTCAGATTTTAGGTTACCTCCGTTTTAATCGTACCCTTATGGAATTGAAACTATTGAACATGTCAATGTCATGCTGCCTGTTTTTCTGTTTTAATCGTACCCTTATGGAATTGAAACAATTGCTATAACGCAACTCAAACAAACCACGGTTGGTTTTAATCGTACCCTTATGGAATTGAAACGAGTTTGAAGAGCTTGCTGGGCAGAAACGCCAGAAGGTTTTAATCGTACCCTTATGGAATTGAAACTACTTTCGTGCCGCTAAAGCGGTGAACGATTTTCTGGGTTTTAATCGTACCCTTATGGAATTGAAACATAGGAAAATTCATTACTAATCCTGTTGGCTCAATCGTTTTAATCGTACCCTTATGGAATTGAAACGTACTTACCTTACTATGTGATTTTTCTTTTCATATTGTTTTAATCGTACCCTTATGGAATTGAAACTCCTGCATCATTTCGCGGATGCATCTTGCGGCATCCGTTTTAATCGTACCCTTATGGAATTGAAACATTCAGAGGTGGTTCCACCAACAACAAAGGTCAGCATGTTTTAATCGTACCCTTATGGAATTGAAACTAAGCACTCTATTTTCATTTTCGCGATTTTCAGCAGGTTTTAATCGTACCCTTATGGAATTGAAACTCTTGCATCATTTCGCGGATGCATCTTGCAGCATGTTTTAATCGTACCCTTATGGAATTGAAACGTGGATGCCTCTACATTATCTAATGCAGCTAACTTGTTTTAATCGTACCCTTATGGAATTGAAACAATACGAACAGGTTCAAAACCGAGGTTTGCAAATTCGTTTTAATCGTACCCTTATGGAATTGAAACGAGCTTGCAGCATTACCAGCGTTCAATTGACCGTTGTTTTAATCGTACCCTTATGGAATTGAAACAGCTCAGCGTATGCGTGAAGCAGGAATTAACCCTGCGTTTTAATCGTACCCTTATGGAATTGAAACACGAAAGCGTACAGAGAACACTGTGTGCTGTAAGGGTTTTAATCGTACCCTTATGGAATTGAAACACTGCAATTTGTCGCTTGCCTCCTTTTTTTCGCTTGTTTTAATCGTACCCTTATGGAATTGAAACTTCGCTTAACGATTTCGGTTTTCAAGGTACAAAAGTTTTAATCGTACCCTTATGGAATTGAAACCTTCATTTTCATTCTTTGGTAGACTTGTTTGTAAGTTTTAATCGTACCCTTATGGAATTGAAACGTTCTTGCGCGCAATTTGACGGCGCGCATCGGCGGAGTTTTAATCGTACCCTTATGGATTACTGGACTTCTTTACAACTTATTAGCATAAAGAAGCCCAGTAAAAAATCATACAAAGCATATTAGCCGTTACTTCACCTTGAATCCTCTCTTGTCAAGATATTGCTTCAGGCGATGCAAGTAGGCATCGTCGGGCCCGTCGAAGAAAGACACGCCGGAGGCTCCGTTGTCATAAGCCTCATCAAGAGCTTTCTCAAAAGTGTTCTTTATGTCCGGGAACATAAGCCCACAATATATCTTCCCACGTCCGTTGACAGCCTCAACGCCCTCTTTCACAGAGCGCCCTATCCACTCTGGCCCCTCATAGTAGAAGCCATTGTAAATCATGGGGAAGTAAGCGTCAAGCGACCAGTGACCCCAATCCTGCCTTACCATTTTCTTCGCCATTGACGGCCCTGGGAACACTGCCGACGACACGGTTTTGCCATCAGCCTTAAGAGCCTTCGTTATGGTGTTGATGACACGGGTTATGCCGTCAAGCCGGAAGTTAATCCACGACTGGTCTTCCTGCGGAATCTTTATCTCCATAGGGTCGCGGCCTGTCTGAGCTTTGAACATTGCCCGACAGACATCGCAGTAGCAATAATCGTATTCAGGCAACTCGCGAGTTTGGTCAATGCCATAGTTTTTCCACAAGCCTACAGGTAGCACTATATCAGGGAAGCGAGCATAATCAAGATGAACGCCATCTACGTATGGCAAGTTGGCAATGCGTACATAGTCGGCAGCCAAATACTCGGCAACTCCCTTGTGGTTTGGACAAAGGAAGCGATAATAATCCACATAAGCAGGCTTGTCATAGCACGACTCTCCCTTTCGGTTTACCGCAAACCAGTCAGGATGCGTCTGTCGCACCTCATTACGATTCATCGTCCACTTCCAATAGTGAGCTTCCAAACCAGCCTCATGGCATAGGCGATAAGTTTCCTCATCATATCCCTCAAACAACACACCACTAATGCCGCACGCCTTCATCAAGTCGAATCGCGCCTTAAGCACGTCGGCACTCTTGCTCTTGTCTATGCGCATCCACATCCAGTTCTTCACAACGCGTTGCTCAAAAGGCTCACGCGTGAACTTGCCGTTTTCGTCGACCACGTAATACACCTGCTCTTTTGGCACGCTGATAGCAATGCGGAAAGAATGAGCAGAAGCCTCAACCTTCACCTCACTGCCTTCCGGCAACGAGGCAAGCTCTGCATCGGTCAGGAAGAAGCGGTCAACGGAGCGTATATAGTCACCTTGCTTACTCTTGTTGTCCAATTGAGCATAAAACATAGCCCACAACAGCTTGTAGGCATCCATCTGATAAGGGAAGCTGAAAGTGTCGGTGCCTTGACCGACAACCTTATCCGAGAACTGCACAAAGCCCCATCTGTCAGGACAATGCATGTCCACCTTGCCAGTCGGGCTCCAAACCCAGTTCTCCTCAGGGCCTCCTTTCTTTAGCCATTCGACACGCGAGAAATTAAGCCTCCACGTGTTGCCAGCTTTAAGTGGATTATTGAAATTCACCGTAAGAGCCTTGTGCGGAATAGCCATCTCCACTATCCATGAACGGTCAGTGTCTTTTTCCTTATTAAGCGTGCCGTCACGCGATACGGCAAGCTTCAGCCCGGGGCAATCCCATTGCACCATGAAGTTGCCGCCCGAACGGTAAGCCTTGTCAAGCATCAGGTCGAACACAACCCCACGCGCATTGTTCTCTATCTCGAAATAGTTCTGTCCATCGCCGTCAGGGTCGATGAACACCTCAAAGTCGTTGTCATGATAGATTATGGTGTCACGCTGTGTCAGCTTTGCTATTATGTTTGGCTCCTCCAGCACAGCAGCCACATACAGATATTCGTCATCCCAAAGCATACGTGCCTTTGTGTCATACTTTGGCTTGGGGAAGTCTTCCCCACTTATGTCAACAAACGAAGCCGTAGCCTCAGCTTTTTTCCAAGAAGCCTCGTTCAGCTTGCCGTCAATTTTCATTTTGTCTGCCGTGCGGTAGCAAACATAACTGCGCGGCGTAGTAAGCTGTCGTGCATACCTTGCCGTAACTTGATGCTGAGCGGCAGCAGGCAGCATAGCCAACAAAAGCATTGAGAATGATATGAAAGTTTTCTTCATTGCCTATATGTTTTTATTTATGCCATAAATTTGGTTTTGTGTAAAGCCTTAGTTGCTTTCTATCACTTTGCCAGCTCCACGGTATAGTTTTATAGGACCGTCGAGCAGCACCGCAACGACTGTAATTTGTGGGTCAAGCGCACGCTCGGGCACATCAATGTATAGATTGCCCGGCACTTCGCTCCAATAGTTCTTATTATAAATCTTGTAAGGTATTATTTCGCCGCTGCCAACCACCCACACGCGGTTGACCTTGTTCATTAATCCTTTTACTTCCACTGGGCCTTTGGGCCTGTATGGCAAATAAAGATAAAGCACGTCGCCAGCCTTGTTCAGCGTAGTGTAACCTTGGAAATGCTCGGCAGGTATGCCAGCACGGGTATCGTAAATCGCCTCTTTATGCTTCTTGGTCCAACGTCCAAACTCCTTAAGTATAGCCACTTGCTCGTCAGGTATGGTTCCGTCTTCCTTAGGCCCTATGTCGAGCAAAAGGTTACCGCCCATACTAAGGCAGTCGACAAAAGTACGCAGCAGAATATAAGGTGACTTATAATTGGTATCAACATATTGGAATCCCCACGAGTCATTCATGGTCATGCACAGCTCCCAATATTTGTCGGCAGGGCGAACCACTGGCACTCCCTGTTCAGGCGTAGCATAGTCGCCATAGCCTTGTATTCTCGAATTGAGGATGACCTTTGGATTGGTTGAGCGCAACAAGTTCACTATCCCTTTAGCATTCCATGCCTCCGCCGTCTGCTCCCAGTCGCCGTCAAACCAATACAGCTCAGGCTTGAAGCGAGTGTTCAGCTCCTTAAGTTGCGCCATATTAAAGCTTACAAACTTCTGCCACCGTGCAGAGTCATTCTGATATCTCGTCTCCGTGCGAGTCTTGTTGGGATAATCAGGGTGCGACCAGTCGAGCAGTGAATAATAAAGCCCGAGCTTAAGTCCATGACGACGCACCTCTTTCACAAACGGAGCTATCAGTTCCTTGCCTGCCGGCGTGCTCTTTACAACACTCAGGTCGCCTGCCTTGGTGTCCCACAAAGCCACTCCGTCGTGGTGCTTTGTAGTAATGACCGTATAGCGTGCCCCGCTCTCCTTTATAAGGTCAAGCCATGCCTTGGGGTCATACTTTGAAGCCGTGAAACCCTTACACTGGTCCATATATTCCTCATAAGGCAGATAATTGTTATAAAACGACCAGCTTTCCGACACGCCTTTTACGGCATAGATGCCCCAATGGATAAAGACCCCCAACTTGGCATTGGCAAACCAAGCCATATTCTCATCACTCTGCTTTGTTGGTTCCTGCGAGCTTGCCACCTGTGGCAGCATACACGCCAACATCCCCGCGAGAATGTATCTCAAACTTTTATTTTTCATAGACAATCAATAAATAAGCGAACCAGAAAGACACCAATAGCTGACGCTTCCTCCCTCTGGGGCTCCTTGCGGTATCTGAACGCAAACAGTATGCTCACCAGCCTTCAAGTCGCCCACATATATATACTCAGGATTAGTCACCGTTCCAGGGCACCAATTGGAACGACTGAGGTCAGATGAACTGAGTCCATTGGAGAAATTGCCAGAACACGGGTTATAGTTGCGGTATGTGCCGCAATCGTCTCGCCAGGGAATGAAGCTTATCACCTTCTGCCCGTCAACATATATAGTGTTCACTTTCTGGTTAAACTCGTCGCCGCCTCCCCAGCCGCCGTGTCCGGTGGTAAGGTAATAGAGCCTTGCGCCTTTAACGTCTTCTTTCAAGGTGAACTTCACGCGCAACGAGTCTTTGCCCAAGAACGTAGGATAATCCTGTCCTGCCTGCTCTATATAGTTTACGGTGTTGAAAAGTGGCAATGCCTTGAGTTGCTTGCCCTCCTCGTCAGGATAATACTTCAGCTTCACAGACACACGATGTCCCTTTGCGTCCCAATTGCCGATATATGCTCCTATCCATGCTTCACCCTGCAAGTGCTGAGCCAAGTTGGTAACCTCGGTTTTGTAAACAACAGAGTCCACCCACGTCTGCCCTGGCACCTTGTTATGATTGTATTTACGCACGCCAAAGCCTGTGAAAAATCTCATCAGCTCCACTGGCACGTCATATCCCGGCGTGGAGATTATGGAAGGATAAGACTTATCGCCAGACTGGAAGGCAGGCACACTTTTCAAATCTTTCAAAGCGTCGATGAACGACTGTGCCTTACCCGTAGGTATAACAAATATAGAACCAGTACGGTCATAGGCGTCTCCGTCTGAATACTGCACCACTTCAAGGAAAACAGAGCGGTCATTTATATTCTCCGGAAGCTTTACCTTTTTCAACACCACCGTGCCGCCGGCTGCCGGATAAGCCACGCCTTCCTTAAGGTCGCCCTCCAATTTAGCGCCGCTAAAGCAAACGCGCTGCTGGTCAAATACAGGCACGGATATTACTCCGCTTTGGTTTATTGCATATTGATAGTAATAATTGTCAAGCTGGTGTCCCCAGTCGGCTGGCAGCAAATCGCCCGTGGGCTTTAATGCCTTTATTTCCGTTGCCTCCTGCACCATGTCGCCATTGCGCACCACACGCAGCACCAATCCGTCGGGAACTCCCACATTAGACTGAGGAGTGCCACGGAAAGCCAAGTCGTTGGTAAACCACACGTCTATGGTGTTGGAATTTATTATCGTGCGCACCACCTTACAGTGCAGTCCGAGATAAACGGTATCCTTTACTTCCTTGAAGCCCTTGCCATACTCAAACGGCGACACGGCTGAAATAATCTCGCCATTTGGCAGCACGGCACGCTTATAGCTGCACCTGCGGCTATAGTCGATGTAGCTATTCTGTTGCAACAGGTTGCGACCGTCCGACAGTATATGCGAAGAAGGTCGCCCCGCCTCTTTATTGTTCACAGGCTCAAGCCTTACCTGATCTCCAGCCACAAGCATCTTCATGCCTCCAGGCATCGCCTTGCCTTTATAAACACTTCCATACACCACTTCTATCCCTTTTGCCTTTTTCAGCTTTGTGGCATAGTTTTGTGCCATGACTCCAATGCAGGAAGCAAGACATAACAACAGTAAATAAACTTTTTTCATAATTAATAAATTGATTTTTAAATGAGCCCATGCCACACAAACAAAGTCGTGCGGCACGGACTCAATAATTAAATAGGTATAAGGTTAGGTATAATACTTTTGCACATGTGTACAAATATGATATTCGCCTTTTAAAAGTTCACTTTTGCTTGTTTAACAATTGCAAAATTAGTAAAATTTTTTCATCCACGCAAGCCTTTTCGACGTTTTTTAAATAAATCCATCCCCGTTAGATAAGTAAATTGAAATAAATAAAGCTTTTTAAACTCCCACAACACCCTTTCTATGCAAGACTAGTACTATTTTTGCAGCAATAATAATGAAAGACATAGCATTAAAATATATCTACGAAACAATTTGACAAAAAGTAAAAAATCTACACAACTGGAAAGTAGTGTTCCAGAAGAAGGAAAGCCACCAACAAGCACACAAACAGTGGCGCAGCAATGAAAGTACGGCGCGCGAGCAACCTCTTGGCGGCGCAAAGACACCTTCTCTACGCCGTAAAGACATGACGTTTACGGCGTAGAGGAATCACCTTTACGGCGTAATCAACAGACCTTGCCGCCGTAAAGATGATACAACATTTACCGTTCAAAACGGCTACTTCTCCATCTTGCTGATTTACAACAGATTATAAACTGAACCATAATTGCGCTATTCGGGAAAAAGTATCGGCTTGAACAAAAAACCAATGTTCCTGAGAGGCTTCGCCATGATTTTATGTTTACAATCGTTTGCCATCGGCTTATCTTGCTGCCAATGAAAGGAAAGCGAAGGTAAAACTATAGGCGAAAGCATACGGCAAATGCTTGAACATTGTTAATTTTGCGTAACGACGCAAAAAAAAGAACAAGGACTATTCTATCTTATAAAAAAGAGATACCTTTGTAATTACTTAAAAGAAACACTATACCGTAAGCATGAAAAAAGTTATTACACTGTCGTGCATGCTCCTCAACATTGGGGCATATTGCGTGGCACAAAGCATTATTCCAAACGACACATTTGACCTGAGCCACAAGGCATACGACATGTCGCTGTCCCCGGACGGCAACCAGGCTCTGATTTTCTATACAGACAGCCTGTCACCCAAAAAGCAGAAGGGCATGGCAGGGCTTTATGACCTCAAAAACAAGGCCTTCGTCTGGACACGCGAATGCAGCTATAAAGGCAAGCAAAGCAGCATAAGCGGTCAAGGCTATCAAGCAATCCTTCGCCAGGCATCCAACGAGAGCAAGATAACGCCATACGGCACACTTATAGTAGAAGACGGCAAATGCACGATGGTAGGCAGCGACGGCAACAACCTGTGGCAGATAACGCTCATGCCGGTGCTCCTAAGCACAGAAAAAGACCTATTGTTGGGCTACTCAAGCGGCTCATCGGCAAAACTGCGCGCCTACCGCCTGAGCGACGGCCAACAGGTGTGGCAACAGAAAGTGAGCCACAGCACCAACTGGGGTTGGAACCAGATTTATGAGGCTAACGACTCGTTGGTGATTGTGGCAGCCGACGAGCTCAACTTCCTCAACCCTCTTAACGGCAACCTGTATGCTTACGATTCGCGCAACGGTTTCCAGCGCACAGGCAACATGTTGCTGAAAGCACTTGCCGTAGGAGTGGCAGGCGGCGTGATGGGCGGGCTTACCGGCGTGGCGGTCATTCCGACGGGCAATTCCCCTTTCTTCTCAGCCGATGTCTACACCAACACCTGCTCCAACATATTCCGCATGGGCGGCAAGTTTTATTTCTCCGACCGCAACCGCCTCTCTTGCCTTGACGCAAACGGCAAGACCATTTGGACACATGAGTTTCCGTCAAAGGTCATGGGCTATGCCCGCATTACCGGCGAAGGCAACCGCGTGACCGTGGTCAACTATGGCTACGGACTGGCAGGAGGCACGATGAAGAAGCCATGCGGCCAACCCTTCATTGCCTCGTTTGACGCAACCAATGGCGATGAGCTTTACACCACAAAGCTGACAGACAACAAGGACATGATGACGGATGCATACGTAGACAACGGCAATGCCTTCATAATGTTTCCCGACCACATGGTTTACAAAGAGCTTGGCGACTCGGCAGTCCGCGTACAGCCTTGGAACACTGCGGCATACGGTTCGCTCGTCATGCTGCCCACCGACACCATCTACACGTTCCGCCTCAACGACCAGGTGCTCACGCCCCTGCACTCCGACTCTACCCACTGCATCGTCATTACCGACAAGGGTAAGATGAAGGTCGTCAACAAAGCCTTGGACATTACCGACGACTTCGATGCCGCAAACTATTACCAAAAGCTCTACGGAGCTGACGGCATGGCAGTGGTGACCAACGAGGACGGCAACGGCAATGGCGAGCTGCTCATCATAAAAGACGACGGCGAGCCCGTGGGACGCATTGGCAAAACCGTGACGCTGGGCGCGGCATTCGGCGACGACATCTATATTCTTTCCGAAAAGCAAATCCTGAAAATAAACTTTAAGCAGATAAAATATGAAAACAGCTCTGCTGACGGCATTGACAATGCTGTTTCTGCTGCCTTGCGCTAAGGCGCAGACCGTGTTCAAGAAAGCACAGAAGCCACAATCAACCATCTATTCTGAACAAGGCGGAGCCCTCAATGGCAAAATAAAGCCTTACCTGCGCGGCGGACTGTCAGTAGGCAGCTTCGTAGGCGAGAACAGCAACGGCACGGGCAACGTGTGCGGCGGCATGGTGGAAGGCGGCGTACAGATACCTTTCCACAATCCGCAATACGGCATACAGCCCGGGCTCAGATTCGTAATGAAAGGAGCCAAGGCACCGTGGGACGAGGGCGACAGCAACAACACGACCTTGCGCCTCAACTACCTTGAGGTGCCGGTAAACTTCTTTTTCAAGCTTCCAGCAGGAGACAAGTCGCTGTTGCATTTTGCGGTAGGCCTCTATGCGGCTTACGCAGTATCTGGCAATCAGAAATACCAGGGCACAAGCTATGACGTTTTCAACGGCGAATACTTCAACTACCATAGGTTCGACACCGGTGCCGACGTGGAAATAGGCTACCAATACGGGCGCATGCAGTTCAACATGGGAGCGGAAGTGGGCTTCGTAGCCCTGCGCTCAAAAGACCAATACGGCAACAATTTCCCTGAAAACGGAGCCATATACTTCACTCTCGGCTACGTGTTCAACTAAGCCTCCCGCCGCATTCCCCACATGGCAGCGTTCAAAATACTTCATACGGAGCGAGGATTCACAGACTGGATTCGGCACAACAACACAACTTGCAAATGCAAAAGTCTCGCCTGCCAGCAACACAAGAAATGCTCCGACAGGCAGGACTCTTGCAGTAAAAGGGCAAACTACCCACAGTTTCTTTGCAAATATTCAATCCTCATTTTTCACTCTCAAGGTTACAATCTCGTCCGGTATCGAAGCCGAATCAACCTCAATGCTTGACTCGCCAAGGCGGCGCACGCCGTGGATGTCTTTCATCACATCCTCTATCGTCTCCTGCACGTCATATCCAAGCTTGCCCTCACGATAGTGCATCAATATTTTCAGCGAGGGGCGCTTCAGGTGCTTGATGACCTCTGCCGCCTCAGCCGAGGCTATGGTAAAATAGCCGGCGCACGGCAGCAAAACGACATCCGCCTTGCTTATCTCGGCATATTCTTCCAGCGTAGGCAGACTGCCGAGGTCGCCCAAGTGTACTATCACGAGACCCGGCAGCGTCACCGTCACTATGTCCGTCAGCCCCCTGTGCGCACCTCCATGATGGTCATGGGGAACGGTAATCTTGCTAACCTTAAAGCCAGGCTTATTGCCCGTCAACTCTATCAAGTCGGCAGCATCGTGGTCAGCATGGCCGTGCGAACAGCTCACCACGTCGGCCTTGATGCCGTGCGGAAGCGTCAACCCGGGCACACTGCCGTTTTCATAAGGGTCAAAAACAATGGAGCCGAGCTCACTCTCCACCTTGAAGCAACTGTGTCCATACCATGTGATTTTAGCTTTCATAATGCTTTGCGCTTTAGTAAATAATATATGGCAAAGATAAGGCAAAAGTTTGACACCAAGAACGCTTTCGGCAATATTTTTTATTTCCTTGACACATAAAGACCTACGAACGTGAGAAGACCGTTGAGCATGAGCAGCTCGTAGCCAAACCGATAGCCTGTGGCAAGGTACACGCCACGGTCGAGGGCGAGACACACCAATGGCGACACCACGCATACGTATGGCACCCACCTGTCGGCAACGCCGCGCTTGGTGAACAGCCCGAAGGCAAAAAGTCCGAGCAAAGGGCCGTAGGTATAAGAACAGAGGATGTATATGGCATCAATGACGCTCGTGCTGTTCACGGCATTGAAGGCAAGAATAAACAATGTGAAAGCTGCCGCCATGCCAAGATGCACCCGCTTGCGCAACCGTTCATCGTCGTCACGCCCCACGATGTCTACACAGAAGCTTGTGGTTAGAGCCGTAAGGGCGGAGTCTGCCGACGAGAAAGACGCCGCCACCACGCCCACGGTGAACAACACCACAACCACATCCCCCAAACGCCCGGAAGCCGCAAACATAGGCAAAAGCTCATCACCTTGCTGCGGCAGGGCAATGCCCGACTTGGCGGCAAGAAGCATGAGCAAAACACCAAGCGAGAGGAAAAGCAAGTTGGCAGGCACGAAAGCAAAGCCATAGCTGCACATGTCTTTTTGGGCATCGCACAACGACTTGCATGTCAAGTTCTTTTGCATCATGTCCTGGTCAAGCCCCGTCATTACCACCACGATGAAGATTCCGCTCAGGAACTGCTTCCAAAAGTTCTGGCGCGACAGCCAGCCGTCAAACACGAAGACGCGGCTATGAGGGTCGTCAGCAATGACGGTTACCGCCTGCGGCACGCTCATGCCAAGATCCGACACTACATTTATTATAATAAGTACGAGGGCGGTGAACATACACAACGTCTGAAACGTGTCAGTCCACACCAGCGTCTTGATGCCGCCACGCCGCGTGTAAAGCCAAATGAGCAGCACCATGACCACCACGGTAAGCGCAAAAGGCACCCCTACCCTGTCGAAAACGAACTTTTGCAGAATAATGCAGACTACATAGAAGCGCACTGCCGCGCCCGTCATCTTTGACAAAAGGAAAAACGACGCCCCCGTCTTGTATGAACGCTTGCCAAGCCTGTCGGCAAGCCAACCGTAGATGGTGGTGAGGCGCATGCGATAATAGAGCGGCAACAGGACGAATGCCACGACAAAATAGCCTGGTATGAAACCGAGGCACATTTGCAGATAGGTCATGTCTGTCTTCAGCACCATGCCGGGCACGCTGACAAACGTTATGCCCGAAATGCTGGCCCCTACCATGCCAAACGCCACCATGTACCACGGCGACCGCCTATGCCCACGATAGAAAGCGTCGTTGTCTGAACGGCGCGCCGTCAATCGGCTGATGACAAGCAACGCCGCAAAATATACCATTACGGCAACGACTATCAAAAAAGATTCAAGTTCCACAATGCAAAGTTAAGCATAAATATCCAGACAATTAGTGCCACAAGCCACCAGAATCAATGCCCTCAATAAAAAAATATCAAAGCAAAAGCCTTCATCAGCTTATTTCACCAATCTGAAATCACATGCCGAGAACCACGTGCCGGCAAACTGGTCGCCTGTAATGTCAGGCACCGAGGTCAATCCATATTTCACCTTGCCCTTCTTGACCACAATGCCGTCTATGGTAATGCGACTCCATCCATAGCCGTTGCCGTCGTTTGCATTGGCTATGTCGCTCAGGAGTTTTTGCCTGCCCACATGCAGCGAATCGCCGTCAACACCGTCGGTTTCCGTCTTCGCTTCCTGCCAAATCTGTCCGCCGGTACATCCCTCGGCAGGAATCTGCGCCTTATATACTTTCCCGTCGGCTATGGCATAGATATAAGCTCCCGTACCGTCAGCCCTCACAATGGCTGAGAGGCGGTAAGTGCCGGGCTCAACAGAATCGGTACGCTCGACACGGTAAAGCTGCCTGCCGCCACTGTCGAAACTGTTAAGATAGCGTTTGTTTGCATTGCCGTTATAATATTCACCCGACGATGAATAAATATCATTGCAATAGTCGTGGCTCACCACACGCCATCCGCCGCTTTTCAAATACTCCCAATCGTCATCTTCAATAAACACACCGTTATGGGTGTGGCTGTTTCGCCATGTATTATGCGAGAATGTGTCAAAATTGTGAATCTGGTCCTTTATGTCAGAAAGGATGATAGTGCCACATGTCATCGACCCCACAAGCGACGCTATGAGCAACGTTATGAAGACTATGCGCCCAACCATGGACATGCCCGGCTGCCCTCGTCTTGACAGAAAGCTACGCGACACTCCATATATGCCAAGGACAATGAAGGCAACGAAACTCAGCACGCCTATCGTCCCGACCATAGGATGTTCAGCCCAAGAGAACAGTATGCCGCTGTCGGTGAATATTGACAACGACGGGGCAAAGAGCAACAACAGCAAGCCGGTGAGCATGGACACGAAGACAATAGCCACACAACCAAACGCAAACCACATGACAATCTTCACAAACACAAGCAGCACCTCGCCAAACGTGGAAAGGCATCCGCGCTGCGCCGAGCCTGTTGGAGATGCTGCCTTTTTCTCAGCCTTTCCCTCAGCGGTCACCTCCTCGGCAAGATTATGGGGATTGACATCCTTGCCGTTCATGCGCAGCCTGTCTTCCGGCGTGACGGCCTGCGGAACAACCATGCCAAGAAAGAAATAGACTATGACCATGTAGAAGGTTATCTTAGCCCAATCGTCCTGCATGGCAACGAACAGCACTCCGGCTAAAAGCACTATGATGCGCCACCACGTAACGTCGCCACCATAATAATGGGAAAGTCCGGAAAGCACGCCCAGCACCTTCTTGTCTTGCGGGTCACGATATAATCGGCGGTCCTTGCGCACGAATATCTTCTTTATGCGGTCAAAGACAGAAGGCTCCTCGTCCTGCCCCGCAGCCTCGCCGTCAGCCTCACCAGTGGCATTCCCACCATCGTGCCCCTCAGCCGTTTCGCCGGATTCATTCCCATCGTCCATCTGTTGCGGGTTGCCCATGCGCATGATAATGCGCTGCACGTCGTCTATGTCAATGGCAAGTTTCCCCGTAGCCCTGACCTCATCGAACAGTTCGGCAATGCGGGCCTCTATGTCGTTCACTATCTCGCTGCCGCCATCCTGCCTTGAGAAATAGCTGCGCAACGAGTCTTCATATTGTTTCAGCAGTTCGTAGGCGTCCTCGTCTATGGCATAAAGCCTTCCCTGCATGTTTATGGTAATGTTTCTTTTCATTTTAAAGATAAGTATTTTTGTTTGTCTTTCAGATAATTCACAGTATTTGCTATCTCCACCCAGGCTTTATCAAGCCCTGCCAGCACCTGCCGTCCCTCGTCGGTCAAGGCATAGTATTTCCTTGGAGGCCCCATGCGGCTCTCCTCCCATTCATACTGTAGCAGCCCTTCCTTTTTCAAGCGGTTGAGCAGCGGATAAAGCGTACCCTCTACCACGAGCAGCTCAGCCTCCTTCAGCTGCCTTATGATGTCGGAGGTGTAAGCCGGCTGCCGTTCAAGCAGAAGCAGTATGCAGTATTCGAGCATACCCTTCCGCATCTGTGATTTTGCGTTGTCTATGTTCATGCTGCAAAGTTAGGTAAAACATAAGTACCTTGTATTGCAAAGTACTGTAAAAGTTTCGTTTTTTGCGATTTATTAAGACAATACGCCGCCAAAACGATGCATATTGGCACTATTGCCCATATACACGAACAATCGGGACAATACATAAAGAAATCAACGAGAATGACGATCACCTAATTATACAAAATGGAGCAATATTTATCAAAACGGAAACTAATTGCTGCCGTTTCCTCTTTTTTTGTTTCCTTTGCAATCGAAAACAGAGTAAGACATGCAGAAAGACACCATACTAACCATTACGGGCAGCGACTCGACGGGCGGCAGCGGAGTGCAGGCCGACATTAAGACCATAGAGACGCTGGGATGCAAGGCTCTCTCGGCAATAACGTCAATTACCGTACAGAACACGCTTGGCATCCAGGAATTTTACGACTTGCCACCATCAGTGGTGGGAGGGCAGATTGACGCCATCATGAACGACGTTCAGCCCCAAGCCGTAAAGGTTGGCATGGTGAGGCGTGCTGAGACCTTGGAAGTCATAGTAAAGGCTTTGCGCCGCTACCGCCCGCAATTCGTCATATACGCCCCCGTGTTGTTTTCCACCCGTGACGACCAGCTAATGGGTGAGGACATGCTGCGACAGGTGCACTCGCAACTCTTTCCGCTCTGCACGGCAATAGTGGTGAACCGCAATGAGGCAAGGCAAATATTGGGCGACGAGATAATGCCAAACGTCTATTTCATCGACAAGGAAACGTGCCACGGACTTGCCAACGGCTTCTCGTCATCGCTGGCGGCATTCCTTTGCTCCGGGTTCCCCATGAATGAAGCCGCTGTCAAGGCGCGCGAATACAGCGAGCACCAGATAAGCTCGGTGCAGGCATTGCAAGGAAGGGGAAACCAGCTGTACAACGATTTCGTAAGGCTTGTAAAGGCTAATTACAGCCACAACAGCGACGTGGCTTACTATGCGGAGCACATGAACGTGAGCAGCGCGTATCTCGGACAGGTGTGCCGAAGGGTGGCGGGGCGAAGCCCAAAGGCAATAATAGACGACCAAGTGCTACAAGAAATCAAGCGCCGCCTTACCGACACGACGGAAACCATACAGGAAATTGCCTTCGCCCTCGGCTTTTCATCGCAAGCACACCTGTCGCGATTCTTCAAAAAGATGGCAGGCGAAGCTCCTTCAAGCTACCGCTACAAGAAAACAGAACAAGGATAAAAGCCAAGCAGAGACTTCGAGACACAAAGTTAAAACATTAAAGTTGAAAGTATATGGAAGACAGACAACAGCTTAACCGCAACCTGGCGCAGATGCTCAAGGGCGGCGTGATTATGGACGTAACGACACCCGAACAGGCAAAGATTGCCGAGGACGCAGGCGCATGCGCAGTGATGGCTCTTGAACGCATACCTGCCGACATACGCGCGGCGGGCGGCGTGGCACGCATGAGCGACCCTAAGATGATAAAGGGCATACAGCAGGCCGTGTCGATACCGGTCATGGCAAAATGCCGGATAGGACACATTGCAGAGGCACAGATACTGCAAGCCATACAGATTGACTACATCGACGAAAGCGAGGTGCTCAGCCCTGCCGACAACGTTTACCATATAGACAAAACAAAGTTCAAGGTGCCGTTTGTCTGCGGCGCAAAGAATCTCAGCGAAGCCCTGCGCCGCATAGCCGAGGGAGCTACAATGATTCGCACGAAGGGCGAGCCAGGCACGGGCGACGTAGTGCAGGCTGTAAGCCACATGCGCTTGATGCAAAGCGAGATACGCCGCCTCGCGGGCATGGCAGAGGACGAACTGTTTGAAGCCGCCAAGCAGCTTCAGGCTCCCTACGACCTCGTGCGCTATGTCCACGACCACGGCAAGCTGCCTGTGGTGAACTTTGCGGCAGGCGGCGTTGCCACCCCTGCCGACGCGGCTCTCATGATGGAGCTTGGCGCCGAAGGCGTGTTTGTTGGCTCCGGCATCTTCAAGAGCGGCAACCCGGCAAAGCGCGCTGCGGCAATAGTGCAGGCTGTGACCAACTATGACAATCCCGACAAGCTTGCCGAATTGTCTGAAGACCTCGGCCCCGCAATGGTGGGCATCAACGAAGAAGAAATAAAGGTCTTGATGGCTGAAAGAGGCAAGTAGTGGCGAATTGATAGCTAAGAGTTAATAGTTAAAATGTTATATGCGAATAGCTGTAATGGCCCTTCAAGGGGCATTCATAGAGCACGAAAAGATGCTGGAGAGGCTTGGCGTGGAAAGCTTCGAGGTGCGTGAGCTTGCCGATTGGCAACAACCGAAGGACGGGCTTATCCTGCCCGGAGGCGAGTCTACGACACAGCAAAAGCTCCTCCACGACCTCGGGCTTCTTGAGCCTGTGCGGCGAGACATAGAGGCAGGGCTGCCTGTATTCGGCACTTGCGCCGGACTGATATTGCTGGCAAAGAGCCTTGCCGGCGGAGAAAAAGACTGCCGGCGCATAGCCACTATGGACATCAGCGTAAGGCGCAACGCCTATGGCAGGCAGCTCGGCAGCTTCTGCGCCGAGGCTGAGATGGCAGGCGTGGGCAAGGTGCCCATGACGTTTATACGTGCGCCCTATATAGAAAAAGTGTATGGTGAGGCTAAGACGCTGGCAACAGTCGGCGGACACATTGTTGCCGCACGCCAGGGCAACCAGCTCGTTACGGCTTTCCATCCCGAGCTCAACGATGACTTGCGGGTGCACCAATACTTCGTAAACCTGGCAACAAAGCACAAGAAATGAGCAAAAGGCTCAAATAGTTGTCTTTTTTCTTTGATGTATCATTTATAAGTCCTACCTTTGCACCCGTTAATCGGAGGGCAACCATAAGGAAATGGTGCTGGATAAGATTCGGCGCGCGGCGCACATTCTTATCCAGCACTTTTTTTTACGCCCCCTAAAAAATAAAGGACAAACAAGAACTTGGCAAACAGAGGCGGCGGCTATCATAAGGCCAAAGGCTCAAAGCACAAACATCAAAGGATTATGAAAGACAGCAGAGACGCTTTGAACTACGGGGAGATGCACGTACCGCGCCTTTTCCGCAAGCTTTTCTTCCCCACGCTGTTGGGGCTTGTATCGTCGGTGTTGCTCAATCTCGCCGACGGCATTTTCGTTGGTCGTGGCGTTGGCAGCGACGCTTTGGCAGCCATAAACATAGCCGCGCCGGTGTTCCAGATATCCACAGGCATAGCACTGATGTTCGGTAGCGGTGTCAGCGTGGTGGCGGCGGTACACATGAGCAAAGGCAACTACAAGGCAGCCAACATAAACGTCACACAGGCTTTCACCGTGGGCATGCTGCTCATGGTTATCGCCCTGATTGCCATAAACGCCTTCCCACGCCAAACGGCAGCGCTCTTTGGCGGCAGCGACATGCTTTTCCCAATGGTGCACAAGTACCTTGTAGGCGTAAGCCCATGCTTGTTATTCTTAGTAATCAACATGGTAGGGCTGTTCGCCATAAGGCTTGACGGCTCGCCCAACTACGCAATGGCAGTCAACGCCATAAGCGCGGGGCTGAACATCTTGCTCGACTGGCTGTTCGTGTTTCCGCTGCAATGGGGCTTCTTCGGCGCAGCCATAGCCACGTCCATTGCTTCATTCGTGGGCACACTGATGGTGGCTTTCTATTTTCTGAAGCTCAGCCGGCAGCTGAAGCTTTATCGTCCGAAGTTCACGCACACGGCATTGAGCCTCACGGCACGCAACTGCGGCTACATGCTCCGGCTGGGCGTGCCTACGTTCATAGCCGAGACAGCCATTAGCTGCATGATGATAACAGGCAACAATATGTTCATGCACCACCTGCATGAGGACGGCGTGGCGGCTTTCTCGGTGGCGTGCTACCTGTTTCCAATGATTTTCATGTTCGGCAACGCCATAGCGCAGTCGTCTCTGCCCATCGTGAGCTATAACTACGGGCTGGGCAACACGCGCCGCATCCGAGAGACACTGCGGCTCTCGGCAGGACTTGCCAGCGCGCTTGGACTAATAATGTCGATACTCGGCTACTTGCTTGCTCCGCAGATTGTAAACCTGTTCATCGGCTCTGCGTCGGCAGCCAACGCCATAGGCGAGGCGGGTATTCCGCTTTTCCTGCTCACCAGTCTGCCCTTCACGCTCAACGTGGTGCTCATAGGCTTCTTGCAAAGCATGGAGCAATACCGGCCTGCCACAGCCTTCATGCTAATGCGTGGCTTCATTGTCATCATACCTTGCTTCATACTCTTGCCAAAGGCTACAGGCATACACGGACTATGGCTGGCAGAGCCTCTGTCAGAAACCATCACGCTGACAACACTGCTTGTTTACATGGCGGTAAAGGCACGTGCAAACCATGCGAAAAAGGGTGCGACCTTATAAAGGACAATGCCGCAAGATGTTGCATCATCTTTACTGAGAAAAGTGCCGGGGCAACAAGCGATAAGATGGAAATACTCATACGCCGCGCGTGCCTTATACGCACGCCGCGCGTAA
>CAZEEP010000015.1:20295-60961 GCA_964511295.1 uncultured Prevotella sp.
CGAGCTTCACAAGAAAGCCATTCGGCGGCAACTGTTTCTACAGGTTTTTTAAATCACGAAAAAAGGCGCACCAAAATTGATGCGCCTTTTTTACTTATATTACCAAAATCATCTGCCAGTCTTACCAGACCTGTGCACGCTTTTTCTTTGGCACGAACATCTTATTGTTCTTCTTCACCTTGAAGGCATCGTACCAAGCGTCTATCATCGGCAGGGCTGCATTGACACGAGCGTAGTTAGGAGAATGAACGTCCACCGTGAGCAGATATTTGATGTACTCGTCGGTGGCATTGCTTGCCCAAACACGCGCCCAGGCAAGGAAGAAACGCTGCTCCGGCGTGAAGCCATCCTTCACGGGCAACGGGTGTTCCTTGAGCGAGTTTTGCAAAGCGCGGAAGGCTATGTTCAAACCACCGTTGTCGCCTATGTTCTCGCCAAGCGTCTGCTTGCCGTTTACCTTTACGCCGGGCAAGACTTCGAACTGCGAGAACCAGTTTTCAAGCACCTTGGTGCGCTCGTCGAAACGCTTCTTGTCCTCAGCCGTCCACCAGTTGCGCTGGTTGCCGTACTTGTCAAACTGCGAGCCCTGGTCGTCGAAGCCGTGGCTCATCTCGTGGCCTATCACTCCGCCAATAGCCCCATAGTTGACTGCATCGTCTGCCGTCGGATCGAAGAAAGGCGGCTGAAGGATGGCTGCCGGGAAACAGATCTCGTTTGTAGTAGGATTGTAGTAGGCGTTGATGGTTTGCGGAGTCATGCCCCAGCGGGTCTTGTCCACCTTCTTGTTTACGTTGCGTGCAATGTAATCGTCGGTTGACCAACGCGCTATGCGCCCAAGGTTCTCGTAGAGAGACAGGCTGTCGTTTACTTGCAAGCCACTGTAGTCCTTCCACTTGTCAGGATAGCCAATCTTTATTATAAAGTTTGCGAGCTTGTCCTTTGCCTGCGCCTTGGTCTCGGCTCCCATCCATGTTGCCTCGTCAATGCGCTGGGCAAGTGCCGTCTGAAGGTTGTGAACAAGGTCAAGCATACGCTTTTTGCTCGACTCGGGGAAATATTTCTCCACATAGAGCTTGCCTATAGCCTCGCCGAGCGTACCGCTCACCAGGCTCACGGCACGCTTCCAGCGCGGACGATCTTGCTTCACGCCCGTGAGCACGCTGCTGAATTCGAACGCCGTCTTGCGGAAATCGTCGCTTAGCTGGCTCGTTGCCCCGGCTATGACCTTTATCTCTGCGTAAGTCTTAAGGTCGTCCAAGGAAGTCTCGGCAAGTATTTTCTCCACCTCATGGATAGGCTCCGGCTGGCTGACGTCAATGGATTGGAAAGCCGGGAAGCCGCTTGCCAAGAACACGTTGCCCCAGTCAATACCAGGGAAGTCCGCTATGAGCTGGTTGTAGGACATCTTATGATAGTTGGCATCAATGTCGCGCAGCTTCACACGGTCGTAGCTTGCCTTGGCTATGCGTGTCTCAATACCGAGCACAGCCTGCATCTTCTTCTCTGCCGTGGCTTCGTCTGAGCCGGTCATCTGGAAGAGCTTTTTCAGGTATTGCCTGTAAGCCTCAAGCACCTTCTTGTTCTGTGCGTCGTCGGAGAGATAATAGTCGCGCGTGCCAAGCCCAAGGCCGCCCTGCCCCACGCTCACGATGTTCCACTCGGCATTCTTTTGGTCGGCTCCGGCTCCTATGCCGAACATCATCGTCGACTCGCCGTCACGGTCGAGCTGCGCCGTCACGAGCTGGTATTCGCGCTTGTCCTTTATGGCGGCAATCTTTGCCAGTGTCGGCTTTATCGGGTTCCAGCCCTCGCGGTTGAGACGTGCCGAATCCATCATGAGGTTGTAGAGCGAACCGATCTTCTGCTCCAGCGTGCCCTGCTTCTGAGGCTTTGAGGCATATTGCAGGATTATGTCCTGAATGCGCTTCTGGTTCTGCTCGTAGAGGTCAGTGAAGGCACCGTTGTCAGTGTGCTCAGCATCGAGCGGATGGCTTTTCAGCCAGCCACCTGCGGCATAATGGTAAAAGTCGTCACCGGCCTTAACCGATGTGTCAAGGTTCTTCAGGTCGATTCCTGAAGACAGAGCGGTCTGCGCTAATGCGCCCGTAGCACACATTGCGAGACCAAGAAGAAAAGTTTTTCTCAACATTTATTATTCTATTGTTTATCAGTTTCTATGCAATATTTAGAATAGAACTCTTGTGGAGTCATAATTTCTATTCCATATTCATTTTCAACAGGGAAGTCTGCTATGTTAATTGTAACTATTGTGTCACAGTCTAAAGATTGCGCTGATTGTAGTTGATAGCTGTCCTCTAAATCAGAAAAGACTTCATCGTTTACTCCTGCCGCCAACTCTTCTTCTCCGATAGCTGATATGAGGAAACTATCCAAGATTCCATTTAGTATTTTCCTTTGTTGGACTATTAATTTTGGCTTTACAAGTCCCTGCTTATGAAGAATACGCTCAGTAAGGTACGTAATAGTGTAGAAAGAACCTACAGATATAGCCTTTTCCCAATCTTTTGATTCTATATAATCGAAAATAGCACTTACAGTATCTGCTTGACTTCTTTGTTCAAGCATTTCCATGATAAGATTTGTATCAACAAATATTCTCATACTCCGTATTTTTCATTAAGATACTCGTCGAGAAGTTGCCTGTCCGTCATTCCGCTATTGTTCTTCAGAATACCCTTAAGTTCAGAAAAATGTTTAATGCTATTAGTGTGTGCACCTTGTCTTTGAGCAATATGATTCACTATAAACTGAGCATAGAGAGTAACCTGCTGCTGCAGTTGCTTCATGTTGATTTTACCTTTAGGTATTTCAACGTTTATATTTAATGTTGTTGCAGCCATATTCAACTTTCCTATTAATAGTATGTTGCAAAGTTAAGCAAAATGTATGTAACTCAGAAGTGTATAAGGAAAAACTTCATGATGATGTTGAAAAAAAACATTGAAAAAGTTGCCGCATTCAAACCTTTTACTTATTTTTGCAACCGATAGCCATCTGTTCTTCAGGCGGCAATCGACATATATGGCAAAGGCGTTTACTTGACGCTTTGTTCTTGATGTCACGGAATCTGGTAAATTTCACTCGAAGTCAAAGAACATGGCAACACAGTAGATGCTCATCGGTATGTATTTACCAAGAGAGGGAATGCCCGCTTTGGGCATACCCAAATCTTCTTTTTATACATACAAGCGTGGGCTCTGGTGTTGCTCGTTCCGACTTCGATGGGCGATACCAGAGCCTCGTGACGTGGAACGGGTAACGGGTACAGACTTCCCACGCTTTTTTTCATGTATGTGAAGCAAGAACATTTCCTAATAAGCCAAGTTGGGGTGTCATTGGCAGAATAAGACATATCGCATGGCGATAGAATATTTGTATCATTACACATCTCTTTCTGCTTTACAAAGCATGTTAAAAAACACTCAAGATAAGGACGAACTTGTCTTTTGGGCAAGTGACATTACTATGATGAATGATCCTGACGAACTTGCTTATGGCGTAAGCAAAACTAAAGAATACTTAAGCAAGCTTGAGAATATAAAGAAAGTTCCAAAACAAAAACGATTGTCTCCATTGATAAAGTCATTTAGCGAACTTCCAAATATGCAACTCGAAATGGCGAGAGACCTTCCTTCTTTATATGCCATATCTTTTAGTGAAGATGGTGATAGCTTGCCTATGTGGCGGACATACAGTGATAGTGCTAAAGGTATCTGCCTAAAGGTCTGTGATTACGTTATCAATACGCAGGTTACCAAAAGTAAAAGCTTGTGGTGTCCAGATGATGTCAATGTCGAAATCACAGATGGTATACGTGCAGCTGTAATGTGCTATGGTGAAATAAAAGAAGACTCCTCGGCTGCAAGACTTATTACAAAGAAATTCGAAGAATTCTTAAAAGAGATTCATGATGACAATCAAAAAGAAAATACGCTTGCTTTTATTAAAATATATGGAGGAATGTTTGTAAAGCGTCCCAAGTTTCAATACGAAAAAGAGCATAGACTATATGGCGGCTTCAAAAGTCCACGTCATTATAGGATAAGTCCTCAGGGAATGTTGATTCCTTATGTAGAACTGCCTATAAAAAAGAATTTGATTAAGGGAATAATTCTCGGTCCTGAATTTAATAGGGCTAACGAAGTACCTTTAATGAGAATGCTTTGTGATGCTGGTCTTGGCAAGATTTCTCTTACCTGCTCTAATATTAATTTTCGCAATATGTGAGCATTGATACACAATTTATCTCAAAACAAAATATCAACTATGAAAAGACTTTTAATAATGATTGTTGCCATCCTTACGATGGCCAACGCGTACGCCACAGGCTTCGAGACCATTGGCGGGTTGCGGTATCTGATTGATACCGATGCGAAGACAGCTACCTTGGTGGCTGACACAGTAAAGTATTCTGGAGACATTGTTGTTCCTGAAAAGGTAACATTGGCTGGAATTGATTATCTTGTAGTGGCATTTGGAAAGAAATGCTTTGAAGATTTATTTATTAAAGCTATTCATAGTTGCAAAAATAATTTTTAAATTTTTATTATGGAAACAATGCCTTTATGGAAACGATTGGGTGGAAGCCTAATTGACAAGTTACTTATTGTTTTACTATTTATAATAATTGGCTTGATTGGGGGGCCTTATCGATTTCCTGGTGACTTTGGAACCTTTATTGGTGGTGTACTTACTACTGTACCTTCTCAATTTCCCTATACAGAAGAAGCTATGCGTTTCCATGGTTCTAATGTTTCATTAATTGGTATCGACTTTGAAATATGCGCATTATTTGTATTTGCGAATACCTTGTATTATCTCATAACTGAGGAATTTTTAAAGGCTTCTATCGGCAAAAGAATTTTTGGCGGAATTATACTTTCTAAATCTGGAGCTAATGTGAAATGGTATACGTATATCATCAGAGTCCTATATTTAGATATACTAATTATTTTATTCTCTTATATGAGATATATTGCCAACTTTGATTATCGCATCGCAATTATACTATTCTTTGTTGTGTTAGATTTACCTGTATTCTTTTGGAAAAAATCCTTAATAGATTTTCTCTCTTGTACTATGTATTCCAAAAGAGATAAAAAATTAATGACGTCTATAAGTATTAACAGCAAAGACTTAAATAAAAAATCTAAAATAAGAATAGCAACTATTGATGGGAAATCTATTCCTTCCACTAAATATTCTAACATAAAAAAAGGAAATGCTTTCATTCTTTTTTTTCATTCCTTATATGAAAAATTATGTAACTTTTTTGATACAAGAACCACATTGCTAAGTGTTTGTACTATAATTACTACAATATTTTTTTCGTTTGTTTTAATCTTTTTTAGTCCCTTGAGAAATCATAATAATGAATATTTTGAAAGGATTAAAGGTTCTGATGTATACCTTATTAAAATAAAATACGATTCTCACCGTTATTATAAGTCGTGTACATATAATGTTCAGCATAATTCACTTAAACATGCTGAGAGCCTTCCTTTGCCCAGTAAAAAAGTTTTATACTCTATAGAACTAAACTCTGCATATCAAGGATTACTAAATCTTACGGCTTATGATATCTCAGATTATGTTAGTCCTTTTGCAACTGCCAATGACTATAAACAATTATTGGTTGAATTTCAAAAAAAGATAGCTGGATATGAATATAAAGTTAGAAATATTTTATATTATAAAAATCCTTCATGGATAAAATGGTATAATGGCTTATACTCGATTCGTTGTTTAGATGTAATAATCTGTACCTTTCAAGACAATTCTGGTTATTATCTATCTAAGATTGTGTATTTCTCGAACCAAAAAGCATTTGTACTTGAAGGAGACGATTCCTGCATTAATATCTTGGACTATATCACTGTACTTCCCCTTGAAAAAATTAATTATACAATAGATATTACCTTTCTTATCCTTTTCTTTTTTATCATTTCTTTTTCTTTTTTATTCTTACGCATATTAAGGAAAAAATATGATGTTTATAGAGAAAGGAATCTTCAAGCTACAAGGTTATTGCACTACTCCCTTATAATGTTTGCTATTAATGCTACTATAATTGTTATTTCAAGTGCTGTCATTTTTGCATTCTATAATATTCAGCAATTTGATACACCTTTGTTATTATATATTTTAGACCTTATAACAACTGTATTCACTTTGTTTGTATTTTGTCCATATCTCTATGCCAAATCAGTACAAAGTAACAATTTAGATTTCATTATACCTAATAGATTAAAAGTATGGTTAGAGAAAAGACTATATGATGATAAGGAAAAACGGACATTAGAAGCACTCTACTTCTACCCTATGTTTGTCCTAATACCTTTACCATTGGGTATTTGTTCTTTAGCATATTTCATTACGTTTGGCATTATTGTTTATTTAATTTTACAAATCAGAAGATTAATATGTTGGATAAAAAATCCAGATTATGAGCAGTCCTCTGCATCTTTTAATAATAAAGACTTCAAGGATTATTATGTAATACTTGACATTTCTATCAATGCCACACAAGAAGAAATCGATAAATCTTTCAATTCTTGCATTGCAAAATATAATGCTGACTCAACAAATGCAATGTATGATAATGAATATTTTTCTAATGTTAGGGAGGCATATCTCATTCTTTCTTCATCTAAACAACTAAGGCCCCAATATGATAAAGAATACAAAAAGTATAAAATTGATAATAACGTTAATTATCAATTTCATGATAAACTTTTAGAAGAACACATATTAAAAATTCGTGAGAAACTCTCTACAGTAAATGGCAGAAAGACTAAAAAGCATATCAATGTGATTATACTTTCTTTCCTTCTTTATTTTATTATTGCTTTTATAGTTCTTTGCTCAGTAAATATTATACGATTGCCAAAATGGCATGGAACAGATACTTATGATGAAAAAGTTTATAAAAAATATAGGTAGATGTTGAAAATTAGTTTATATCAACATTTTTGCGTAGGAATGTTTATATGCATAAACACTTACGACTATGGCAAAATAAAAGTAACTGATAGACCAAGAACGTATGCAACTGTAAGAAGGCTTTCGCCAAGGCAAGAGCCACACATACTGGATGCGCAGTCGCGCAGTATTTTTGACATTCACAGATCCGACCTCGAAGAAGATCGGATTCCAAATGGAAATGAGCCATACATAAGTCAACTCTTTATCTTTTTCCCCTTCTCCTTCATTCCCTTCAGCCAACTGCCCTTGGCTATACGCACGAGGAAGATGCAGCCACGGAAGGTGAGCTCCGTTGCCATAGCTATCCACACGCCGCGCAGGCCGTGGCTCTGCGAGAGGGCATAGGCAAGGGTTAGGCGCACGCACCACATGGAGAAAGGGCTCATGGCGGCATACGAAATCACCTCCTACGCTACTGCCGAAGAATATCGACCTTCAGACAAGGCAACGGCTACATTGTGTATTGGGTTGATGGCAGGATTGATGACCCGACAGGCATCAGCTCCACGACATCCGCCAAGCGAGGCATAGTGGTCAGCTCGCAGAATGGCAATGTCACGTTGTCGGGCATTCATCAGCCTCACATGCCGAACTCATTGGCTTTTTTCCTCAGCCATACGGCGAAGAAGCGGTCATAGACAATATAGGCATCACGGTCTTTGTAGAGGAATTCCCTTTCCATGAGCGACTTCAACGCAAGGCTCACGCTGCTTGTCGCAGGCAGATGATAGTTGGAGACAAACTCTTGGGCAAGAACCGACGGCACCCTGCGCTCTTGGGCTATGGCAGCGAGCAACATTGCCTGGTTGGCGGTAAGAGAATCATAATAGTTGGAGAAAATGCTGTCCTGTTCGTCGACAAGGTCGTTTATTACATTGTCTATTACGGGAACAGATACCTTTCCGCCACACTCATACAGACGGTTTAGTACACTCTGTATGTACCACGTTTGTCCGTCAAGAACCGTGTAAAGGTACGTAAAGGCATCAGCAGAGACGCTCATGCTTCTCCAAGACAAGAGATTGTTGGTAAAGGAGAAATAGGCATCTTTGTCAATAAGCGGCAGATTCATTATCTGTGCGCTCTGGTAGAAAGGCCGCTTGGCAGACATGAACATGTCCGTCATTATGTGCTGTTTGCTGCCTGCGAATATGAAATATACGTTTGGCAGAAATTGTATGTACGAGCGCAAAAGAGCCTCGGTGCCGGTCTCCAGGTAGCTGGCTATCTGCTGGAACTCGTCAATGGCTATGTAAACACGCTTGCCGGAGAGTCGCAGATAGTCGAAAATGCGTTTGAGCGAAGCCTCTTTCTGGTCGGGTGAGAAAGTCAAGGAGAAAGAAGGAGTACCGCTAATATCGTCGAAGCTCATCAGTGGCTTAAAGCTTGAGAAGAAAGCAGAGGCTTTTCTCAGGGCAGACTGTGTGGGATTGTCGAGTTTGCCAATCACTGTCTTGGCGAAATAGTGTATAAACTGTGTCAACGAGCGGGTGGAGTTTACATCCATGTAGAAACATTTCGCCTTTGGCTCCTGCACTGCCATCTGCGCAAAGACATGGCGTATGAGCCCCGTCTTGCCTATGCGGCGCGGCGATACCAAAACCACATTGCGCTCGTTGTGCAGCGCACTCAATAATTTCTTGGTTTCTTTCTCGCGGTCGCAGAAATATTCCGCACCTTTATATCCATATATGACGAAAGGGTTGTTTAGCCGTTCCATATTTTATGTTACACGTTTTATGTAATTGCAAAGGTAGTAATAAAATTCTCAATTTCACAAGTTTATAAATCACAAACTTGTGAAATCAAGCCCGTGTTTTTACTTTTCCCCTTTTTCCTTCATTCCCTTCAGCCAGCTGCCCTTGGCTATACGCACGAGGAAGATGCAGCCACGGAAGGTGAGCTCCGTTGCCATAGCTATCCACACGCCGCGCAGGCCGTGGCTCTGCGAGAGGGCATAGGCAAGGGTTAGGCGCACGCACCACATGGAGAAAAGGCTCATGGCGGCTGGCTTCACCGTGTCGCCGGCTGCCACGCATACGCTGTAGCTGACAATGGCGGCGGCAAAGAACGGCTCGGCAAAAGCCTCGATGCGCAGCACCTGCGTGCCAAGCTGGCGAATTTCTTCGACAGGCGAAAGGAAGCCTATCATCTCAGGCGCAAAGACATACATTATCAGCCCCATGAACGCCATGACAGCCATGCCCACGCCGATGGTCATGTGGGCGAAGCTCTTGCACAGCGTACGCCGTCCCGCACCGTAGGTCTGCCCCACGAGCGTAGAGGCGGCATCGCCCACGCCGTAGCCCGGCATATAGCAGAGGCTCTCGGCGGTTATGGCAAACGAGTTGGCGGCTATGGCCATGTTGCCGAGCGGAGCCACAATCTTGGTGCTCACGACCTGTGCAGAACCCATGAGGATGTTCTGCACGGCTATAGGCCCGCTTATCTTGGCAGCATTGCGCACATAGTCCCACACCCACACGAAAGGCGTGTGGTCAAGCCGAAGAGCTATGAGCTTGTTCTTCCACATAGCCTGCCATCCCATCGGGATGACAGTGACAAAGTATGCCGTCATCGTGCCAAGTGCCGCACCCACGACACCAAGGCGGAGGATATAAATAAAAAGATAATTGAACGCCACGTCGAGGCAGCACATCATGATGCTCAACATGCTCGGCACACGCATGTTGCCCGCGCTTTTCAACATTGCGCTCATAAGGTGATAGATGAGCACGCAGGGCAGCGTGAGCGAATAGATGAAGAAATAGTCAGACGACATGGGCGCAATGTCACTCTTGCCGCCAAGCCAATAAGGCAACTGCCAATGGATTGCCACGCCAACGAGAGACATGAAGACGCTGAACACCAAGCCGCACACCAGCGCATGGCGGAACACCTGCCGGGCACGGAAAAAGTCCTTGCCGCCTATGAAATGCGCCACCTGCACAGAGAAGCCCACCGACACTGCCGACAATATAGAGCCCATGAGCCACGTCGTGGTTTCGATGAGTCCGATGCTTGCAGATGCCTCAGCCCCAAGATGGCCGACCATCGCAGCATCGATAAAGAACATCATGACCGTGGTTATCTGTGCCAACATAGACGGAATGCTCAACTCCACGATGAGGTTGAACATCTCGCCACGCGTCATATCCACGCCGTCACGTATCTTAGCCAAAAGTGCTTCGCTGCGCTTGCTGCTTAACATCACTGCCTGTTTGAGATTTGAGATTCGATAGTTATGCATTCCCTAAAACACGGTCATGCAAAATCCTAAAACTAATGTGCAAAGGTAGTGATTATTATCCTAAATAACCCTTTTGCCTGCATATCTTTTACATTAGTTTGCATAAAAAAAGCCCAACCTCTGTTTTTATAGAAGTTGGGCTATCTCGTTTTCGCGCAATGTCTGTTTTATTCTGTCACCCACTCAACATTTCCGGGCTTTGCATTGAAGTCTGGCAAATTACCGCTGCGGCTGTAAGCCACAAGCGATATGGTGAATCTAAGCACAGAATATGGCGGTATGCTGCTCGATGGCGACTGCGTGGTGCCATAGCCGAGCGTCCAAGGAATGTAAACCTCCCACTTGTCGCCTATGTGCATGTGTTGCAAGGCAGTAGAGAAACCGTCTACCACGTTGCTGACCACAAAGTCGGCAACGGCAGCCTGACTGTCGTCTATGCCATTGGGGTTGGTGGTGTCGAAGATGTAGCCTTCGCTATAGGATGCCGACGGCAACAAGCGTCCCGTGTAACGCACGCGCACGGAGTCGGTGTAAATGGGGCAGCCTGAGCCTGTGCCATTTTTGAGCACGTTCACTATTATGTAGTCGGTGTTCTTTCCCGTGTTAAGCGTGTCCTCTATGCTGAAGTTCTTTATAATCTTCCACGACGCATCGCCACTTGACACTTTCTGCTGCGTAGTGCTATAGAGGCTGTTCCAGTAGTTGGCATTGGTTTCCTGCCAGTTGGGAAATTCCTCAATCGTGTTGTCATCCTCGCTGCATGACGAGAAAAGCAATAGGCATAAAAGGTAAAAAGGTAAAAAGGAAACTACCTTTAAGAATGTCTTGTTGTTATTGTTATGCTTATACATTTTGTCTTCGTTCTTCTAACTTTTTTATGATGTTTGACATAACATCTACCTGGGCAAACTTTTTTTGGAGGTGCAAGTGGTGTTTTCCCTGTCTTTCGCCATTGTCGGGTTCGTCCGCCAATCTCCTTTTACCCTTTTGTTTTCTTGCGTTTTTAAAAATCCTTTATTTCCTTTGCCAACTTCTTCAGCACGCTCGTTATGCTGACGCGCTCCTCTATAATGCCAAGCAGGTTGTCTATTGGCACGCGCTCCTGCTCCATAGTGTCGCGGTGGCGCAGAGTGACAGTGTTGTCCTCGAGCGTCTGACCGTCGACAGTCACGCAGTAAGGCGTACCAATGGCATCCTCACGACGATAACGCTTGCCGATAGAGTCCTTGGCATCAATATGGGTCGTGAAGTGGAACTTCAGCTCGTCCTGTATCTCCTGAGCCTTCTCCGGCAGTCCGTCCTTGTTGACCAAAGGCAGCACGGCGCACTTGATAGGAGCCAATGCGGCAGGCAATGACAGGACTACACGTGTAGAGCCGTTCTCCAGCTTCTCCTCGTTGTATGCGTGGCACATCACGCTGAGGAACATGCGGTCAACGCCGATAGAGGTCTCTACATCGTAAGGTACGTAACTCTCGTTCTTGTCAGGGTCGAAGTAGCGCATCTTTGTGCCGCTGAACTTCTCATGCTGCGACAGGTCGTAGTTGGTGCGGCTGTGTATGCCCTCGACCTCCTTGAAACCGAACGGCATCTTGAACTCAATGTCCGTGGCGGCGTTGGCATAGAAAGCGAGCTTCTCGTGGTCGTGGAAACGATAGTTCTCGACACCCATGCCCAAAGCCTCGTGCCATGCGCGGCGTGCCTTCTTCCAATACTCGAACCAGCGCATCTCCGTGCCGGGCTGGCAGAAAAACTGCATTTCCATCTGTTCGAACTCACGCATACGGAAGACGAACTGGCGTGCCACTATCTCGTTGCGGAAAGCCTTGCCAATCTGCGCTATGCCGAACGGCAGCTTCTGGCGCGTAGTGCGCTGAACGTTGAGGAAGTCCACAAAGATGCCTTGTGCAGTCTCAGGGCGAAGGTAAATCTTGTTGGTTGCGCCTGCCGTAGAGCCAATCTCCGTAGAGAACATGAGGTTGAACTGGCGCACGTCAGTCCAGTTTTTCGTGCCGCTTATCGGGTCGACGATACCCTCGTCAAGTATAATCTGCTTCAGCTCCTCAAGGTCGGGACCTTGCATAGCCTTTGTATAACGCTCGTGCAGTGCGTCACGCTTCTGCAAGTTCTCCTGCACGCGAGGGTTGGTGGCGCGGAACTTCTCCTCGTCGAACGCTTCGCCAAACTTCTTGGCAGCCTTCTTCACTTCCTTGTCTATCTTCTCCTCGTACTTCGCAATCTGGTCTTCGATAAGGTTGTCGGCACGATAACGCTTTTTCGAGTCGCGATTGTCAACAAGAGGGTCGTTGAAGGCATCGACGTGGCCGCTTGCCTTCCACACCGTAGGATTCATGAAGATGGCAGCGTCTATGCCCACGATGTTGTTGTGCAGCAACACCATCGAGTCCCACCAGTATTTCTTTATGTTGTTTTTCAGCTCCACACCGTTTGGCCCGTAATCGTAAACGGCGGCTAAGCCTTCGGGGTAAATCTCTGAACTTGGGAAAACGAAGCCATATTCCTTGCAATGGCTCACAATCTTCTTGAAAACATCTTCTGCCATGATATATTATTTTTTCTTCTTTGTCTTGTCCACTTGTTATAATCCGCAAAGTTACAGCTTTTTCGGCGATAAATTGCCGTGTTTAGCGTTAAAATAGAGAAAGATTTTGCTTTTCTTGCCAACAAGCATACCTGACATGCCATTAGGGAAATGACCAATGACAGCAAATTGCCCATACAAAAAAGTGACAAAAGTTTTTTACAATACCCCTTCTGAGAATCGCGTATTTGCCACAAGGAAGTAGCTTGGTCGCAAATACGCGATTCCCAGCCATAGTTACAAACCACTGATTACCAAACAATTGTAAAGCCTACTCGGTTTGCCTGGTTTTGCGGCATCTTCTTTACGGCGTAAAGGCGAGACGTTTACGCCGTAAAGAACAGTTATTGCCGCCGTAAATGCATGTTGTTCACGCCGCAATTGTCCGGCTATTGCGCCGTACAAGCAACTCACGCGCGGCGGTCGACCACCTCAGGACAGCCGTACGACAGCCTGACACCCGTTTTTCTTAATTTTTCAGACCTATTTTGGACACCCCTGTTTTTGTCAGTTTCTTTTACAATTTTCTCCTTCAACCCCATACATGTTCGTCACGTCACGAGCACGTGCCGGACGGTCCGGAGGTACACACTCCATCTGCATCAACAGTTTCTGAATTGTGGCAGCAGCCCATCCCGCCATCCATAGTCCCCCATGCGTGGAATGTCAAGGCTGTAAATCAACCAAGCCCATGAAATCCATTCACAGCTCCTTTGTCTCGCAAAAGCAAACGTTGTTTTTTTTCGGCAAACGGGAAGCTTTTATTGCATTTTTTCGTAACTTTGCAACCTCTGAAAACAAGAACTTACAATGGAAATAGAGCAAGGTGTCATATCCGATTTGTCTCGTGGCAGCAATGCCGCTTTCGGGCAGGTGTTTCGGGCCTTTTACCCTAAGACACGCCGCTTTGCCATGATGCTGCTGAAAGACGACGCTGACGCCGATGATGTTTGCCAGCTTGTTTTCATGAAGCTTTGGCTTCATCGTGAACGGCTTGCGGCGGTTGCCGATTTTGACGCTTACCTGTTCATGCTGGCCAAGCACACCATAATAGACTACTTGGCAACCAACAAGCTTGCCACGGTTCCTATCGACGGCAACATTCCTGATCCTCGCTGCGAGCTGACACCCCACGAGCAGATGGTGGCAAGTGACACTCAGCTGTTTGTGGACATGGTGGTTGAGAACATGCCCTCACAGCGGCAAGCCGTTTACAGGATGAGCCGTGAGCGCCACATGAAGAATGAGGACATTGCCAAGGCGTTGGGATTGACGAAGAAAACGGTGGAAAACCATCTCAATTTAGCCCTAAAAGACATTAAAAAAGCCTTACGTTTGGCAATCTTTGCCATTGCGCTTTGGGTATAATCGGGTAAATCTGCGTCTTATTATTGTAAAGGGATTGTAACAAGTATTGCAAATCAGATATATGAGTTCCAAGATAAAAGATATAATAGAATATTTTGCCCGACACGACATAAGCGAACCGACACGGCGCAGGGTATGGCGCAAGATGCTGGAACAGCGTGACGACGCCGATGCCGAAGCTGCCTACAAGGTCCTGTGGGAGGAGGCTGGTACGGAGACCTGTGCCGCCGATATTGACGCTGCCTATGACCGCATAGGCGGAAGCTTGGGAATGGCGTCTGCGAGAAGGAATGGCCCCAGGCTGTGGCTGACGAGGGTTGCGGCGGTGCTGGTGCCATTGCTCGTCATTGCCGGCATAGCTGCGTTTTACCATGTCGGGCGGCAAACAGGCGATGCCGGTCAAGCCGTGTTGGTGCAACGCCATGCCGCTCCTGGCGATTCGACTGTCGTAACCCTTCCCGATGGTTCAACCGTGCTATTGCGGGGAGGCTCAGTGCTGCTTTATCCTTCGGCATTCAATGCCGAAGGCAGGGAAGTTTACCTTGTGGGCAGGGCCACCTTCGATGTCCGCCACGATGAGGGAAGCCCCTTGAAAGTGATTACTCCTTGTTTTGAGATAACTGATTTGGGTACCGTTTTCGATGTCACGTCATTTTCCGACAGTGAGGAGTCGTCGGCTTCGGTTTCGTCCGGGAAAATTTCACTGCGAGTCAAGGGCAAGGCCTACGACATGTCGCCCGATGACATGCTTATTTATAATGTGACGACGGGCAATGTATTGGTGAGGAAGCGTGATGAACTGTCGCAAAGGTGGAAACGGGCGCAGGTCAATCTCGACGACGTGAGCTTTGCCGAGGTGGTGAAAATTCTGGAGGCTAACTACGGAGTGTCGTTTGAGGTTCACAGCCACAAATATGATGCCATGCGTGTTACCGTGCATTTCAACAAGGGCGAGACCCTGGAAACCACCATGCGCGTCGTCTCAGGTCTTCTGCCAGGCTTGAAATATAAGATAACCGCCGGCAAGGTGGTAGTGGAATAGGTTGGAGAAACTTTTTTCGGTAAAAATGTCTGCGGCATTGGGTGCAACACCCAATGCCGCAGTCTTTATTTATGTAGCTACCAAAACACAGTTTCAACAGTAAACCAAAAAACACTTTATGAAGAACAGAAGATTTCCTGCCTTATGCTTTGCCCTTTTGTTGTCGGGAAGCCTTGCCGTGCAAGCGCAAACCATCACTTTGGGCAGCAACAAGGTCTCGCTGAAGGCTGCTTTCGAAAAGATAGAGAAAACTTCGAAGTACAAGATTGCCTACAATTCTTCGCTCGTCGATGCCAACCGTGTTGTCACCGTTTCCCAAACAAAGGGCGATGCCCTTGACATACTGCGTGCCGTACTCGCCAGTGCCGGCTACAGCTATGAAGTAAACGGCGACTACGTCACTGTCAAGCCGGAAGGCTCTCAGCAAAAACATGCTGAAAGGAAAGAGTCGGCAAGGACGCTCAAGGTGACGGGCAACGTAGCAGACGCTTTGGGCGAGCCGGTCATTGGCGCAACGGTCATGGTGAAAGGCTCCAACAATGGCGCCATCACCGACATGGATGGCAATTACACCCTTAACGATGTACCCGACAACGCCGAAATCACCATCTCCTACATAGGCTTCATGCCCCATACTTACAAGGCCACTGACCGAGACCTTGCCAAGGTGATTTTGCAAGAGGACAATAAGATTCTGAGCGAAGTCGTGGTTGTGGGATATGGCACGCAAAAGCGCGCAAACCTTACCGGTGCGGTGGCGACCATTAGCTCCGATGATATTGGCAACCGCCCTGTGACAAGTGCTGCCGGTGCCTTGCAAGGCGCAGACCCATCGGTAAACCTTACTTTCAATACAGGTTCGCTCGATTCTGATTATTCTGTTGACATAAGAGGCGTGGCTTCCATCAATGGCGGCACGCCGCTGGTTCTTGCCGACGGCATGGAGGTGAGCCTCAACCAAATAAACCCTAACGACATCGAATCTATTTCCATTCTCAAAGACGCCTCCGCAAGCTCCATCTATGGCGCAAAGGCAAGCTCGGGCGTTATCTTGATTACGACCAAGAAAGGCAAGGACATGCAGGGCAAGGCTACCATCACCTACAACGGCCGCCTCGGATGGAAGAAGAATACCACATCAACAGACTTTATCACAAACGGCTATGATTACGTGTCGCTTGTCAACAGGTTCTACAAGTCGTATAACAACAAATTGTGGCTCTCTTATGACGACGAGGGAATGCAGATGCTCCTTGACAGGAGAAACGACAAGAAGGAAAATCCTGACCGCCCTTGGGTTACGACCGACAGCAATGGCAAGTACATGTATTATGCCAACTTCGACTGGTACGATTACTTCTTCCGCCAAACACGTCCCGAAAACGAGCATAACGTGTCGGTGACGGGCGGCAACGACAAGGTAAACTACTTTGTCAGTGGGCGTATGTTCAATCAGGATGGTATGTTCAACATTTACAACGACAAGTATAAAAACTATTCGTTCCGTGGCAAGCTGTCTGCCAAGCTTAACAACCTAATCACATACACGGGAAATGTGAACTTCAATACCACAGAATACAAATATGCCGGATACAAGGATGAGCAACAAACGCTTTATTTCCTTAGCTATAACCTGTTCCCGAATGTGGTTCCGCGCAATCCTGACGGCACTATCGTACAGTATATCAACCAGATGACTGGCAATTCGCCTCTTGGAGGCGGCCATGCAGGTTTCCTTACGGCAAACGAGGCACGCAACAAGCGTACTAACAAGGACCTTGTACTTACCAACCAGCTCGACTTCCGGTTGCATAAAGACCTGGTGTTCACATTCTCCTATGCTTATAAGGACAGAAACCGCACGCGCAACTATCGCAACATGCCTTTTGAGTATTCGAGCCAAGAGGGCGTGACCCAAAGTTTTACGTCGGGCACAATCAAGGATTATTACCAGGAGACCCATGTCAACATAAGAGACCATAACCTTAATATCTACGGCACTTACCAGCACACATGGGCAAAGGCGCACAACTTCAAGGCTGTGGCGGGAATGCAATATGAGGATTACCGTAGCAATTCGTTGTCGGTGACAAAGAACGATTTGCTTAGCAAAGACCTGTCGTCCATGAGTGTCGCCACGGGCGAGACGGTTACTTCCCAGGAGATAAACGCCTTCCGCACGCTTGGATACTTTGGTCGTGTCAATTACGATTATATGGGGCGTTATCTTGTGGAACTCAGCGGCAGGTTTGATGGCACCTCACGTTTTGCCAGCAGCGACCGTTGGGGATTCTTCCCCTCGGCTTCTTTTGGCTGGAGGGTGAGCGATGAAGGTTTCTTCAAGCCATTGCAAAGTTTCTGGGACAATGCCAAATTGCGCTTCTCGCTTGGAAGTCTCGGCAACCAGCAAGTAGCTACTTACGCTTACTTCGACGAAGTTTCCACTGACAACAAAATGAGTTACACGTTTGATGGACTTAACAGTGCTTATTACGCCAAGGTGTCAGACCCCAAGTCGTCAAATCTGACATGGGAAACAATCACGACGTATAACTTTGGCGTTGACTTGGCTTTCTTGAACAACAGGCTTACGGTTACGGCAGACTATTTTATAAGGTACACCAAGGATATGCTGACAAATTCGTTGACATTGCCAGCTGTATTTGGTGCAAACACGCCCGAGGCCAACTGCGCCGACCTGCGCACCAATGGCTGGGAACTTTATGTTGGCTGGAACGATCAGTTCAAGTTGGGCAATAAACCTTTCCGTTATCATGTCTCAGCCACAATCGGCGATTATAAATCCACGATAACAAAGTTCAACAACCCGAACAAGCTTATTTCAGATTATTACGAGGGCATGACCCTTGGCGACATCTGGGGATACAAGGTTGGCGGATTGTTCAAGTCCGACGAGGAAGCCGCAGCCTATCAGGCGAAAATCAATGACAAGGCTGTAAACAACAGAGTTTACAACTCAAAGACGGACAACTATCTGCGTGCCGGCGACGTAATGTTCCTTGACCTTGACGGCGACAATGTCATTTCGGAAGGTTCCGGCACTGTTGACGATCCCGGCGACAAGCGCATAATCGGCAACAACCTGCCAAGGTATTCTTATTCGTTCCGTTTGGGAGCCGAATACATGGGTATTGACCTCTCGGTGTTCTTCCAAGGTGTGGGCAAACAAAACTGGTATCCCACACAGTATTCTTATACTTTCTGGGGCCCTTACACCCTGCCATCAGTCTCATTCATACCAAAGGATTTTGAGAGCTTATGCTGGTCGGAAGATAATCCCGACGCATACTTCCCAAGGCAGAGGGGCAACCAGGCATACAGTGCCGGCGCGCTTAACGTCTATAATGATCGCTATCTCCAGAATGCGGCATACCTGAGGCTCAAGAACCTGTCAATAGGCTATACTCTGCCCATCAAATCCAATAGCATATTGAAAAAGGCACGCGTTTATGTTACTGGAGAGAACTTGTTCTATTGGTCACCAATGAAAAAATATACCAAGAATGTTGACCCGGAACTCGTCAATAGCACCTCCACTTACCAAAGCCGTTCGGGCGTTGGCTATGGATTCTCAAAATCAATATCGGTAGGAGCTGACATAACTTTTTAAAACTTTGAAATTATCATGAACAAGAATATTATATTCAAAAGCTTGGCCTTGATGTGCCTTTTGGTCTTTTCAGCTTGCGACTTGGACTTGGCTCCTGAAGACACCGTGAGCCCGAATGCATATTTCAAGAATGCTTCTCAGCTTGAATTGTGGACGAATGGATTTTACAGATTGTTCCCAGATGCTGACGATTGCGCAAAGCAGAACGCAGACGACAATATAAGCTCTGAGCTTGGAGAGACCTTGATGGGACAGCGCACGGCAGAAAGTGAAAATGGATGGAACTGGGATAGCTTGCGTGACATCAACTATTTCCTCCAGCACTCAAACCAATGCTCCGACGAGAGCGCAAGAAAGCAGTACGACGGAGTGGCGTATTTCTTCCGTGCCTACTTCTATTTCGTAAAAGTCAGGCGTTACGGGGACGTTCCCTGGTACGACCAAGTGCTAAACTCCACTGATGACGAATTGCTTAACAAGCCACGCCAAGACAGGGAGGCCATCATGGATTCTGTCATGCAGGATCTTGACAAAGCCATCAGCATGTTGCCAACCAAGAAAGACCAGGTGCGTGTCACAAAATGGACGGCTTTGGCTTTGAAGAGCCGTGCGGCTCTTTTTGAAGGCACATTCAGGAAGTACCGTGGCATGGGCAATTATGAAAAATACTTGCAACAAGCCGCCGATGCAGGCGAGCAATTTATAGACCAAAGCGGATACAAGCTTTACACATCGGGGGCGGAGCCTTATCGTACACTTTTCAACAGCCTTGATGTCGTTGGCGATGAAGTTATACTGGCCAAGAAATACAGTAACACTGCCAACGTGCGGCATAGCATTCCGTTCAATATAATTCAGCATCGTCAAGGCTTCACTAAGCGATTCATGAACCATTACCTCATGGCCGACGGCTCGCGCTTCGACGAGCAGGAAGGCTGGCAAACCATGGACTACGTGGCAGAGACTAAAAACCGCGACCCACGCATGGCGCAAACGGTTCTTTGCCCGGGATATGTTCAGACGGGCGCCTCGGGTGTCACGGCTAATGACCTTAGCTCACTGACGGGATACTGCCCGATAAAGTTTGTGAACTCCGCGGCTTATGACGGTGCGTCAAAGGCAGTGACCGACTATCCACTTTTCCGTGCGGCTGAGGTTTATCTTGATTTTGCCGAGGCAAAAGCCGAACTTGGAACATTGACCCAAGCCGACCTTGACAAGTCTGTCAACAAGATCAGGGACAGGGTCAACATGCCGCACCTGTCATTGGCTTACGCAAACGCCAACCCTGACCCGATGATGGAAGAGTATTATCCGAATGTAACAAAAAGTGCATATACGGGAGTTATATTGGAAGTGCGTCGTGAGCGCACGGTGGAGTTGGTTCTGGAAGGATTTCGCATGTGGGACATTTTCCGCTGGAAAGAAGGACTGCAGTTTACAAAGGCTTTTCATGGTTGCTATTTCCCCGGCGAAGGAGAATACGACATGGATAACGATGGCAAGCCTGACCTGAAACTTTACACAGCAAACAAGGGTGACTTCAAGGGCACTGCGCTCCAAATCGGGAAGGATATCATGCTAACTAATCCTGCGTCAGGCAATATTCATGCCTTGGGCAATATTGCGATAACATGGGATGAAGGCCGTGATTACTTGTGGCCAATACCGGCAAGCGAGAGGGTGCTGACCAGTGGCGTGCTGACGCAAAACCCAGGATGGACTGACAGCACCAACTTCAATTGATAACATTGGTTTTTCAGGGCAATCAAAAAAGATTGCCTTGAAAAATTCCTCTGGAAAAAATATAAAAGTCTCTAATGAAAATAGCTTTAAAACAAGTCTTTGCTCTGTTTGTTGCTGTCGCTCCGTTGTTTGCTTTTGGTCAAGAAAGCAGGGTTGACACATTGCTTCGGTACATGCACGACAAAGGTGCGTCCAGGCATGTCATGGTTTTCGCCCATCGGGACAATTGGCGCAGCTCTGCCGAAAACTCGCTGCAAGCTTTCCAGGACTGCATTGACGCAGGGCTTGACGGAATAGAAGTGGATCTTCGGATGACGAAAGACAGTGTCCTTGTGGTAATGCATGACGACAAAATTGATCGCACTACTACGGGCAAGGGCTTGGTATCCGATTACACGATGGACGAACTCCGTCAATTTAGCCTTTTGAGCCCTATTGGGGTGAAGACCAGGAAGAAAGTACCAACCTTTGAGGAAGTCTTATTACTTGTAAAAGACAAAATTCTCATTCAGGTTGACAAATGGCAGCCATACAGCAAACAAATTGTTGAACTTGCGAGAAGGCATGATTGCGAACGCCAGATAATATTGCGGACAACCGAAAAAAGCGATGCCATAAAAAGGAAATATGGAAACCTTTTTAACAATTTGACGCTCATGCCTGTCCTTGTTTGCAAGGGAGGTGACGTTGACAATGAGAAGTTTGAGGATTTCACTCGTCACTTTTCCTCACCCGTGTTCAGCCTGTCGTTCACACGTGCCGATTTTCCCGTTCTCAAGAGGATACCCGAGCTGCGGAAAGCAGGCTATCGCATTTGGATGAATTCCCTATGGGATACGTTCAACGCAGGCCATGATGACGAAATGGCTGTTACGGATGCGGACAACAGCTACGGATGGTTGCTCAATCAAGGAGCGGACATCATTTTCACGGACAATCCCATGTTGCTCAAGGAGTACCTGGTTAAGATAAACAGATGGTGATGCTATGGCAACCTGAACATGGCATATAAACGGCTAATTTTAATATAAAGTAAATCACATGCTAAAGAAATCGTTATTTATTGTTTTATCAGTTTTCACGTTTTTCACTGCATACGCAGATAATCGTGCCGACTTAATCAGGAAAAAACTGCTTGATGGAGATGCCTCGACGGTTATCGTCGCGTCGCATCGTGGCGACTGGCGCAACTTCTGCGAAAACTCGCTTGAGGCCATCGACAACGCCATCAAGATGGGCGTTGACATCGTGGAGCTTGACGTTCATCGTACTAAGGATGGGGAGCTAATCCTCATGCACGACCCTAAACTTGACCGCACCACAACTGGCAAGGGGCTTATCGCTGACACCACGCTCGCCTACATCAAGACGCTCAACCTGAAAAACGGTTGCAACATCAGGACTATACACCGTGTGCCGACGCTTGAGGAGGCTCTTCTTCATGCCAAGGGGAAAATCATGATTAATCTTGACAAGGCTGACCGATATTTCGATCAAGTCTATGTCTTGCTTGAGAAAACTGGCACTACCAACCAAATCATCATGAAGGGCAACGACTCGTATGAGAAGGTGAAAGCAAAGTATGGCGACTATCTCAACAAGGTAATATACATGCCAATCGTGAATCTTGACAAGGAAAATGCTGAGGAGCAGATTGAGATGTTCATTCGCGACATGCACCCGGTAGCCTTCGAACTTCTCTATAAGCTTGACTCCAACCCTTTGCCACGGAAACTGAAGGACAGTCTGAAGGGGCGCACGCTCATCTGGTACAACACCCTTTGGGACACTATGGCTGGTGGCCATGACGACGATGCCTCGCTAAGGAGTTTCAACGAAGGCTACGGATACCTGATTGACAATCTTGGTGCGAGAATCATCCAGACCGACCGCCCACAGTTCTTGCTCGATTATCTGAGGTCAAGAAACCTTCACGATTGATAATGACAGTATCATGAATTTATCTGGTGCCAAAACCTCCGGCAAGACAGGATTGTTCCGGAGGATAATAAACTTCTACAGGATTTCCGAGCCTGATTACAATTCGGGCAATACGGAAAGGGATTTCAAGAGAATCAGGCTCACGACATTCGTGTCGGCGACCTGCGGTTACGCTCTCTATTACGTGTGCCGCCTGAGCATGAACATTGTTCGCAAGCCCATAGTTGACGATGGCGTGTTCACCGAGAGCCAGCTCGGCATAATCGGCTCGTGCCTGTTCTTCGTGTATGCCGTGGGCAAGCTGGCCAATGGTTTCCTTGCCGACCGTTGCAACGCTCGCCGCTTCATGGCGACGGGATTGCTGCTTACGGCGTTGGTGAACCTTGTGCTCGGCATGACCGATATGTTTGTCGTCTTTGCCATCTTATGGGGGTTGAACGGGTGGTTCCAGTCGATGGGTGCTCCTGCCGGGGTTGTGTCACTCAACCGTTGGTACAGTTCCCGTGATCGTGGCACCTATTACGGCTTTTGGTCTGCCAGCCACAACCTGGGCGAAGCAATCACGTTCATCACCATAGCCCTGTTGGTCAGCTGGTCAGGCTGGCGATACGGCATGTTGGGAGCCGGCGTGATAGGGCTTCTTGGCTTTGGCATGCTCCTGCTGTTCATGCGTGACACTCCGCAGAGCCAAGGCTTCTTGTTGTGCCAGGACACAGGGATCTCAGGCGCAAAGGAACGTGGCGACGACTTCAACAATGCCCAAAAAGCGGTTCTCAGAAATCCTGCGATATGGATTCTTGCCCTTGCCTCCGCCTTCATGTACATAAGCCGTTACGCCGTCAACAGTTGGGGCGTTTTCTACCTTGAAGCGCAAAAGGGTTACGACACGCTTGACGCAAGTCTCATAATCTCCATCAGTTCTGTTTGCGGCATAGTGGGCACGGTGGCATCGGGCATTATTTCCGACAAGCTTTTCCGTGGCAGCCGTAATGTCCCAGCATTGATTTTCGGGCTTATGAATGTCGTGGCATTATGCATCTTCCTGTTGGTTCCCGGTAAGCATTTTTGGCTTGATGTCACGGCCATGGTGCTGTTCGGTCTTGGCATTGGCATCCTCATCTGTTTCCTCGGAGGGTTGATGGCTGTTGACATTGCCCCACGGGCAGCGGCAGGAGCCGCACTCGGGGTGGTGGGAATAGCAAGCTATCTCGGGGCAGGGCTGCAGGACGTTATGAACGGCATGCTCATAGAGGGGCACAAGACCGTAGTGAATGGTGCCGAGGTTTATGATTTCACATACGTCAACTACTTCTGGATTGGTGCAGCCTTATTGTCCGTCGTGCTTACGCTTCTTGTATGGAATGCCAAGCCTAAGGAGTAAAAAAACGGACAAAAAGTAAAAAGTCAGGACATCCTTTGTATTGTATTTTAACCATTTGGAAGCGGCGTGGTGGGGCAGGCGAAGCCCAGCCACGCCGCTTCCGCAGTATCACGGGTGTAGCTTTGCGCCCTTTTTCTTGTCGAGTGGGAATGTTCGCTGTGCGAATTAATGTCTTTTTTCCAAAAACCACAAACCATTATTGTTTTTTTTCGTAACTTTGCAGAAATAAGGGTGTAATGGCCCATAAAACGGAAATACACAAGCAATGGACGACGACAAGACAATAAACGACAAGAATAACGACCTCAACCAAGAAACTCCCGTCACGGGCGAGGGAGGCTTTGGCGACGAAGGGCTGGAAGTGGACCAGCACAGCGACTACAAGCCTGCCGACCGGTTTGACGCGTCGGCGGTGCACCACCTGTCGGGCATGTACAAGAACTGGTTCTTGGACTATGCCTCATACGTTATATTGGAGCGTGCCGTGCCACACATCGGCGACGGACTGAAGCCCGTGCAGCGACGCATACTGCACACCATGAAGCGCATGGACGACGGACGCTACAACAAGGTTGCCAATGTGGTGGGCGAGACCATGAAGTTCCACCCCCATGGCGACGCGTCAATAGGCGACGCTCTCGTGCAACTCGGGCAGAAGGATCTGCTCGTTGACACGCAGGGCAACTGGGGCAACATATTGACCGGCGACCGTGCCGCGGCTCCGCGATACATCGAGGCGAGGCTGTCGAAGTTTGCCTTGGAGACGGTGTTCAACCCGAAGACCACCGAGTGGCAACTGTCATACGACGGGCGCAACAAGGAGCCCATCACGCTGCCCGTGAAATACCCATTGCTGCTGGCGCAGGGCGCAGAGGGCATTGCCGTTGGCTTGTCGTCGAAGGTGCTTCCGCACAACTTCAACGAGATTTGCGATGCCGCCATAAGCTATCTCGGCGGCGAGGAGTTTCACCTTTACCCCGACTTCCCGACGGGTGGTGCCATTGACGTTTCCAAGTACAACGACGGACAGCGTGGCGGCGTGGTGCGTGTCAGGGCGAAGATTGAGAAGCTCGACTCCAAGACGCTTGTCATACGCGAGGTGCCATTCTCGAAGACTGCCACATCGCTGCAAGACTCAATAACCAAGGCCATAGAGAAAGGCAAGATAAAGGCACGCAAGGTAATAGACATGACGGCGCGCAACGTGGAGATACAGGTGCAACTGGCTTCAGGCGTTTCGTCTGACAAGACCATCGACGCGCTGTACGCCTTTACAGACTGCGAGATAAACATCTCGCCCAACTGCTGTGTCATAGATGACGACCGTCCGCAGTTCCTCACCGTCTCCGACGTGCTGCGCCATTCCACCGACCGCACCATGGGCTTGCTGCGCAAGGAGTTGCAGATACGCAAGTCGGAGCTTGAAGAGCAATTGTTCTTCTCGTCAATTGAGCGCATATTCATAGAGGAGCGCATGTACAAGGAGCAGCAGTTTGAGCAAGCTCCCGACCAAAAGGCAGTGCTTTGGTTTCTCGATGGCAAGTTTACGCCGTGGAAGCCAAAGCTCATACGCGACATCACCGAGGACGACTACCTGCGCTTGCTGGAGATAAAGATGCAGCGCATCCTGAAATACAACAAGGACAAGGCCGACAAACTCATGGCGAAGATAAAGGCAGAGATAAAAGGCATTGACCATGACCTTGCCCACATGACCGACGTGACCATAGCCTGGTTCCAGCACCTCAAGGAAACTTACGGCAAAGACCATCCACGCTTGACTGAGGTGCGCTCATTTGACACTATTGAGGCAGCTAAGGTTGCCGAAGCCAACGAAAAACTGTACATAAACCGTCAGGACGGCTTCATAGGCACGGGACTGAAGAAGGACGAGTTCGTATGCAACTGCTCCGACCTCGACGACATCATAATCTTCTACCGCGATGGCAAATATAAAGTAATAAAGGTAGCTGACAAGATTTTCGTGGGCAAGAACATCCTATGGATACAGGTGTTCAAGAAAAATGACGTGCGAACCATTTACAACGTCGTTTACCGTGACGGCAAGAAGGGATCTTACTATATTAAGCGTTTCAACGTCACCAGCATGACGCGCGACCGCGAGTATGACATCACGGCAGGTACACCGGGCTCGCGCGTGCTCTATTTCACCGCCAACCCAAATGGCGAAGCAGAAACCATAAAGGTAATAGCAGACGTTGACGTAACGAAGAAAAAACAAAACCCGATAATAGAGAAAGACTTCTCCGAAGTACTCATCAAGGGGCGCACGGCTCGCGGCAACCTGCTAACGCGCAGAACCATTCACCGCGTATCGCTCAAAAGTCACGGCCACTCTACGCTCGGCGGACGCAAGGTGTGGTACGACCCCGACGTAAAGCGGCTCAACTATGACGGACACGGACGGTTGCTGGGCGAATTCAACGAGAATGACTGCATACTCGTTGTGCTGAACAACGGCGAGTTCTACACTACCGACTTTGACTTGAACAACCATTTTGATGACAACATCAAAATGTTGGAGAAATACAACACCGGCAAAGTGTGGACAGCGGTGCTGTTTGACGCAGACAACAACGGCAACCTGTACATAAAGCGTTTCACTATGGATGCTGCCAAGCGCAGGCAGAACTTCCTTGGCGACAATCCTGCAAGCAAGCTGCTGGTTTTGACAGACACTGTATATCCTCGCGTCAAAGTCACCTTCGGCGGAGACGACGAAGTTCGCCCGCCAATGGAGATTGATGCCGAAAGCTTCATCACTGTGAAAGGCTTCAAGGCAAAGGGCAAGCGAATCACCACTTGGACAGTGGACAAGGTGGAGGAGATGCCGCCACTGCGCCAGCCCGAGCAAAAGGCAGGGCAGGATTCTGATGATGGAGGAAACACATCACCTGACCCTCAACCCTCTGCTCCCGACCCTCAACCTTCTTCAGAAGACGACCCTGACGCGAGCAAGAGCCGACAGCAAATAATAGACGAGATGACAGGACAATTAAACCTCTTTGACGACAGATGAAACGTAAAAGCCACCCCTTCGCCCCCAAGCCTCTCCTCACCAAAAGGGAGGGTAGCCTCTCCCCCGACCCCCTAAGCACCTGCCCCCCACCAAAAGGGAGGGTAGCAAGCAGGAGGATAGCTAAAGGAGGGAGAAGACTGATGCCGCAAGGCAGTCTGTCAGCATGGACTATCGTGCTCTTACTGATGATGTTGCTTCTGCCATACGGAGCAGCATCGGCGCAAGCCCTTGACGACCTCGGCGGAAACTGTTTCTGCCGCCACACTTCATGCGAGTGGACAAGAGGGAAGCTGCGAAAGCGTGCCAGCTACATCGGCATAGGGCACACTGACATTCTCGACACTTACATATCGCAGGAAAAAGCCACAGGACCGGAACTGCGATACATATACACTTCAGAAAGCAGAAAACTGAAAAGCAACGAGCAACAAGCCAGGGGCGGCCTGTCACACGTCAGCCACAGCATCACACACCAGATTTTCGTGAGTTGCTCTGATACGCGCGGAAACGACTATTCCATGCTCTCAGGAATGTACAACCTAAAGTTCGGCTGGCATTACAACTGGGACTTCACCTTATCTTCCCAAAGCCTGAACTTGAAAGCCGGCGGACTTGCCGACGGCACCCTTGGCTTTCTCTACAACACTCGCAACAGCAACAACCCTGCCCAAGCGCGCGCCTCGCTCAGCATTGACCCGTCTGTCATTGCCACATGGAGTTTCAAGATAAAGAACCGTCCCTTTGCCATGCATTACGAAGTTGCCATGCCACTTGCGGGCATAGCTTTCTCGCCCAACTACGGACAATCATACTACGAAATCTTTTCTCGCGGCAACTATGACCACAACGTAGTTTTCACCTCTCCTTTCAGCGGTACGCAACTGCACCAGCTCCTTGCCTTCGACTTCCGCCTTTGGCGCACTACCTTCACCATAGGTTATCTTGGCGACATCAGACAGATGGATGCCAACAATCTGAAATACCACCAGTATACACACAGCATCTTGATAGGGTGGCGGTATTAAAAAGCCTCCCCAAGCCCCTCCAAAGGAGGGGATGTAGATTACCCAAAGAGCTAATCACTATGCCATTATATGGCAAAAAGACTTAAGAAAACAGCAATTAGTCATTAAACTAATAGTATTCGGAAAAAACAATGAAAACTATTAATAATACTGTCAAAGGCATAAAGTGCAAAATGAAGATTTGCTGGAAGCGGCTGCTACAGGCTCTTTTGGTAATCTACATCCCCTCCTTTGGAGGGGCTTGGGGAGGCTTTGGCATTCTGTTCTGCTCCCTGCTTTTAACCTCTTGCGTCACTGAGGACGAATACCCCGACACACCATCGGGCAACTTCGAAGCTTTATGGAAAATAATGGACGAGCATTATTGTTTCTTCAAGGAGAAAGGAGTAGACTGGGACTCTGTCCACGCTGCCTATGCACCACGGTTCGACAGCTACATGACTGAAGACCAACAGCTGGAAGTCATGGGCGATATGCTTGCTGAGCTGCGCGACGGCCACGTAAACCTCTTTGCCTCGTTCGACTACAGCCGCTATTGGGGCTTTCACGAGGACTATCCTGCCAACTACAGCGACACTCTCGTGCGCCGTTACCTCGGCACCGACTACCGTATAGCAAACGGCATGCGCTACCGCATTCTTGACGACAACATCGGCTACCTGCGCTGCACCACCTTTGAAAACCAGTTTGGCGCAGGCAATCTCGATGACATCTTATTATATATGCAACCTTGCCTCGGGCTAATAATCGACGTGCGCAACAATGGCGGCGGCATGCTGACCTCAGCCGAAACACTTGCCGCACGCTTTACCAATGAGACAAGGCTCGTAGGCTATATGCGCCACAAGACTGGAAAAGGACACGACGACTTCTCCAGGCTCGAAGAACAGCGGCTCAAGCCAGCCGCAGGCATACGCTGGCAAAAGCCGGTCGTAGTCATAACCAACCGCTCCGTGTTCTCGGCAGCCAACGAATTCGTGAAATACATGCAATGCTGCCCCAACACCACCGTAGTAGGCGACCGAACAGGAGGAGGCGCAGGCCTGCCGTTCTCGTCGGAAATACCAAACGGCTGGATCATACGCTTTTCAGCATGCCCCATGTACGACCGCAACAACCAAAGCACGGAAGACGGGATAGAACCCGACATAAAAGTGAGCCTCACCCCCACCGACTTCAAGCGCGGAAAGGACACCATGATAGAGAAAGCGCGAAAGCTCATTGCCAATTGACCTTTTTAAAACCAAAAATATTACTTTACCGTAATTTGCAAAGAATGTAACCCGTGGCGGTTACATTCTTTTTCGTCAATGCACAAATTACAAACGTCAATACACCATTCCATTGCGTTTGTACAAAAATTGGACAATACGGGGTTGTGCATTTGAAAACTAAATCCTAATTTTGCACTCAATAAAAATAAATTAACAATTAAAAAGCTAACGATTTTACATGCCATGGACACAAAAGGTGCGCCATAAGCACTATAAGTCATTGTTTGGTGCATGTCAACGCTATTGGTCATTTGACGCATCAACCGCCCCTGCTTAACGAGGCGATATTTTTTATATATAAACCTAATAATAATTAACATTAAGTAAGTTGCGATGAAAAAACAACAACAGACATCCAGACCTTACCTACGGGTAGTCTTGGCTCTTTTGATGATGTTCGTGGCTGTACAGCTGTCAGCACAGAACGTCACTGTGAAGGGCACCGTAATTGACTCCAACGGCGAACCAGTCATTGGAGCCACCGTCGTGCAAAAAGGTACCAGCAATGGCACCGTAAGTGATGTGAACGGAGAGTTCAACCTCCAAGCTCCCAAGGGCTGCACACTCACCATCAGCTCCATCGGCTTTGTGGAGCAGACCATTGCCGTAAGCGGCGTGAACAATAACTTCACCATCACCATGAAAGAAGATGCCAAGAACATCGACGAAGTGGTGGTCACCGCCCTCGGCATGAAGCGCGAGGCAAAGGCACTCGGCTACGCCATGACAGAGCTGAAAGGCGAAGACCTTGACGCAAACCTCATCAACCCTGTACAAGCACTTCAAGGCAAGGTTGCCGGTGTAGACATTTCAAGTTCTGACGGCGGTATGTTCGGTGCATCAAAGATTTTGATCCGTGGCGCATCCACACTGAACAAGAACAACCAGCCTATCTACGTCATCGACGGCGTTATCCTTGACAACGACGTTGTGGACAACGATGCCGACTGGGCTACAGGTGGCCAGAACTACGGTACCGAGCTGAAGAACCTCAACCCCGACGACTTCGAGACTGTATCAGTGCTGAAAGGTGCTGCCGCAACAGCCCTTTACGGCTCACGCGGTCTTAACGGCGCTGTGGTCATCACCACCAAGAGCGGCAAGGGCAAGAAAGGCATCGGCGTTGACTTCACGCAGACTTTCGGCTTCGACAAGGTGACCGGCCAGCCCGACCTGCAGAACGAGTACGCAGAGAGCTTCTTCTATTGCTCAAGCCCTAACGACGCATTCAACGTAAACGACCTTTACTGGAACAACAGCGAAGGCTATCCTTCTTACAAGGTGCTGAGCAACTATGGTGAGGTTGGAAGCGCTCACGGCCCTTCTTTCGACTATCTCCGCCAGAACGCCAAGGACGGCAAGGTTGAGTACTATGACGGACTGCTCCATACTCCCAAAGCCTACAAGAACAACTTCAAAGACGCTTACGACACCGGCTTCAGCACAAACACCAACATAGCTGTCTCCGGCGGTAACGACCGTACCACATTCTATACGTCTCTTTCTTACCGCTACAACAACGGTACACTGCCCAACAACGACTTCCGCCGCATGAGCTTCCTCGCAAAGGCAAGCCACAAGATCACGAAAGACGTCGAGCTCGAGGCAAGCATGACATACGCCCTTTCAAGGCCACGCAACGCCCAGCCAAACATCGGTGAGAACTTCATCAACGGCACATGGGACCGTATGTACGACGCTAAGACATTCCGCAACAAGTATAAGGGCGACCACGGCGGTCTGGCTCAGACTACCTATGGCGACGAATGGGGTTACATGCCCGGCCGCAGCCTGTGGTGGAGCATTTGGGAGAACGAAAACTACCAAAAGGAAACCGTATTCCGCCCGGATCTGAAGCTGACCGTAAACTTCCTTCCTTGGCTGAAATGGATTACCGAAGCCAACTACAACTACTATTTCGTACAGTCAGAGAGCAAGCTGCCCGGTAACGGCTACTACAACAAAGGTGGCTACTACGGCACAGCCGAGAGCCGCAAGGAGCAAATCAATGTCAACACCAACATCATGGTTGACAAGCAGATCAACGATGACTGGCGCGTCAACGGCTTCGTGCGCTATGAGCTTTACAACAGCTACAGCCACGGTATGTCAGCCAACACAAAGGGCGACTTCATCGTACCAAACCAATACTTCCTCGCCAATGGCGTTGAAGGCTACAGCGCTTCTGCATCCGTATACAACACCAAGACCATCCAGTCAGTCGCTGCACAGGCAGGCGTGAGTTGGAGAGACCAAGTGTTCGTTGACGTAACAGGCCGTAACGACTGGTCATCGTCACTCGTCTACGCCGACGGTCACGGCACATACAGCTACTTCTATCCCTCTGTAAACGGCTCATGGATCATCACCAACACATTCCGCAACGAGTTGCCCAAATGGTTGAGCTTCTGGAAGATTCGTGCCAGCTACGCACAGGTTGGTAACGACACGTCACCTTACTCCATCAACACCGCCTATGGTCTTGAGAGCTATAAGAACGGCAACAACAACTTCTTTGCCACGACCATATCCAACACCGTTTACAGCCAGAACCTTAAGCCCGAGCGCAAGAAGTCATGGGAAATCGGTACCGACGTCCGTTTCCTCGACAACCGCATCGCCCTCGACTTCACCTACTATAAGGAGAACACTACCGACCAGATCATGACCATCTCCATCCCTGAGTACAGCGGCTACAGCAGTGCCCTCATCAACGCTGGTAACATCCAGAACTCAGGTATAGAGATTGCCCTCAACACTACACCTGTCCTCACAAAGGACTGGCAGTGGGACTTGAACTTCACATACACGAAGAACAACTCCAAGATCAAGGAGCTTTCCGACCTCGCCGGCGACTACATCTCGCTGAACGGTTACACCAACTATGGTAACTTCCGCGTAGGTTCAATAGCAAAAGTAGGCGGCACCTACGGTGAGCTTTGGTCAGACTCTTCACCATTGGTTGATGAGACTTCAGGCAAGCACGTGCTGCTCATGGACTACTACAACGCAGGCTACCTCACACCGCGTGAGCAACGCTCCGGTGTTGTAGAAAAGGTAGGCAACTCTGTTCCAGACTTCCTCGGCAGCATCAACACCACCCTGCGCTACAAGAACTGGACTCTCTCTGCAAGCTTCGACATGCGCTTCGGCGGCAAGGTAGCTTCTTACGGCTCACGCTATGGTACAGCCTATGGTTACACCAAGACATCACTTGATGGCCGCGGCCTCAACAACGGTGGCGTACAGTTCACCTCCGGCTTTGGCACTGGCGCAACTTACGACGACGGCTTCATACCCGACGGCATCGTGCTCAAGGGCACAGAGATCAAGCAGCCAAATGGCTCTATCTACACAGTAGGTACAGGCCAGTACGAATCAGGTGAGACATACGCAGAGCTTGTGGCAGCCGGACACGCCGAGCCTGCTCACGCAGGTGGTTGGCACTACTTCCAAAACGACTGGAGCTTTGGTGTCATCAACAAGTCTTGGTTCAAGACCTTGAACTACATCGCTTTCCGTGACCTCTCTTTGGCTTATCAGTTCCCAGGCAGCCTCGCAAGCAAGATTGGCGCACGCCGCCTCAGCCTTGTAGCACAGGCACACAACCTCGGCTACCTGCTCAACTCCATGCCTAACCATGAGAACCCTGAGGCTGTTGCCGGTACAAACGCAGCCGAGTTCCGTGTTCGTCAGTTCGCAGGCATCACTACGAGCTTCACCTTCACCATCAAAGCAACGTTCTAAACTAAAGAAAGAATGAAGATTATGAAACTAAATAAATTTTTCATTGTGGGAGCAATGGCATCCGTGCTTGCGATGACCACCTCCTGCCGTGACGATTATCAGGATCTGAACTCCGACCCGTCCAACGTCACAGCCACGATGCCAGACGGCCTACTTGCCGAAGCCATCAACAAATTCCAGCCTACCAACTACCTGCTTTGGTTCTACAACACGCCTTACTTCACGCGTTGGGATCAGATGGGCACGCCGGGCGGAGGCTTCGACAACGGCTTCACAGGCATGAATGCATGCGGCGACCAAGGCACGCAGTACCTCAAGACCCTGCGCCTGCGCAATCGCCTGCAGAGGCATATCGACCAAAGCGGCTCTAAAGCCGACAACGGCTATCTTGCCGCAACAGGCATCCTCACCATCTACCTCGGCATCTTCGACACCGATGTCTACGGCTCTATCCCTTATACAGAGGCAGCCCACTATGACGACCTCGACATACTCACACCGAAATATGACACCGTTGAGGAGCTCTATAACACATGGATTGACGAGCTGAACAACTACATAGAGATGCTTCAGGCAGGCGGTCTCAACACCAACACCAGCCAGGACGCAGCCTACGGTTGCAAGTGGGAGAAGTGGGCAAAGCTCGCCAACTCGCTGAAGCTCAAGATTGCCGTGCGCCTGTTGGCAAACGACAAGGAAAAAGCTTTGAAAATTGCCAATGAGGCAGCAAGCAACCAGGCAGGCCTCATCACCTCTACAGCCGACGACTTCCTGTTCTGCAAGGCTACAAGCTCTAACAAAGACGACGGAGACATGCTGAATATCGTTTACGGCACAGGCAACGGCCTCTCCACCATCTATGCCACACAGAACGTGTTCAAGTTCATGCTCGGCAGCAAGGACCCACGCATACGCTTCATCTATACGAAGAACAGCTACAACTCGAAGGTCGTGCAGAGCTTCATCGACAATGGCAAGTGGGACAAGCTTCCTTCAGAGGTCAAGAAGAATGTCGTCCTCGACGAGGATGGTAACTTCAAGGAGTGGGGCGGCATGGGCGAGCCTTGGGTGCGCTACACCGCACTGCCTGTACAGTTTGAGCCTAAGAACGCACATGAACAGGGAACAATATCCGACGAGGAATACGAGGAGTATTGGAACTCTGGCGAACGCTACCAAATCAAAATGGGCGACAACGTTAAGTCATACAGCCCATTCTGTACTTACAGCAACGAGATGCGCCGCGGCCGCATAGACTTCACTGTGCCTACGGCAATGACTGAGGAAGCCAACGGCTCCATCAACATGAACATCATTCAGGACACAGATGACAACCCGCTCTACCAGATGTATATCGGCGCAGGCGAAGTCAACCTCTACCTTGCCGAGCTCGCACTGCTCAACGGCGGTTCATTCGCAGGCAAGAGCGCAGAGGAGTGGTACAACGCCGGCGTAAGGGCTTCAGTAGAGGAGTTCGACAAGCTTGCCGCAAGCAACAAGATTCCTTACTACGGCACTACTTACAACTACGACCCGAACGAGAAGCCTATCGACTTGCAGGACGGTGAGATAGACGCCATGCTGGCAACGGACAACGTGAAGCTCACCGGCTCTACCGCCGACAAGCTCGAGAAGGTCTACTTGCAGCTCCTCATCCACTTCAGCGAGCAGCCCGACGACCAGTACGTAACAGCACGCCGCTCAGGCTACCCGAAGGTTGGCTCCAACCTGCTGCCGTTCGTCGAGTTCGAAGGTGTTGCACTGTCTGCAATCCCACGTCGTTTTGTGCAGACCAAACCCGACGAGACCAGCGTGATGCAGGCCATCACTATAGCAGCTCAAGAAGCACAAGGCTTCAAATCGTTTGGCCCCACCAGCCAAGGCGCACAGTTCAACTCAGGCAATGCTCCTCTGAACGTAGAACGCCTGTGGCAGGACAAGAATGCTCCACAGTGGGGAACACCTAACAAACAGTAAGACAGCAACAGCGACATTGCCTCCTCTGTATTACGGAGGCAAGACGCTGAACAGTCAAGACTCATAGACAAGTCCCGTTTTCCGTGCATAGACATGGGGAACGGGACTTTCTTCTCGAAAGACAACCAACCATAAATATCATGCGTAAATATCTCACATTGTTGCTGCTATTCCTTGGCATGGCAACCTCAGCCCAAGAGAAAAGACTCTATTTCTTTCCCGATTTCATCCATAGCCGCATAGTCTATAAAGGCGGCACCACCTACCGCGTGATGCTGAACTACGATGCAGCCAACCGCAAGATGATGTACCGGCAAAACGGACAGCTCATGGAGCTGGTATCGCCGGAGCTGGTAGACACCATCTTCACAGGCGGCAGGAAATGGGTGTACAACAATGGACAGTGGTGCGAGTCCATCGTCCGCCCGTCGGGCAAGGAGGTTCTCGTAGGCTGGTGCATCACGAACGTACAGGTAGACTACAAGGGCGCGCTCGGCTCTGTGTCTCAGGCTCCGACCAAGAAGCTCGAGCTAAGCGGCAACTTCGGCATGGGCTCGTTCACGGGCGACAGCGGAGGAGGCATGTACAACGGCTCTTTCGGCGTGAACAAGGACGACGGCAACGGCAACACTCTCGATGTATGGCGCAACAAGAACGAGAACACATACTATTTCCTGTACGACGGGAAACTGCAAAGCATTAAGTCGCTGAAGCAGGTTTACAAATTATTCCCCGACAAGAAGCCTGAAATAAAGCAATATCTTTCAAGCAATCATCTTGACATGCTAACGGCAGAAAACGCACTGAAGATTGTCGACTACCTGCAAAGCCTGTAAAGCAGCCGGAGGCAGAGCCAAGGGATGAGAGAAAAATAAAATATATAAAGTAAAAGAATAATTACTGAAAATCGCTGTTGAAAGCCAAGAACTTTTTCAACAGCAATTTTCAGCAATTGACAGCAATTATAAAAAACATAGCTCTAATTTGCCGGAAAATAGAGATAAGTAAAATTGCCGAATAATTGCTGAGGATTGCCGGCAATTGCCGTTGACAAACTATACCACCTTTATTAGTTTTAACAAGAAATTGCAGGGAAAGAGCTGTTGAAAGCCAAGAGCTTTTTCAACAGCAATTTTCAGCAATTGACAGCAATTATAAAAAAATATAGCTCTAATTTGCCGGAAAATAGAAATAAGTAAAATTGCCGAATAATTGCTGAGGATTGCCGGCAATTGCCGTTGACAAACTATACTATTTTTTATTAGTATTGACAAGAATTACAGCTTGAAATATTTTGACAAAAAGTAAAAAATCATGACAACGCGAAAGTGGCATTCCAGAAGCCGGACACAGCCCTTCAAACCCAGCCACGGCTGTTCTGGGAAGCACGTACGGCGGACGAGTGTCCCTTGTACGGCGCTTTTGTGTGATAAGTTCGCCGTAAATACGATGCAATTACGGCGGCAATAACAGTTCTTTACGGCGTAAAGACGATGCTTTTACGCCGTAAAGAAGAAAGCCACAAGGCGGCTAAAAACTCTCATTTCACTACACTACTGATTATCAGACACTTGCAACCAAAACCACCATTGCGCTGTACAAAAACGAACGTGGGCTTGAAGCAAAACGAGGCACTCCTGAGAAGGGTTGCGCTGACTTTATTTTTACAAAACATCCCTACAGCTTGGGGAAACAATCCAAAAGCTTCTTGCGGTAGACACGCCCCACCGTCACATAGTCTATATTATCATAGGGGGGGGCAAAACGGCACTTGTTGTCAACTACGCTCAGCAGGTAGTTGGCATTTACGATGTATTGCTGATGGACTTGCACATAACGATCGCTAAGCCCAGTTATCATGTTGGCGTTTATCTTGCTGCGAAGCCTGATGGGATGGTCGAATCCCGCCACCACAGCCGACCATGCACGGCTTGGCGAGTCATACAAGAACAGGCCTATGTCCTTTTCGTCAACAACAGCGAAATCAACGCTATTGGTAAATAGTACATACCTCATATCTTATAAATTCAAAATAGGTTTTGATTAGTCATCAATTGCAAAATTAGTATTTTTCCTACATTTGAACAAATGTTTCCTTTGCCAATTGACTATTTTCTTGTATATTTGCACTTAGAAACAACAAAACAGACCATGAACCAATATGCCGCAATAATATCAAAGAGCCTCAACATACGTACCGAACAGGTGGAAGCCGTCATCGACTTGCTTGACAGCGGTGCAACCATACCTTTCATAAGCCGTTACCGCAAGGAGGCTACGGGCAACCTCAACGAGGTGCAGGTGGCTGCCATCAACGACCTTTATGAGAAGTTGAAAGAACTGCAAAAGCGCAAGGAAACGATCATTAAGACCATCGACGCGCAAGGCAAACTGACTGACGAGCTGAGGCAACGCATTGAAAACTCGTGGGACCAGACGGAGATAGAAGACATCTATATGCCCTACAAGCCTCGCCGCCGCACGAGGGCGCAGGTAGCCCGTGAACAGGGGCTGGAGCCGCTGGCAAGGATAATAATGAACCAGAAGGAGCACTATCCCGACATGGCTGCGGCAAGGTTCGTGAAGGACGAGGTGAAGGATGCCGACGCAGCGCTGAAGGGCGCGCAGGACATCATAGCCGAAGACATAAGCATGAACGAGGGCACGCGCCAGCTCGTAAGAAACAACTTCAGGCGCGAAGCGGTCATAGTTTCGCGTGTCATACCCAAGATGAAGGATGAGGACAAGGCACAGAAATACAGCGACTATTTCACCTTCAGCGAAGAGTTGCGCCGCTGTTCATCCCACCGCCTGCTGGCAATGCGCCGTGGCGAGGCGGAAGGCATACTGAGGGTTAGCATCACGGGCGACGACGAGAGCAACGTGGAGAGGCTGAAACGCCACTGGGTCCACGGCTTCGGCCCCTGCCAGACGCTCGTGGGCGAGGCTGTGGAAGACAGCTACAAACGGCTCATACAGCCTTCGATAGAAAACGAGTTTGCCGCGCTGAGCAAGGAGAAAGCCGACGACGAAGCAATAAACGTGTTCAAGGAGAACCTGAGCCAGTTGCTCCTCGCCCCGCCGCTCGGGCAGAAACGGGTGATGGCAGTCGACCCGGGCATACGCACGGGCTGCAAGGTGGTGGTGCTCGACGCGCAAGGCAACCTCCTCTACCACGACGTGGTAGCCTCCCCCATCACCTCCAAAGGAGGGGAGAGCGCGCGCCAGGGGTCGAGCCAGTCAATGAGCAGTAAGGCTCTTGCAAGGTTTTCGGACATTGCACGGAAGTGGAAAGTGGAGGCAATAGCCTGCGGCAACGGCACCGCATCACGCGAGACAAGCGACGTTCTGCGCCTGATAAAGGACATCCCGACATACGTGGTTTCCGAGGACGGAGCCAGCATCTACTCGGCATCGGAGGTGGCGCGCGAGGAGTTCCCCGACGAGGACGTGACCGTGCGCGGAGCCGTGAGCATAGGCAGAAGGCTGACGGATCCGCTGGCAGAGCTTGTGAAGATTGACCCAAAAAGCATCGGCGTGGGTCAATACCAGCACGACGTTGACCAGGCAAAGCTGAAACACTGTCTCGACCAGACCGTGGAGCTGTGCGTGAACGCCGTGGGCGTGGACGTGAACACGGCTTCAAAGAACCTGCTGACCTACGTGTCGGGACTCGGGCAGGTGCTGGCGCAGAACATCGTCAGCTACCGCAAGGAGAACGGCGCGTTCACGTCACGCGCCCAACTGAAGAAAGTGCCCCGTCTCGGGCCGTCGGCATTCCAGCAGTGCGCCGGTTTCCTACGCATACAGGGAGCCAAGAATCCGCTCGACTCCAGTGCCGTGCACCCCGAGAGCTACCCCATAGTGGAACGGATGGCAAAGGACTGCGGCTGCACCGTGGCAGACCTGATAAAGAACCCCGAGGAGCGCAAGAAGATTGACATCAGCAGATATGTGTCGGAGACAGTGGGCCTGCCCACGCTCACCGACATAATGAATGAGCTTGAAAAGCCCGGCCGTGACCCACGCGGAAAGGCTGAGACGTTTGAGTTTGACCCGCGCGTCCACACTCCCGACGACCTCGTGCCGGGCATAGAGCTGCCGGGCATAGTGACCAACATAACCAACTTCGGAGCCTTCGTGGACATAGGTGTCCATCAGGACGGGCTTGTACACATCTCACAGCTTGCCAACCGCTTTGTGCGCGACCCCAACGACGTGGTGAAGCTCCACCAGCATGTCAGGGTAAAGGTGATGGAGGTGGACAAGCGCAGGCAACGCATATCGCTCACCATGAAGCTGTAGAGAACCGAAAAAAACAACAAACAATAATAATACAGACAGTTATGACACAGGAAGAACAAGAAGCCCGCCGCAGGGAAATGGAGGCTGAAATAGCGGCAAACGAGGCGGCTGACCGTGCGTCGAAGCGCAGAACCATGCGCACGCTCATCATCATTTTCGTGGTAGTCTTTGCCGGCATAGGCGCATACCTTGCCTTTCGGCCTCATCCGGAGCCGGATGTTTACTACAAGGACGGCGACATCGACTATGTGGCACAAGCCGACAAGCTGCGCCGAAGCGGCAAGTTCAAGGAGGTGAACGCCTTCCGTGGAGGATATGCCGTCGTAGGCGACGGAAAGAAATACGGCATCGTGGATGTCAAGGGGAACATTATCTGCCCGATAAAATACGATGAGATAGAGTCTAACTACGACATGCACTACCCCAACATGGCACTTGTGCGCATGGGCGACAAGCACGGACTGGTGGATAAGAACGGCAAGGAGGTCTTGAAGCCTGTGTATGACGACATTGGCCCAATAAGCTCAGGAACAATGCAGGTCACCAAGGACAATGAAAGCCATTATGTTGACACCAATGGCAACAAGGTAGGTGAGTGACGCGCAGAATTTCGCACGATAACTATTCAGCATAAAAATTTTGTATTCTGAATAATTCTTCTTACCTTTGCACTCGCAATGGCTGAGCATGAGGTCTAAGCCCCATGCTCAGGACTTATCGCTAAGCATTGCGCCTGTGGCGGAATTGGTAGACGCGCCAGACTTAGGATCTGGTTGTTCACGCAGTGCAGGTTCGATTCCTGTCAGGCGCACTGTAACGAAAAGAAGGTGTATCAAAATTCAATAAAAACTCTCAGCAACTTGCATTCTCAATGGAGATGAGCGGCACTCCGCTCCAAATTCTTGAGATTGGATTAAACATACAATGTTCTATGGGGGTGTACTTGGAGCAATATGGTGGATAATGAAGCATAGTGATGTTGACACCGATTGTGGATGCGATTTTCATAAGAGGCTGCTTGACAATATGGTGTGAGCATGCGTTAGAACCGCCACCATCACAAAGGATGTAAATTGTGTCCGCATTTGGATATATCCACAGTAGATGCTCTTGCCATACCTTTATGAAATTGTCGCAGACAAACACAGCAGTGTCATGGCTGGTGCCAAAAGAAGTGGCAATCCCCATTGCCATGTTCGTCAAGAAAGTATTGCTTGGTTTATGAAAAATTTATTGCTTCTAATAGTCACTTCTTTATTTTGCATGGTCTCGTGCAAGTCAGCTATGATTCAAATGGAACATCTTCAAATTATGTAAAAGCCCAAAATGCAC
>CAZEEP010000015.1:61061-88186 GCA_964511295.1 uncultured Prevotella sp.
GTCAGCTATGATTCAAATGGAACATCTTCAAATTATGTAAAAGCCCAAAATGCACTTTCTAAATTAGGCTATACCATAGATGTAGAAAATCAACAGCAGGAGAGTATTTTCATATGAATTTTGGATGGGGAGGACAGTCTGACGGTTGGTATAATGAACGCACTCACATGAGTAACTATCGCTATGAGTTCAGAAAAGACAATATCATGTTAACCATAAAAAGATAAGTTATGAGACAGAACATTTTTTCAATATTTGCGATGTCTGCAATGCTGGTGGCGTTGCCGTCGTGCAACAGCAACGACAATGGCGGCGAGGTGAGATACATGCTTCCCGAGACAAGGGCAATAGACCTAACCGACAGTCAGAAGGAGTTGGTTGCAAAGAATAATGACTTTTCTTTTGACCTCATGCGCAAGATACGCGATGTGCGAAACACTGAAACGGGCGCGAAGGAAAGCATGCTTGTCTCGCCGTTGAGCGTGACTTACATGCTCGGTATGCTCAACAGCGGAGCAGATGAAGCCGGGCAACAGAAAATATCAGAGACACTCGGAATGAGCGGCACTACAACCCAGCAGATAAACGAGTTATGTATGTCGCTGATGACGCAGGCTCCGCAAGTAGACAAACAGGTGACATTGGCAACAGCCAATGCCGTATACACCAATAAGCAATACGAACTGTCGGACAACTATTCGACCGACATGAAGAAATACTATTCGGCTGAAGCCAAGACTCTGGACTTTGCTTCTGCCGAAGCACTGACAACCATCAACAACTGGGCAAAGCAGCAAACCAACGGCATGATACCAAGTGTGCTGAAGGAGCTGAAAAATGAAGCGGCCATGTATCTCTTTAGCTCGGTATACTTTGGAGCAACATGGACAAAACAGTTCGACAAGGCACTTACCACGCAGGAAACGTTCACGGCAGAGGACGGAACGCAGATTAGTGTGCCGATGATGCATAACGAGGCCATGATTCTTGCAAGCCAGAATGCAACGTTCCGCTCGGTGCGTCTGCCTTACAGCGGTGGCAAATGGAGCATGTACATAATGCTGCCAAAGGAAGGCAAGACGGTTGGCGACGTTCTGAACAGCCTCAATGCCGACTCCTGGAGTACAAAAGAAGCGCAATACAAGCCAGCAACCATAGAATTGGCCTTGCCTAAATTCAGCGTTGACGGCTTTACCGACCTAAAGAAGCCCCTCACAGAAATGGGGCTTGCAAGCCTGTTCGACAAGGACAGCCCTGTGCTCGGCAATATATGCAAGAACAAACGCATTGCTGTCAGCGAGATGTTCCAGAAGTCGCGGATAGACGTTGACGAGGAAGGGGCGGAGATGACAGCCGTCACGGTGGCGGAGGGTGATGAAACCACTCCCGGCATATTTGAAGATGGCAAGTTCACAGCCAACCGCCCGTTTGTGTTTGTCGTGACCGAGGACACAAGCAACGCAGTGTTCTTTGTCGGAACATACATGGGGCGTTAAGTAATGTTTAAAAAATAACTTGTGCAGAAATTCTGCGATTAAGAGCATTTGATGAAATAGTTCCATCTTGGTAGATTGTCGTCAAATACAATCCGTTTGCTCTTCACTGATTCGTAAGATTCTTCAATGGGTCTTTTCGTTTCATACGTTCTTTGATTTATTGTGGCAATGCCAGACTTGTGTTGATACCCACCTCTTTTTTTAGCAACGATTGCTTTGCAGGGAATCAAGAACCTGCATTACGGTAAGCGATGTTTCCAGATACCGATTCATAGAATCATAATCTCCGGACTGCCAAATACGCTCAAAGTCCTTGAATTCATGCACAAGGCGGCTGGCATACTTGTTATTCTGCCACTCCTGCACACTGCCATCCGCTGTCAAAACAACCTTTTTAACTTCATTTGGAGCCGAAGGAATAACTATTGTCCCCTTCTCCCCCTGTATGATTACCGATGAAGGGCTGGCTGAATCCTTTGCCGCCGTGCAAACAGCTACAGACCCATCGTATTTCATCACAAGGACACCGGAAGTGTCAATGCCATTGAAACCACGGTTGGCATAATAATGCATTGACTTTGGCAAACCGAGCAGTCCTGCCACTACATTGACGTTGTAGACATTCAGGTCATTCAATGCGCCGCCGCCAAGCTTAGAGTTGAAAGCCGGAGCCACGTCGCCTTTAAGGTAGCGGTCGTATCGGCTGGAATACTGCGAATAGTTGCACTGCAAAATACGTATAGGGGCTATCTTGCCCATCAACTCTTTCACGAGCATGTAGTTGGGCAGATGCAGCGTCGTGACTGCCTCAAAGAGCCAAAGCTTCCCACCCCTTGCCAATGCCGCAAGCTCGGCAGCCTCAGCAAAAGTTGAAGTGAATGGCTTTTCCACTATCACATTGCGCCCGGCAAGCAGAGCCCGGCGCGCGTAATCATAATGGGCTGTGTTTACAACAGCTATATACAGGAAGTCTGCCGTGTCCTCCCTGAGCAGCTTTGCATAATCGGTATAGACTGTCGGTATATCATATTCATGCGCCAGTTTTTCCGCATTTGCCTTACGGCTATGGGCGTAGACAGCGGTAATGCCTATCTCGGGAGCTTCCTTACGCAAGGCGACAACAACCTCATTGGCAATCTTGCCAGACCCAATCACACATATCTTCATAAAGCAAGCCTTATCTTTTAGAACCGCATAGCGGACTTATCAATACAATTCCACCTCAACAACTTGAGCTGTGTCATGTATTATTTTGCACTTATCGTCTATGCACTCACCCACAAGCCAGACAATGTTGTTGTCGGCATCGGTCAGCACGAGCTGCAAGTGCCTGTTTACGACATTGCGCTTGCGGTCTTTCAAGTAATCGCTGACAAGCTTGCTGCCTTTCATGCCGAACGGCGTGAAGCGGTCGCCAAGAACTGTCTGGCGAATAACGACAGGAAACTTTACCTTGCTTGCGTCGAGGCTAACCTTGCAAGGATTCTTGGAAACACTAAAGCTTTCTCCCAAGTTGACAGTGCTTACACGAATGTGATTGTTGGCGTAACGGTAAAGCCCTGGTTCGGGAATGACAAGCTTCGCCAATGGCTTGTCCCACAGCTTAAGGTCGGCAATCGTCAACAAGCCTCTGTTCACCAATGCTATGTTGTCGTTGCTTCGCCACTCCCTGTTGTCGTTCTTGCCATTGGCTATTTCCTCTATCTGCGGACGGTTGAAGCCGTAAGGCGAGAGAATATCCCACAAAAGGGTTGCCGGGGCTACATAATCATGAATCTTGGACAAGTCGTAAGCAGCCGTCACGATGCCAGGACACGGGCAAACCAAAGGCAGCAAAGGAGACGCATCCACACTTGCCCTCTCCTTTGCAGTATTAAGGCTCTCTGCCGCTATCGCCTCTATATCACGTAGATTCTCCGTCATACGGATAATGTTCTGCCGTGCGGCAGGCGTCACATTGCCAAGCAAAGGAATTATGTCAAGACGGAGCTTGTTGCGCCTTACGTCATCGTTGAGGTTGCTGCTGTCAACGACATAGGCCTGGCTGAGGCGCGAAAGATAATCCATCACTTGCGCTTCGCTGACGCACAACAAAGGACGTATGACCCGGCAAGTGCCTGCCGCATTGGAGATGACGGTCTGAGGCCTCATGCCCGTCAACCCTCTCAGGCCGGTTCCGCGCAACATATTCAGCAATACCGTTTCCACTTGGTCATCCTGATGGTGGGCAACGCAAATGCCGGCGGCACCGATGTCTCCACAAAGTTGCGTAAACCAATGGTAACGCAGATGGCGTGCAGCCATCTCTATAGAGACCTTGTGAAGCTCTGCGTAAGCCACGGTATCAAAATGGACAATGTGCAACGGTATGCCAAGCTGTTTGCAAAGGCTAACGCAGAAAGCCTCATCGCGGTCACTTTCCGCGCCTCGAAGATGGAAATTGCAATGCGCGGCATGTGTTTTATAGCCCAGTCTTGCAAGGACACGAAGCAAGGCTACACTGTCAGGGCCGCCAGACAATGCCACCACGTAAACACCGTCATCATCCATGAGACGGTTGTTTAGAATATACTTTTTTACTGTTTGTTCTAAGGTCATTAAAACATTCAATTGGCATTCAGGTGCAGGCCGTCTTCCTCAATCGTTATCAAATGGCGCTTGTACAGGTCGCCAACGGCTTTCTTGAAAACTTTCTTGCTCACCTGGAACGTTCGCTTTATGTCATCGGGCGCGCTCTTGTCGCCAAATGGCGTAAAGCCGTCGTGCTCCTTAAGCCATTGCAGGAGCGTGGCTGCAAAGTCCTCTGTCTGCTTCCTGCCTGTGGGCTGCAAGCTAATGTCAAGCTTGCCGTCAGGGCGTATGTTTTGTATGTAACCGGTCAGCCGGTCGCCGGTATGCACATATTGGAATATCTGGTCTTTGTAGATAAGGCCTTGGTATTGGTTGTCAACGATGACCTTGAAGCCAAGGTCGGTCTTCTGCCAGATGAGAATGGAAACGGGAGAGCCCACGCTCAACTCCGCCATCCCTGCTGGAGACGGGCAGGAAGTTGGGACAGCAAGACACTTTTCAATCTTTGCCGTAGCCACTATGCGGTAGCTTTCTTCATCAACATGAATGTAGACAATGTAGCTTTCGCCAATCTCCATTTTCTTTTTCTGCTCACGGAACGGGCAAAAGACATCTTTCATAAGCCCCCAGTCAAGGAAAGCTCCATACTCATTGACCCATGTGCACTTCAAGTAAGCGAAGTCGCCAACCTTGGCAAGCGGTGTCTCCGTGGTTGCAATGGGGCGTTCGTCCTGATCAAGATAAACGAAGCAACGCAGTTCGTCGCCAACCTTTGCGTCTTCAGGGACATATTTCTGCGGCATCAGTATCTCGCCTTCCTTGCCTCCGTCAAGGAAAATGCCAAACGTTTCCTTGCCTCCATAGGCATGAGGGTTGTCACGGACAGCAAGTTTCACTACCTTCAAAAGGTTGTAATCGCCAAGTTTTATCATTCTGACAAGGTTTGTGGGGTTAAAGAATCTTCTGAAGCCATTGAGGATTGAGAAGGCGAAGACGATGCGTCGGGCATAGCCTCATCGTTCTGTTCAGGCATTGGAGCTGGCTCCGGCTGCTGCTCCGGCGTTGGTTCAAGCAAGCCGTCCTTCATGTGTATGGTGCGGTCGGTGATGGCTGCAAGCGACTCGTCGTGAGTCACAATCACGAATGTCTGCCCGTACTTGTCTCTCAAGTCAAAGAAAAGCTGATGCAACTCAGCCTTGTTCTTCGTGTCAAGACTGCCCGACGGCTCATCGGCAAGCACCACGCCAGGGTTGTTGACCAAAGCCCTTGCCACTGCCACACGCTGCTTCTCGCCACCCGACAGCTCGCTTGGCTTATGGTCGGCGCGGTCGGCAAGCCCCATGAACTGAAGCAACTCCTCAGCGCGAGCCTTTGCCTCCTTACGTCCCTTGCCTGCTATGAATGCAGGAATCATAATGTTCTCCAACGCTGTGAACTCAGGCAGCAGCTGGTGGAACTGAAACACGAAGCCAATGTGGCGGTTGCGGAAGTCGGCAAGTTTCTTCTGCGAAAGATTGCTTACGTCAATCCCGTCAATGGCAATAGAGCCCGTGTCGGGCTTGTCAAGGGTGCCTATTATCTGCAACAACGTAGTCTTGCCGGCTCCCGAAGGCCCGACAATGCTCACCACCTCGCCCTTGCCAATGTGCAGGTCAATGCCTTTCAGCACCTGCAACTTCCCAAACGATTTGGTTATGTTCTTAATGTCTATCATATTCTAAACTTTTTTCTAAACCATGCCGCAAGCACATCGTATGCTGACAGTTCCTCGGTATGCTGTGGCTGGGAGAACGTCATTATCGTCTTGTCGTCGCCATACTGGTCGGGAAAGACTATCATAAGGTTCTTGCCTTTGAAATATTTAGTAAGCTCCATTGGCAACCTCTCCATCGCCGTCTTATAAGACACGGTGCCCTTACGGGCTGTAACCACCAAGAAAAGATGGTCGTCGGCAATGGTCGAGGCAAGGCGCGGCAGCTCGTTCCAATGGGGCATGTCTATATACGAGGCGCGCACGTTGCGGTGACGGTTCGTGATGAACTGGTTAATCATCTGCAACGTGTCGGTACGCCCGTTGAACTGAACCCGGCACTCCAAGTTTTCGGCAATGCGCGACAGCCTCTCAAGCCAACGGTAGAAACCCGGCTCATACTGGGCGCGCGACGGCACAGCCACTATGATGCGGCGCAAGGTGTTGAGCGGCTGGTAAAGGCGCGCCATGATTATCTGGCGGTTCAGCCCGTTGAAAAGGCTTTGGTGGAACTGTCCCCAGAACTTGGGCGAGACGCTCTCGTGCATGTGCATGCCAATGAGAATCTCCGAAGCCTGAAACTCCTTGAAGGCGTGCTTTATGCCGTTGGCGATGTTGGCGGCTACACGAACCTGCGTATCTACGGGCACATCCATGCCTGCCGCATACTCCTGAACCTGTTGCAACAAGTGCTGTCCCTCCTCTTGATTGTGGCGCATGTTCTCGTCGTCATAGACCACATTAATAGCCACTACGCTACGCTGCAACTTAGGATTGCGTGCCATGATGGCGAGGTTCATAAGCCTGTTGGCATATTCTTTGTATTTTACAGGCACAAGTATTTTCTCATCGTCGCCTGCCTTGTCGTCAGTTGGCAATTCTTTGTCACGCAAGATTATGAGCCGTGAAGCCCATTCGGTCACAAGCGACGAGATGATGCACGTGAACAATATCATTATCACGATGCCGTTGAGCATACCTTCGTCAACCAGCGGGCTGCCGTCGCCGTAGTGCATGTTCATGCCGACGATGACCATCGCGATGGCGCCTGCGGCATGGGCTGAGGTGAGACCGAACATCATGTGGCCGGAGCTGACTGGCATTCGGAAAAGGAACGCCGCCACGTAGGCTGCCAAAGCCTTGCCCACGGTGCCGAAAACCACGATGCAGGCTACGATCCACAAGATGCCGCCACCTTGGAAAAGCAGCCGCACATTGATGAGCATGCCCACACCGATAAGGAAATAGGGTATAAAAAGGGCATTGCCTATAAACTCAATCCGGTTCATCAATGGCGACACGTGCGGGATGTAGCGATTGAGCACAAGTCCGGCAAAGAAAGCTCCAAAGATTCCCTCAAGCCCCACGAGGGCGGCAAGGGCGGCACTGAGAAAGAGGACGCACATGACGAAGATGAACTGCATGACGGCATCGCTGTAGCTACGCAGGAACCACCGCGCAAAACGAGGCACGAACCACAAGCTCGCCGCAACATACAGCACAAGCTTCAGCACAAACCAAAGCCAGAACATCACGTTGGAATGACCGCCGTTTGCAGCCACAAGGGCGGCAAGGAATATAAGGGCAAGGAAAAGGCTTATCATGGTGGAGCCGACCGAGAGCGTCACACTCGGCTTCTGCTGCAAGCCATAGCGCGAGACTATAGGATAGGACACGAGAGTGTTTGACGACATCACGCAGCCGAGCAACAACGCCGCTATCGGCGAATAGCCCAAAATGTTAATGCCCATTGCCCAGGTAAGGACAAAAGGTATGCTGAACGTGAGAAGCCCGAAGATTATCGTACGCCACTTGTTGCGCCTCAGTCCTTCCATGTCCATCTCAAGCGACGCAAGGAACATGATATAATAAAGCCCCACCCTACCGAACAGCTCGAAGCTGGCATCACGCTCAAGGATGTTAAGCCCGTATTTGCCCACGAGCACACCGGCCAAAACCATGCCGATGATATGTGGAATACGCAGTTTGCCCATAATGATAGGGGCAAACAATATAATCAGCAGCACCACGAAAAAGATAAGCGTGGGGTCGGTGATGGGGAAATATGAGGCAAGATGTGCCATGCAGAGTGGTCATTTTTAGCTACTACGGCGCAAAGGTAACAATATTTTTGCTGAAATCTGTCAAATTATTAGTTTGATTGGATAAGAAGTTGTAATTTTGCCACTGAAAAACAAAATTATTAAACGAAAGCAATATTATGAGAGTAGCTATTGTAGGCGCAAGCGGTGCCGTAGGGCAAGAGTTCCTGCGCATTTTGGCAGAGAGAGAATTCCCCATCGACGACCTTCTTTTGTTCGGTTCGAAGCGCAGTGCCGGACGCAAATATACGTTCAGAGGCAAGGAGTACACCGTCAAGGAGCTCCAGCACAACGACGATTTCCGCGGCGTTGACATTGCCTTCACGTCGGCAGGCGGCGGCACGTCGGCAGAGTATGCAGAGACCATAACCAAGCATGGCGCGGTGATGATTGACAACAGCTCACAATTCCGCATGGATCCGGAAGTGCCTCTCGTGGTGCCTGAGATAAACGCGGAAGATGCGCTCAACCGCCCCAAAGGTATCATTGCCAACCCCAACTGCACGACCATAATGATGGTTGTGGTGCTGAACCCCATTGACAAGATTAGCCACATAAAGAAGATTCACATTTCTTCCTATCAGAGCGCGTCGGGTGCCGGAGCAGCAGCCATGAAGGAGCTGGAGCAGCAATATAAGGAAATGTTAGAGACCGGACACGTATCTACCATCGAGAAATTCCCCCACCAGTTGGCTTACAACGTCATCCCACAGATTGACAAGATGACGCCCAACGACTACACCAAGGAGGAGATGAAGATGTTTAACGAGACTCGCAAGATAATGCACAGCGACGTGCGCACGTCTGCCACATGCGTGCGCGTGAGCTCTTTGCGCAGCCACTCGGAGAACGTGTGGTTCCAGACCGAACGCCCGGTGAGCGTTGAGGAGATACGAGAAGCCTTGCAGAATGCTCCCGGCGTGAGCCTTGTCTATGACCCCAACGACCAGTATGCCTATCCTATGCCGCTTGAAAGCGCGGGCAAGGACGATATCTACGTCGGCCGCATACGCAAAGACCTTGCCGACGACAACGGCAACACGCTTTGGCTCACCGGCGACCAAATAAGAAAAGGAGCGGCCCTGAACGCCGTGCAGATTGCCGAATACCTGATAAAGGTTGGCAACGTAAAATAAGGTGGCACACCCTCCACCCCATGCCACCCCTACGTACGGCGTAAGAGCATCCTACGTACGCCGTATGTAGCTCTCACGCACGGCGTATATGAATCTCACATACGACGTATATGGATCTCACGCACGGCGCATATAACTTGTCCCCGCACCGTAAAGAAAGAGGTCGAAAAAAGGTATGAAAGAAAAAGTAATTTTATTGCAAAATATTTGCAAAAATATTTGCGTGGTTGAAAAAAACTTATTTACTTTGCGACGTGATTGAATATCACGCTACAATGCACTACTCGCGGGAGCGTAAGGAAATTGACGAAAGGTACAGCACGATAAATGTTGTTCTTAGTAATTGTTTCCCTGCGCTCTCGCGTTTTATGTATATAAACCGAATTTATTACCAAAAACCAACAACTAAAGACATGGAATTGAAAGATGCATTTGCGGGGACATTGGAGTCGGGCGACATCCTAATCCAGATTTCCCCTGCTGAAGACAAAGGTCTTCACATTGATCTCGACAGCACTGTCGACTACCAGTTTGGCGCGCAGATACGCAAAGTAATCTCCGAAACACTTACAGGACTTGGCATAACCGATGCCGATGTCAAGGCAACCGACAAGGGAGCGCTCGACTGCACGATTCGCGCTCGTGCCACTGCCGCTGCCGTGAGGGCCACAGGAAAGGATGTCTGGAAAGAGAACTGACCACGCAAGATACTAATTCAAACAAAAAAACCTATGCAACGACTAAGAAGAACCATGATGTTCGTGCCGGGCAACAATCCTGGAATGATGCAAGACGCATTCATCTATGGACCTGACTCTATTATGCTCGACCTGGAAGACTCGGTGACGATGGCGGAGAAGGACACCGCCCGCCTGCTCGTCTACAATGCGTTGAAAACCATCGACTATGGCGACACAGAGATGGTGGTGCGCATAAATCCTCTGTCAACACCCTACGGCAAGAAGGATGTTGAGGCTATGGTTAAAGCCGGAACGGACGTGATACGTATGCCGAAGACCGAAACCGCTGATGAGGTGCGTGAGGTAGAGGCTGAAATTGAAAAGGTGGAAAAAGAAATAGGCTGCCTCGGCAGAACAAAGATAATGGCAGCCATAGAAAGCGCGCTCGGCGTGGTGAACGCTTACGCCATTGCCACTGCATCGAAGCGCATGATGGGCATAGCCCTCGGAGCCGAGGACTACTGTGCCAACCTTAAGACAGAGCGCACGCCTGAGGGCACAGAGTTGCTGCTCGCACGCCAGACCATAGTGGTTGCCGCGCGCGCCGCAGGCATCGACGCTCTCGACACCGTCTACTCAAACCTCAACGATATGGAGACTTTCCGCAAGGAGGTTGAGACCATAAAGAAGATGGGCTTCGACGGCAAGTCGATTATCAATCCTCGGCAAATAGAGATTGTAAACGAAGTGTTCACCCCTTCGCAAAAGGCGATAGACAAGGCTATAGCCGTTGTGGGAGCCATAAAAGAAGCCGAACGCCGCGGCTCAGGCGTTATTGCGCTCAACGGCAAGATGGTAGACAGGCCGGTGGTCATTCGCGCACAAAGAACAATAGACCTTGCCATTGCGGCAGGCGTATTAAAGAAGGAGGATTTGGCATGAGCAACTTACAGGAAAGGCAAGCCCTCATTGCTGAGATGGCCGGGCACTTGAAAAAACATACATACGAAGGTGGGGCAAAGAAGATTACGACTCCACGAAAAGAATACCAAAAAGAAAGCCGGAAGGTCGTAACCCTTGAGGAGGCAATACGCAAGAGCGGCGTTAGGGACGGCATGACGGTCTCGTTCCACCACCATTTCCGCGGTGGCGACAAGGTGCTTAACATGGTGATGGACAAGATTGCCGAAATGGGTTTCAAGGACATCCGTATAGCCGCGTCGAGCCTCAACGATGTGCACAAGCCCCTCATTGAGCACATAAAGAACGGCGTGGTGACGCAAATATCTACGTCGGGCATGCGTGGCGAGCTGGCAAAGGCTATATCCCACGGACTGATGAAGGAGCCCGTTATATTCCGCTCACACGGTGCGCGCGGCACCGTCATTGCCAACGGCGACCTGCACATAGACGTGGCTTTCCTCGGAGCATCGTCGTGCGACCCGCTCGGCAACGCCTGCGGCTATTCACGCTCGCCAAACGCCAAGTCGATATGCGGTTCTCTCGGCTATGCACTGCCAGACGCACGCTATGCCGACAAGGTGGTAATACTGACCGACGACCTCGTGTCCTACCCCAATACCCCAACCTCTATATCTGAGCACGACGTAGATTATGTGGTTGTAGTAGACTCTGTAGGCGACTCCTCAAAGATAGCGTCAGGGGCAATACGCGACACAAAGAACCCACGAGACATCCTACTGGCAAAGTCGGCTTGCAACGTAATACTCAACAGCGGCTACTTCAGAAACGGTTTCTCCATACAGACGGGTTCGGGCGGCGCGTCGCTCGCCGTGGTGAAGTATTTGCGCCGGAGCATGATAGACCAGAACGTAAAGGCTTCGTTTGCGCTCGGCGGCATAACGGCTCACATGGTGAAACTGCATGAAGAAGGGCTCATTGACCACTTGATAGACGTGCAGTCGTTCGACAAGGTGGCAGCTGAATCGCTCAAAAACGACCCCAGGCATAAGGAAGTGTCTGCCAACGAGTATGCTTCGGCTGACGAGCCGGGAGCCGCAACAAAATATCTCGACATCGTAATCCTGTCAGCACTCGAGGTTGACGTAAACTTCAATGTCAATGTGCTCGTGGGAAGCGACGGCATCATACGCGGCGCAATAGGAGGTCATCAGGACACAGCCGCCGACTCGGCACTAAGCATTGTGGTCTGTCCGCTGCTGAGAGGACGCATCCCGTGCATCGTCGACGAGGTGACGACGCTCATCACTCCCGGTTCCTCGGTCGACGTGGTGGTGACCGAATATGGCGTTGCGGTCAACCCGCGCCGTCCTGACGTTGCCGAGCGTTTGCAGCAGGCTGGCATACGCCTCGTAACCCTTGAAAGCCTCCGCGACCGTGCCCTGCACGTCATCGGCACGCCGGCTCAATTGCCATTCGGCAAAAGGGTGATAGGCGTAGTGATGAATCGCGACGGCGAAGTGTTGGATGTCATAAAGAATATAAAATAATGGAAGTAACGCTTGATGCCTTGCTCCGCAGCCGTGACGAGCGGTGGGAGACAGAAAAACGATTGCAGCGCGAATATCCCGAGGCTGTGACGGTGGTGCTCACCGTCGTCATGCCGGGCAGCGTCAAGCGTGACCGGCGTTCGCTTGTGGTGTCTCATGCTGCTGTAGAAGCCGTCAGCAGACAGCTTGAAGGCAAAGTCCTTACATCGCTGACACGCGACTTGGAAACAGGTTTCGAAGGCTACTGGGTGGCGCAAGGCAATGCAAAGGACATTAAGCGAGAGCTGTGCGCTATAGAGGAGGCCCATCCTTTGGGACGACTCTTTGACATCGACATCCTGGGCAAGGATGCTGTGCCAATACCGCGCACTGCTGTTGGCTTCGCTCCGCGCCGCTGCCTCCTATGCGAGCATGAGGCAAGGTGGTGCATGCGCAACCACACCCATACACAGGAAGAAATACAAGATAAGATAACAGAAATGGTAGAGGCGTATGAACTCGGACTATGAGATACGTGAAATCCCAATAGGCTATGCGCCGGCAAGAAGAAAGGTTGAGGCTTTTCTCGCCGAGCGTGGGTTGCGGCTTGACAAGGTCGACTACTACGAGGCTGTCTTCGCGCAAAGCGAAGACGAAATCCTTGCGGCAGGAGGCTTGTTGAGGGATGCCATCCGCTGCATTGCCGTAAAGGAAGACATGGCTGACGAGCATCTTGCCAACAGCCTTGTGTCTCACCTCATGGTCATAGTCCAAAGGCGAGGCTACCCCACCGTGAAGGTCTTCACGCGGCCCCAAAGCAAGACGGTGTTTCAGAGCATGGCTTTCGAGGCCATTGCCGAGACCGATAGCGTGCTGTTCATGGAGAACAGCCAGGTGCCTTTACGCAATTACATCCACAAACTGGAGAAGCTGCGTAAGCCGGGCAAATCGGGCGTGATAGTCATGAACTGTAATCCTTTCACCCTCGGGCATCGCTATCTTGTAGAACAGGCTTCGCAGCAAATGGACAACGTTTTCTTAATCCCATTAATAGAAGACGGTTGCGGCTTTACCTACGAGGAAAGACGAGAGATGATGCGGCTGGGCACGGCAGACTTGCCAAACGTGAAGGTTTGCGACGGCAGTCCATACGCTATATCACGCGCCACGTTCCCGACTTACTTCCTAAAGCAACTGGACCGCGCGACAATACACCAGATAGAGCTCGACTTGCAAATATTCGGACGCTATATTGCTCCTGCGCTTGGCGCGACGGTCAGGTTTGTTGGCAGTGAGCCTTTCGACCCTCTCACAAAGCGCTACAACGAGATGATGCAACAGCTGCTGCCTCAATACGGCGTAGACACAAGGCTGGTTGAACGCACGTGCCGGAAGGGAGAGGCTGTAAGTGCCTCACGTGTTCGTGCCTTCATAGAGGCAAACAAGATGCACGCGGCAATGGAATTGGTACCGGCGACATCACAGCCTTTCATCTTGGCAAAGTTCGCGGTAAATGCCCTGTGGCAAGAGCTTGATACCACGCCTAAGCCCGGACTTGTAGACAAGGACAACAACGGCGCGCACACTGACATGAACTATACGCTCATGAGAAGAAGCATCAAGGCTCTGCGGCATTACTTCGTAAGATTGGCAAAGCTCGGGATGGAAGCCGACAGGCTAACCACTGCCGACGTGCAGCACATAGGCATAGAGGCTGAGCAGGCAATGCTGAAAACGACCAACGGCGTAAACACTCACCGCGGGGCTATATTCGCTCTTGGCATAACGGTTGCGGCAGCGGCGTGGCTCTACAAGACTTTCGGCTTGGTAACGGCTGAAGCCTTGCAGAAACTAATATCTGAGATTGGCGCAGGCTTTGAGCCTGCAAAGGGCACGCACGGCGCTGAAGTCGTGGCAAAGGCTCATGTGAAAGGCGCAAGAGAGAATGCCGTGGAAGGCTATCCTGACCTTTTCACGACATGGATGCCCCTTTACCGCCGCTTGCGTGACGACCGTTACCGCCAGCACAAGACACTGCTAAAGATTATGTCAATGCTTGAAGACACTAACGTTTACCATCGGACAGACGCGGAGACGGCTGAGGCGGTACGCCATTCGGCAGACATGCTGCTTCAACGCTTTTCAATGGATGCCTTGAAAGAAGCCGACGAAGAATTTACCAGGCACAACATTTCACCTGGAGGCAGTGCCGACATGCTTTCGCTTACCATTCTCGTGAACGCCATATTAAAGTAAAAACAGTTAATATAAAACAAATACATTATGATTGAATTGACTAAACATGGAGTGTACCTTATCGATGGCAACCGCATAGCCACCGACACAGCAGGCTTGCCTACACCGGACGAAGCCCGCGAAAACACCATCACCTACGGCATTCTGCGCTCGCACGATGTCAATGGAGGCAAAGGTAAAGAAATGCACATCCGCTTTGACGCAATGATGTCGCACGACATAACCTACGTGGGCATCATACAAACGGCAAGGGCAAGCGGGCTTACGGAGTTCCCATTGCCTTACGCAATGACCAACTGCCACAACTCGCTGTGCGCCGTAGGAGGTACCATCAACGAGGACGACCACGTATTCGGGCTTTCTGCCGCAAAGAAATACGGAGGCATTTACGTTCCGGCAAACCAAGCCGTGATACACCAGTTTGCCCGTGAGGAGATGGTCAAGTGCGGCAATATGATACTTGGCTCCGATTCTCACACCCGTTACGGTTCTTTCGGCAACATGGGAGTCGGCGAAGGCGGCGGTGAGCTCGTAAAGCAACTCCTGCGCAACACTTGGGACATCAAAGCTCCTGAGGTAGTGCTGGTATGGCTTGAAGGCACTCCACGCCACGGCATCGGGCCTCACGACGTAGCAATTTCGCTCGTCAAAGCTACCTTCGAAAGCGGATTTGTAAAAAACAAAGTGCTTGAATTTGCAGGCCCCGGCGTTGCCAACCTGTCGGTAGACTTCCGTAGCGGCATCGACATCATGACAACGGAGACTACTTGCCTCAGCTCAATCTGGATTACGGACGACAAGGTGCGCGAATATTATGAGATGCACCGCCGCCCGCAGGACTACCGTGAGTTGCGTCCGGGCAAAGTGGCTTATTATGACAGCATGGTGCGCATAGACCTGTCAACGCAAGAATCAATGATTGCCCTACCCTATCATCCGTCAAATGCCGTGACAATTCACGAACTGCAAGCCGACCCCGAAGGCGTGCTGAAACGCGTGGAGGAAGACACCAAGCGTCGTTTCGGCGATAAGGTTCACCCCGACCTGATAAGCAAGATACGCAATGGAAAGGTGTATGCCGACCAAGGCATCATCGCCGGATGCGCAGGCGGAACCTACGAAAACCTGTGTGAGGCTGCCGCAATACTAAAAGGCCACTCCGTAGGCAACGACTATTTCACGGCTTCTGCTTATCCGCAGTCGTCACCTGTTTATATTGCTGCCAATCGCGCCGGAGTCACAAGTGACCTCATGGATGCTGGCGTTGTGATAAAGCCTGCTTTCTGCGGCCCATGCTTCGGAGCCGGCGACGTGCCTTCCAACAACGGTCTGAGCATACGCCACACCACCCGCAACTTCCCTAATCGTGAAGGCTCTAAACCTGGGCAATGGCAAATCTCAATGGTTGCGCTTATGGATGCTCGCTCTGTAGCCGCGTCAGCGGCCAACGGCGGAGTGATAACGGCAGCCACAGATGTCGACTATGAAGACAACTACAAGCCTTATTCTTTCGACAACAAGATTTACGAGCACCGCATATACCGCGGCTTTGGAAAAGCCGACCTAAGCGTGCCATTGCGCTATGGACCGAACATAAAGGACTGGCCGGAGATGTTCCCATTGCAAAAGAACATGCTCGTACAGCTTGCAGCAGTAATACACGACCCTGTGACGACGACTGACGAGCTCATCCCATCCGGCGAGACTTCAAGCTACCGCTCCAATCCGCTCCGCCTCTCAGAGTTTGCCCTTTCACGCCGTGTGCCTGAATACGTAGGACGCAGCAAGGAGATTCAGCAGATGGATCGTGAGCGTCGCGCTGGCAACGCGCCACAACATGTGCTTGACGCTTTGGCTAAAGTAGGAGCAAAAGCTGAGGACACATCATTCGGCTCATGCGTGTTTGCAAACAAGCCAGGAGACGGTTCGGCACGAGAGCAAGCTGCTTCCTGCCAGAAAGTGCTTGGCGGAGATGCCAATATTTGCTACGAATACGCTACAAAGCGCTACCGCAGCAACTGCATCAACTGGGGCATTGTACCATTCACCATCTCAAAAGACACACCGTTCGAATACGAGGTTGGCGACATGGTGTTCATTCCGAACATTCGCGAAGCCATACTCGGTGGAAAGGAAGAAACCGACGCAAAGGTCATAACGAAAGACGGTGTAAAGGACATACACCTGTATTTCCAGAACATTACGCCAGACGAGCGCGAGATACTCGCAGACGGCTGCCTCATAAACTATTACCGTGAGCATAAGAAATAGTTAATGGTTAGGAGTTTATAGTTAATAGTATATAGTTAGTAGTTAGGATTATATAGCTTTCTATAGTCCCTATATTAATCTATAAAGTCTATCCTATCTATAATATATAAAAAAGCAACACTATGGAAAAAATTAAAATGACAACTCCCATCGTAGAGATGGATGGCGACGAGATGACCCGCATACTGTGGAAGATGATAAAGGATGAGCTGATACTCCCCTTCGTCGACTTGAAGAGCGAATACTACGACTTAGGCTTGCCAGAGCGCGACAAGACCAACGACCAAATCACCATTGACGCAGCCGAGGCTACCAAGAAATATGGCGTTGCCGTAAAATGCGCAACAATAACGCCTAACTTGCAGCGAATGGACGAATACCACCTGCACAATATGTGGAAAAGCCCTAACGGCACCATACGTTCAATTCTCGACGGAACGGTGTTTCGTGCGCCTATCACGCTGCCTTCAATACACCCTGCTGTACGCAATTGGGAGAAGCCTATCACCATAGCCCGTCATGCTTACGGCGATGTCTACAAGAGCGTAGAGATACGTGCCGACGAGCCTGGCACGGCAAAGCTTGTCTTCGACGGCGAAAGCGGCAAGCACGAGGAAGTGGTGATACACAAGTTCGACGGTTCCGGCGTGTTGCAAGGCATGCACAACACGGATAAGTCGATACGCTCGTTTGCGCACTCATGCTTCAAGTATGCTCTCGACGTGAATCAAGACCTGTGGTTCGCAACCAAGGACACCATCTCAAAGAAGTATGATGCCCAGTTCCGCATTATCTTTAACGAAGTGTATGAGCAAGACTACAAGGCTGAATTCGAAAAGCGCGGACTGACTTACTTCTACACGCTTATCGATGATGCCGTAGCACGCGTAATACGCTCAAAAGGCGGCTTCATCTGGGCATGCAAGAACTACGATGGCGATGTCATGAGCGATATGGTATCGACAGCCTTCGGCTCATTGGCAATGATGACAAGTGTTCTCGTGTCACCTGACGGCAACTACGAATATGAGGCCGCCCACGGCACAGTGACACGCCACTACTACAAATACCTCAAAGGTGAAGAAACAAGCACCAACCCGATAGCCACAATCTTCGCTTGGTCTGGTGCCTTGCGCAAGCGTGGCGAAAAGGATGGCAACGAAGCCCTTGTGAACTTCGGCAATCAGCTTGAGGCTGCATGTTTTGATACTATGAACAGCGGCATAGTGACAAAGGATCTTGTCAACTTGATGCAAGGCGTTGAGGCGAAAGCTGTAAACAGCGAAGATTTCATCAAGACTATTCGCCAGCACCTTGAGGAACGCCTCGGATAATATTCGTCAAAGCATAATAAAAGAACATTTAAAATAGGATGTACCAGAGTTTCTGCTACATCCTATTTTCATGTCTTATACTATTCTCTAAGAATCACAACTTGATGATTTCATCCTCTCCTATTCCTGTAAGTTGTGCTATAATGTCAAAAGACATTCCCATGTCCTTCATTTTTTTAGCTATTCCGACATTGGTTTCCTTTGCACCCTCCGCCTTACCTTCAGCCAAGCCTTCTGCTCTACCTTCTGCTCTACCCTCAGCTCTACCTTCTGCCAAACCTTCTGCTCTACCTTGAGCCAAGCCCTCTGCCCTACCTTCAGCTAAACCCTCTTCATGTCCGTCTCTTTTTGCGGTATCAAGCACATCATTCTGAACCATTATGGCATCAATATGGCGGTCATAAGCTTGTCGCTCCGTCTTGCTCATCTTCATGACCTGCAATCGCCTCTTGGCTTCCTGCAGGCCAGGAGCTGTTGTATTGTCCTTTATGCGTCCGGTCTTTATATAGTCAATCCATTCCTCAAGAGGAGTCTTTGCAACCTTATTGAACTCATTGACACGAATGATGAAATACTCCGGGAAGACTCTCTCAGGAGTCTTCATTTCTATAATCTTCTTGTCGCGAGAGTTTATTTTAAGCGTGTCATGAGTATGCACCCCCACAAACTGTGTATACCCATGATATAAATAATCAGAGCCCTCACCCAAGTCGAAATAAACAATGCTTATAGAGTAAACCTTCCTCACCTGATTGTACCTTTCACCAAGGTGAATGTGTTCGGTTATAGCCTTTGACACGCCATATAGAATGCGCTGGAGATAATAAAGTTCACGCGTAAGCTGTATTTCAACTATTATTATCTCGCCCTTGCTGTTCTCAGCCTTAATGTCAACCCTGTTGAACTTGTCATCGGCAGCCTCTTGGTTACCTTCGCTTTCAAGTATCTGTTTGATATGCACAGGCTCATCAAGGAGAACCGTTATCAGCCCTTCCAGCACGCCAAAGTTAGCCTTATCCCTGAGCATACGTTTCACAGCCCAGTCAAACCTTATATACTTGTTATCATCATCCATACCTTTCAAGTGTTTTTGGCAAAGTTAATTGAAAATGTCCAATCTGCAAAGGCAAAGCCGCACTTTTTTCAATGTCAAGAAAAGAAAAAGTATTAAGATTGATTTGAGAGACAATAAAGAAAGGAAAGCTAAAAAAAGAGAATTGGCCTTTATATAAACACCAATTCTCCTTTCTGTTCATAAAACACATACAGTGCAGAAACAACTACACCGTGTATGCTATTTTCATAAAGCTATTTCTTGTTTTTATTTGCATCGTATGGATCCTTCACAGGACGAATGTATTTGCCGATATACCTATAATAATAGGTTGAATATACAGGCTTGCTGCCAGGTTTTACTGTAAAATAGTATGCTGATGCAATTGACATATCATCACCGCTTCTTGTATATAGGTTGCCGAGCCAATAGTCTTTACTATCACTAACCTTCCAATACAGTTTATTTCCATTTATTGTACTCGTGATAATAAATTGACTGTTGCTGGCATCCCATGTCCATGTGCAAGCATCTGCCAATTCACGGAACTCCGTCTCTGTTGGCATTCTCCAGTTGCCACCCCATTCCTTCGTAGCAGGGTCGTAGCTCGAGTTACCGGAGATATTGTTGCCAATATTTACATAGTAATTCGTCGATGCGTCCGTGCTTTTATATTTGTAGTTGTCCGAAGTGTAACTACCTTTGTCATGCTCAAGTTCACCCCATGCGTACATATAACCGGTAGCATTGTCTGATGTAGCGCCAAGCTCACATGAAGACCAAGCCACAGAGAGACCCAAGTCAACAGCATTACCATCATATTTGCTTATCTGCGTAGAATCTACAACGACAGGCTTCTCGCTTGTTACTTCTCCATAAACAGGACGGATGTTCATGCCAATATATTTATTGGTATTGGACACATGACCACCAGACTGTGCCGAAGACGCAAAAGTAAAGTATTGCGCACGGAGTCCGTCATAGTTGTTGGATGTCCAGAAGTAAGCCTCGGTTGTTGTATGGTAATAACTTCCATCGCCCTGACGATTACCAGCCTTGACAAGCAATATATACTTGCTATCGTCATTTGGGTTGCTGACCTTATAGCCAGTATATGTTTTACCGTCGGTGCCAAGTATATTGCCTTCAAACGTCCATTTACAGTATTTCTGAAGCTCTACAAAATCAGCACTGTCAGGTATATGCCATTGACCGCCAAGTGTCTTTGTAGCGACATCATATTCTGTACCGCCGATATTCTTAGGGCTATGCTCTACAAGACGCGGATAGGTGTTTTGGTCTTTACCGACCTCATTGGGGTCAGCCCAACAGAAGTAACCGCCAATTTCATTCTCATATTCAGCCCCAAGGTTATATTTACTCCATTTCAGGCCGGAAGGCAATCCAAGGTCTACAGCCTCTGAAGCATACTTTGCCGCTGTTGTAAACGACTTAACATCACTTTCTTCATCCTTGGCGTCATCGCTTCCGCCCTTGGCATATGCCTTATAATAATATTTAGTAATATAACTAAGATTTGATAGGCTAAACCTGGCATAGCTATCCTCATCAAGAGACTCCTCGGAGGTCTTCAACGTATCGCATTTGGCAAAATCCTCACTTGTAGAATACACCAGACCTATCTCCTTGTATTTTTCAAGAGTACCGGTATATTTTACACTGATGAAGCAACTGTTATTACGGATATTGTTGGCGGCGGTAACAACAAAGTTTATATGTGTATAAGCCGTCTGGAACTGCTGCACGTCGCTTGTCTTGACATAACCCTCACGTTTGACCGCAATCTTATAGAAATAAGGCGTATTATATTGAAGTCCTTCAAGATGGTATGTGTAGCTTCCATCGGCAAGGTCGCCTGGTGTTACAGAAAGTGAGTCTATATTGCCTTCGCCCCATTTCTGATCTGTTGTCCAGTAAAGTGTATAACTGTTATATTCAGAAAGCGTTCCACTCAACTTGGCAGTAATGTCAGCCGAATTAGTGGAAACCTTTGAAGGTGTCAAAGAAATGAACTTGACATGATAATACGGGCCAAAGACCGGCCTTACTGCAAGACCGAGATAACGATAAGCGGAATCTGCCTTAACCGTATCGTCGGCAGCCAGATACACGCTCTTTCCATATTTCTGGTAAGTGTCAAGTATGCCAGTCCAATAGTAACCCTTGTCGGTTTTCCCTGCATCCGCTTTACCATTTCTGTATCCAGTGGCCGGCAAGAAGATTGTATTCCCGTTTCTTGAAACATTGAATCCTGTCAGCACGCCATTGTCTTTCACGGCAGTCCATTCACACTGTGAAATCAATTCCTGAAACTCCTCGTCAGAAGGCAAACGCCATCCGGCACGCCAGAGAGAAGTTGCAATGTCAAGCTTGGTACCTATGATGTCTTCTTCAGGGTATTCTGACGGATAATAGCGAAACTCAGTCGACTTGATAGTTCCCGTAGGGTCTGCCCAACCGACGAGCAAGCCCTTGTCCTTAGGATTGGTGGCGCCAAGGTTCATGTTTGCCCATTTCACGCTCAATCCAAGGTCTACGGCAGTGTTGTCATCAGGCTGTGTTACGGTAACAGGATCAGTTTCACCAAAAGTAATCCTGTCCACCTCCCACACTTCCTTTTCTATCGTGGTGCCATCGCTGAGGTGGATAATCATCTTCCTTTGGGCAAATGCTGCAATGTTAAGAGCGAGCAGCAGGCTTAGGATAAAATATCTCTTCATTTCTTTATTATCTTAAATGATTGTTTGTCGACATTAAGTAAATAAACTCCAGTTGGCAGTCCGGAAAGGTCAAGAGTAAGGCTGTCGTCTGAACGAGTTACATGCGTACTTGCCAAAGCTCCATTCAGGCTATACAAATTGGCTTTACTGTTGGGGGTTACACCGATAACGCGCAAATGTTGGCTGTCAATATATAATAGTTGCAGCTTCTTGCCAACCTTGTTGTCTTTGTCTATCGAAGTTACGATTGCATCACTAAAATGCATATCAACTACATTGGCATATTGGAAAGTGATGGCATTGTCGGCTCCATAAGAAATGGACAAAATGTCTTTATTTAGGGTGACTTCCGGATTTTCTGCCAAAGAAATATTAAGAGTTTGAGTTTTGCCGGCATCATTATATGAAACTACAAGCACAATGCCTGAAACCTCTGCAAGACAATGAAGCGGCAAAAGAAGAAGAAAGAAAGCAAATAGCTGTTTGTAAAAAGTAGTGTGCATGCAAGAATAATTTTAGTTGTACAAATTACCTTCAAGATAAACAGTCACAGAGTCATTAGACGCATTTGAAAGTATAAGGAATTCCCTTACAAAACCTTCTTGGGCGGAAACCTCTTTAGTATTAAATTCTATTTTTATCTCACCGCAATCATTGCTTTCAAAAGAACCCTTTGGAAAATCTACTGTAGTGCAGTAACAGCCAGGTTGTACGTCTGATATTTTAAGTTCTCCACCACCATTGTTCTTGAAAGGAATTACAAAATGATATACAGGTGTCTTCTTACTAAGATTGCCTACGTTGATGTTTTCTTTATCTACATGAAATATCGGCTCTTTGTTATCCTGCTTTTTAGAACAGGACGCAACGGCCGATATTAACAGCAGGAACAAGACAAGTTTACCGAGCCGCATATCCACTCTTACTCTTTAGGATTCACGCCCTCTGCATCGTTGTCGCGTAGGGTCAGATACCATGTGCCGTTTTTAACCACAGGATTCACGGCAAGGCTGATGATGTTCTTGCCAGTCTCTACATCCGCATCGTCTGTCATCTTCAGGGCAATGGTAATGGTGTTGTCGCGGTCACTCCTAAGCTTGTATGACCTTAGTTCAGCACTCTTGAAAGGGAACTTAGTCAGCATCAGCTCAAACTTCTGGCGCTTTTGTAACGGCAAAGACTTAACGCTGTCATTGCTGACGCAGTAAAGCATGGAAGAAGCATTGCTGATGTCACCCTGATTGATATATCCGATAAAGTTGTCAAGCAATGACCTTATGTTAGCACTGTCCTGTGAACTGAAGTTCATGGAAGCAGGACGAATGTAGTTGTTGATGCTATCGGTGTTCTTTTTCTCCTTGTTAGAGCATGACGCAACCAAAAAGAGCAAAAGAGTAAGGGGTATTAAAAGATATTTTCTCATAGTATAACAAAAAAAGAAGGGGGAGGACAACGCCTCCTCCTTCTTTATTAGTGGATTAGATAATTCTAACTAAAAACTTAACGACGAACCTTTGCATTGCTCTGAGTACCGTTGATCTTCACATCAACTGTGGTGTAGAGAGTACCCCACTCATAAGTGATAGCAAGAGGAATACGTACTGAGAAGTCGTGAACAGTGTTGCTGATGTTCTCATACAGGATGTGGCCGAACTCGTCATCGCCTGTGCCAGAACCCTTGACATTGTAGAAGCGAACATTGTTAGAAACAGCAGACTGCAGAACCTTATCTTCAAGCTTATATGGCTCAAGATTAGCAGTTGTCATGGTCGTGTAGATGAATGCGTTCATGTTGCCGCCACTCTTCAAGTCTGTGTCGCTTGCAGCCTGAGTAGTCAAACCTACAATCTTAATGTCCTTAATATTGTAGAACTTCCAGTATGTTTCATGGTCAGCGAAACCATAGTCACGCCAATCTGTGAAGGTCAGCAGTTCCTTCAGTGAGATTGACTGCTTGGAATCCTCAGCGTCAGTCAACTCCTTGTCATTGGTTGCGGCGTTGATTGGACGGAGGAAGCGAACGTTGAACTCATTGTTGGTAAGAGCAAGCTCGTGCTCGCACACGTTGGACTTAACCTTCAAGGCAACGATAGCTTTCAAGACATCGTCAGCAAGCTTGTTGTGAGCAACATAGTTCAACATTGAGTTTGCAGCCTCGCTCATGTCATTCATAGGACCGTTGTAAGAGAGCTTCTGCTCCTTAATGCCAGCAGCATTAGTGTATGTACCGTTGATTGTTGCGACAACCTGACTCTTTGTAAGCTGGATACCATTCTTATGAGTAGCTACGAGAGCCTTGCCATCTTCAGAAACACCAAGAGTCCACTCAACTTCATTGAAGCCAGCCTTGTTGTCAGCAGACTCATAACCCTTAAACTTCTTGCCATTGTTATTAGCAGAGAACACGAAGTTGAATTGCTGCTTAGTACCAGTGAAGTCCTTGTTAAGGGTATTGTCACTCAGAGAAGCAAGCTTAATCGTATTGGTATAGAACACATCAGCAATAGTCTTGTCAAACTTGTCAGCAAGAACACCTGCACGAGGATCCTCCGGACTCAGAGTCTGAACGTGAATCTCGTCTGTACCAAACTCGGTGTTACCGTTACCGTTGTTCTTGTACCACATCTCGCGAATCTTGTCAGAGCCATCTGCCGCAAGGAATGTACCGGAAGAATGTACGATGTTAATCTTGCCGGAAGTCAAGACAACGTATACATCAGGATACTTCTTGGTGTCCTTAGACTTGTACTTGATAGCAATCGTGAACGGAGCATGAGACGTTGCCTGATGAGTTTTGTCATAGAGCATCTTCTCAAGATCTGCGCCCTTGATAGTCCACTTGAAGGTCTGGGTCTCAGAAGCGTCTGCATCATAGTTATCCACAACCTCGCCAATGTAGTTCTTGAGCTCTGTTGCTTCAGTAGCATCAGTGGTCTTAACTGTTGCAGGATCAAACTGGGCTACAACATCATTACCGTTTACAACGAGCTTACCATCGTTCTCATAGTTAGCGTCGAACTCTTTCTTGTGCAGACCGGTAAGCTGGAAGATATCATACTCAATTTCATTCCAAGTAGTAGAGAACACATAATCTACAGGATTGCAATCGTCATAGTATGTATAATCCTTACCTGTGTAAGAAACTGTTACGTTAGGCTTTACAGTCTCAGCTACGCTCTTGTCTACGAACTTAACCTTGATGTAACCATAGTCGATTACACGGTTGTCGTTGTTCTTGTCAACGAGAGAGAAGCGAACGATAGGCTGACGGCCTACTGTGCTTGTACGCAGAGAGTCATCGCTGAAATTGGTGTTGTTGTATGCCTCCCAAGAATAAGCCTTACCGTCCTTCTGAGGAACCTGTGCACGGAACGTTGTGCCGTTGATACCTGCGTGAGCAGCCTCAGATGTGACATTAGAACCCTCAAAGCTACCTGTAAGCTCATAAACGAGACCCAAGCCATAGTCATCCAACTCACTTGAAACGAAAGTCTTGTGCTCGCCCTTTGCGTTTGTATAGTGAACCTCAACAAGCTTAGACAGGTCAAGAGTCTGGTTGTAGACAACTTGAGACTGAGCACCAAGACTCATAGCATCGTATACAGAAGGAATGAGGTGAGACTGTTTCTCGTCATTCAGAGTAGAGTGCAGGTTGCTGTGAGCATTTTCGAAATCAGTTGTTACTGTATTCAGAACGCCTGTGTAAGACGGATCCAACTTTGTATCCTGAACCTTTGCAAGAACAACGTCTGTTATTGTTGTCTTGTACAGGGCAGCGTAGTCAGAAGTAACGGTAGTATCCTTGTCACCAGTCTTGTAATGAGCCTGTGCGGCAAAGACAGTCACGAAGCTCTTGCCTTCTTGATCCTCTGTGTAAAGATCCTTAATAAGAGAAGGATTCTTGAACTTCAGCTTAACGTCAAGCTGCTCGCCATTCTTCTTGAAGCTCTTGGTTGTGATGGCAGCCTCAGAAGCACGAACAAAAGGCTTGTCAGCGTCAAGGATTGTCACTGCATCTGGTTCGTCGGCAATACCCGGGTTCATGTGGTAGTGAGCGGTAACGTCCATAGCCGTAGAACCCTCTGTGTTATTGTAACGCTCAGACTTGTCATAACCTACAGGCTCCTTCTTGTCTGCAGAAGCAACAGCCCAGTTGTTCTTGGCAAAATCGGTGTACTGGAAGTAGTTCAGTGCGAACACCTCTGTAGCCTCAATGCCATAGTAGTAAGCAGAAGGAATGAATACCAAGCTGCGGAGCTGGCCCGTGCAGAACACGTTGAGAACGTTGATTGCGTTCTGCAACTGAGAAATCTTGGTGTAGATGTCATTGACATTTTTCTTCAGATCTGCGATGTCACCCTCGTTGGTAGTAACGCGATCGCCAAGAGCTGTGATCTGAGTCTGAAGCGTGTGCTGAACGTCAGCAATCTTAGCCTCAAGGTCAGTCTTAAGGTTGTCAATCTTCGTGTTAAGGGCAGTGTTGTAACTCTCAACTGTGTTCTGAAGGTTTGAAATCTTCGTGTTGAGATCGCTTGTAGTGTCGTCGAGCTGCTTCTGAAGCTTGTTCAAAGCCTCTTTCTGCTGCTCCAGGTCGGCTGCAACAGCCTCACGTGCCACCTTCTCGTCGGCAAGACCCTTCTGGAGCTCGGCAATGTTTGTCAAAGCTCCGCCAAGACCTGTCTCTACAGCCTCGAGGCGAGCGTAAATCTTAACGATGCTGTCTGCAAACTCAGTCTTGTCAAGCTTGTTTTCGTTCAGCTTGTCAATCTGATCCTGCAAGGAAACGAGAGTTGCCTCAGCAGTCTCCAAACGGGTCTGCAATGCAAGCTCGGCAGCCTTTGCGCGAACAATCTCGTCTGCAATGCTGCTTGCGTTGGCAACAGCCTTAGCCAAGGCATCGTCAGCTGTACCCTGAGCCTTGTCGGCAGCCTGCTGTGCTGTTTGAACAAGACCTTCAAGCCTTGCGTCAGCAGCTGTGAGGTCTTTCTTCAAAGTAGCAATCTCAGCCTCCAAATCGGACTTTTGCTTTGCAAGGGCTTCGTTCAGACTCGTAATCTGCGTCTGCAGACCATTGATGTCGTCATCGTAGTCCTTGCAAGAAGTCACCGTACTTGTGGCACCCACTGTGAGCAGGCCCATAAGCATGTAACTAAAAAACTTCTTTTTCTTCATACGATAAAAAGATTAATTAAACAATAAATTATAACTCCAAATTTTTCTCAGTTCGTTAAATCTCCCGGCTGGGAGATTTTATTTGCGTGGCAAATATAGACATATTTATTAA
>CAZEEP010000016.1:0-75673 GCA_964511295.1 uncultured Prevotella sp.
ATTTTCGCTAATCACCAAATTTACAGCCAAGTATAATTCGTCGAACTCACGTTAAGTTACCAACAAGTTCACGATAAAAGAAAGACTATGAATATTGGCAAATACATCATGGGAATGCTTGCGGCGATTCCCCTTATCAGTTCATGCGATAACCACGTCTATGAAGATGCGACTTGGCACACATGGACACCCGGCATGGTTTATTGCACGAATGGAGAAATCATGTCCTACGAGAATTGTCTATCAAAAGGCAACCAACCCGAAGCCATCATCTTCTTTGTCGATAATGACAATGAGATTTCTGGAAAAGCCTATGTCGTTGCATTAGATGACTATCCCAAGAAAGAATTTATCGACCCTGATACAACTTACTTTGCACAGGGTACATCTGCGAATTTACTGCAATTTGACGGCGAGAGCAACACCGTAAAACTCCGCTATTTCCAGATACAGTCGCCGATAGCAAAGAGTGTCAATCCAAAGTACTTCATCCCTTCCGTAGCAGAGATGTACAAACTCTATGCCGCCAAAGGCATTGTCAACGACATTATTCAGAAATGCGGCGGCACACCCTTGCCAATGGACAAGGATGAATGTTGGTACTGGACAAGTACCGAATGCGATGGTGCAGAAACAGACCGTGCATGGCGTTACAGCCTTTCATCGGGGCGTTTCGAAATGGCGGACAAACACAGTCGATATGCCACAAGACCTATTATAAGCATTAGGTTGAACAAAGAAGAGTAAGCTACTATGGAAGAAAGCAAAGACCTCCAAACCCTCTACAAGGTGTTTCGGACATTCATCTACGTTTCCCTTATCGTTGAGTTCTTCGAGTATGCCATTGACCCCAATGCCTTGGATTATTGGGGTGGCATTCTCGTGGACATCCACGACCGCATCAAACTGATGGACGTTTATCAAGACGGACATCTGCTGCATAGCAAGGTGATGACATTGCTGATTATCTGCGTTACCTGCATTGGTACACGAAACAAGAAGCATCTGGAGTTTAATGCCAAGACGATGGTCATCTATCCCATTTCCATTGGCACCGTATTGATGTTTCTTTCCGCGTGGGTATTCTATCAACGTTGGTCTCCGAGTTTCTTTACTCTGCATAGCAGTACTTGGCTGTATTTTCTCATGTCCATTGTCGGCACGGTGCTTTGCCATATTGCCCTCGACAACATATCGAAGTACTTGAAGGACGGATTGTTGAAAGACCGATTCAATTTTGAGAACGAGAGTTTTGAGCAGATGGGCGAAAAGGTGTATAACAAGTATAGCGTGAATATCCCCATGCGTTACTATTATAAAGGCAAGTTCCGCAAAGGCTGGGTGAATGTCATCAATCCGTTTCGTGGCACTTGGGTAGTAGGTGCGCCTGGCTCTGGTAAGACGTTCTCTATCATTGAGCCGTTCATCCGCCAACACAGTGCTAAGGGATTTGCTTTAGTCGTTTATGACTACAAGTTTCCGACACTTGCCCAAAAGCTATACTACCACTATCGCATCAACAAGAAAGCAGGAAAGGCTCCGAAGGGCTGTCAGTTCAACATCATCAACTTTGTGAATGTGGAGTATAGCCGCAGAGTTAATCCTATTCAGCTCAAATATATCAGCAATCTTGCAGCAGCGAGCGAAACGGCAGAGACGCTACTTGAATCATTGCAAAAAGGTAAGAAAGAGGGCGGTGGCGGCAGTGACCAGTTCTTCCAGACATCAGCAGTAAACTTCTTGGCTGCTTGCATCTATTTCTTCTGCAATTATGAGAAACGGCCTTACGATGAGAACGGCAATGAAATGAACTTTGACAAGACCATTGACCTAGAAACTGGTATGATTAAACCTACTGGTGTTGTTCGTGATGCTATGGGTAATATCAAGGAACCTGCCTATTGGTTGGGAAAGTATAGCGATATGCCTCATATCCTTTCTTTTCTCAATGAAAGTTACGAGACCATTTTTGAAGTGTTGATGACTGATACGGAAGTTGCTCCGCTTCTTGGTCCATTCAGGACTGCTTTTGACAACAAGGCTATGGAGCAGTTGGAAGGTATGATTGGTACATTGCGCGTCTTTACCTCACGCCTTGCGACCAAAGAGTCCTATTGGATATTCAGCAAAGATGGGGACGATTTCGATTTGAAGGTCAGTGACCCGAAGAATCCCAGTTATCTTCTCATTGCCAACGACCCTGAAATGGAGAGCATCATTGGTGCCTTGAATGCACTTATCCTAAACCGTCTTGTAACGAGAGTCAACACGGGGCAGGGAAAGAACATTCCTGTAAGTATCATTGTCGATGAGTTGCCAACGCTTTACTTCCACAAGATTGACCGTTTGATTGGTACCGCCAGAAGCAACAAAGTAAGCGTTACCTTGGGCTTTCAGGAACTACCGCAACTTGAAGCTGACTATGGTAAGACTGGTATGCAAAAGATTATTACGACTGTCGGTAATGTGGTCAGTGGTTCTGCACGAGCCAAAGAAACCCTTGAATGGCTATCCAACGACATATTCGGTAAGGTAGTACAATTAAAGAAAGGTGTAACCATCGACCGTGACCGCACATCCATCAATCTCAATGAGAATATGGATGCCTTGGTTCCGGGGTCCAAGATTGCAGGTATGCCAACAGGTTGGATTTGTGGTCAAACAGCAAGAGATTTTGTAAAGACCAAGACTGGACGTGGTGGAAGTATGGACATTCAAGAAGCCGAAGAGTTCCAGACAAGCAAGTTCTTCTGCAAAACTGACTTCAACATGGACGAAATCAGCAAGGAAGAAAATGATTATGCCAACTATCCGCTGCCCAAGTATTATAATTTCTCTTCTGTTGAAGCCAGAGAACGCATCTTATACGCCAACTTTCTGAAGGTCAACAAGGAAGTCAAGGATATGATTACGGAGATACAGGAGTTCAACAAAAAATAAAGAAATCCCCAAGAAAGGGACATCAATCTCTTCTCTTGGGGATTTTTATTGATATAAGTTTTCAAAATAAGAAGTCCTGCAATTTCTTTATTCCTTGCTCATATTTCTTTCTGTTCGTCTCTTTCAGCTTCTCGATGTTAAGCAGTTTCCATTGAACTGATGGATAACACGACAAATCACCAGCACTACACATAGTCCAATCAGGCACTCCCTCTTCAAAGGTAAGTAGGAACCTTCTGTCGTCTTCTGTCAGTCCGTTTTGTACCAACTTGATAAGTCGCGACCTTGCTTGCTTATAATCTTCATAGCTGAAAGCCACGTCGGTCATTCCTTCAAATTGTTTCTCCAGAGCATCTGTTTGGTCTATTTCGTTTGGCATCAAAGACTCTATGATAGGCTTGTCACTTCCTAAGAGGCAAAGCATAAAGCCATCCTTCACCTCATCAAACGACGAAATGTTCATATATTTACAGTCAAACAAATCACGAGGATGCTGACGGCTTAATGCTGCAGTTATCTTTCCACCATACAGTTGGCTAAAAGACACTGTCCGTGCTTTACATCCCATACTAAACTCCGCTTTAGCCTTTTCACATAAAGGCATATCAACCGTATCTCCAAGAATACCACGCTTTGTTCCATTGACTTCAATCTTAACTGATGCGTCATTCAATGAACATAACAACTTCCAGACATTGGGCTTTGGGACAACCACAATGCCAGGAATTGTCCTTTCCAAACTTTTCTTGACTTCAAGCAATCGGTCATTAATTGTTTGTAAACTTGTATTTCTGTCTTGTATGGGAATATATGTTAGATCTATATCGACGGAATATCGAGGCATATTCTTATGGAAAAGGTTTATGGCTGTTCCACCATGCACGGCAAACTCTTTGATGCGGTAAACTGATGGCATAATCCTTATCAGTAGAGCAACCTGTTTCTTATATTTATCCTTCATAGTCTTCTAATTCTTTGGGAATAGTCATTTTGTATTCTGCATTAAATTTTCCATTTGTGGCAAGTTGCAATTTCCCTGTTCCTAAATTTATTTTTGTGGGGGTAAGTTCTTCAAACCAATAATGTCCTGCTTTCTTCGCCATATACAAAAACATTCTTTTCACTCTTTTATTGTCAGTCGTTTCCAACAAATGTTGCACAACTTCTGAGCGAAGTGTGGTCAATTGCTCCATTATATAATACAAGTCCATATAGCTATAAAGTTTTGGAGCCAAAAACAGACATTCCAAGAAAGCTTGCTCTGGTGAAGATATATACAATGTACCCTTATTCTGCTCACGCTTTATCACATCCAAATAGGTAAAGGCATTAGAGTAAAAAGTACGAAATTTCATATCGAACATATCACTCTTCATCCAAATGGGGGGCTTGTTATTAGTCAATGCAACCATCAGTGTCGGCTTTCCCATAGGAACATAATGATTGAAACCAGCATACTCCAATGCAGACATCGCTGCTATTCGAAGCTTGCCGTCCATCTGCTTATTATATGATGCCAATGCATCGTAAGCATTTAATTTTTCTCCTGTGCGATACATAACACCCTTACACATAGCAGTAAGCCATCCTGAGTCTCTGTATCTTTTCTGTAGCTGACCAGAATAGCCTTCCCTCTTCAACCAATCAGCAAAAAGAAGTCCTGTAGGGGCTGTATTTGCTAATAGTCGGTTTATTTTTGTTCCATATATTATACTCATAGTTTAATATAAAGCATTATTTTCAACTGCAAAGGTAATCAATTATTCCTGCCTACACAAGAAATAGGTTGATAATTTTACCACAAAATAAACATAAAGTATAATAAAAAGCGGATTTACCAACCGTAGAACTTACCACCATCGTCACACGTCTTCTCCCAATCAGATTTACCCCAAAGCGTGCGCTTTGAGTGCTTTTTCTTTTTTTCTTGTCTCCTCATGATGAAGACAATGGCAATGATTATCAATATAACTCCCATATCCTATCTCATTTTTAGTTGTTTAGAAACGAAGCCGAGCAACAGCATTGGGTCAAAGAACCTACCTTTTTCGTTTTCCCATCTACATGATATGTGAAGATGTGGCCCTGTTGTTCTCTTTCCTGTATTGCCACTTATGGCAATTACTTGCCCAGCCTTTACGTGTTGTCCAATTCTCACCAATATCTTTGATAGATGAAGGTAAGAACAAACACATACGCCATGGTTGACGGTAACGTAATACCCTCCATTTGTCGAGTAGGTTGCAGCCGTTACCATTCCTGGTAGCATCGAGAATACTTCCTCAAACCTTGCTTGCAGATCAACTCCACTATGCATACGGCTACTCCGCCTGTTCAAGGGGTCTTTCCTCATGCCATACGGAGAATTGACTTTGATAGACCTCAATGGCCATGCGACCGTCGGGATATACGTTTTCAAGCTATCCATGGGCAGTTTAATCATATAGCTGCTATCTACCATCTCTTCTGGTTCGTTATCAGATTCATGTACCTCTGCGGCAACTTTTGTTTTGTTATAGCCATATCCTATGGTGTTGAATGGTGATGCACCTTTTACTTGGGCAGTACCATTAGATTGCACGAACATCCCCACTATGACAGTGAAAAGTCGAAGCCTTCTCCTATACAAAGGTACAAAATTTATATCATACCTCAAAATATTGAGCATACCATTTACAAACACAGGCATAAAAACATATAACTTTGAAGCTAAAGCAACACGAACTACTCTTCTATTTTACAGATAACTTATGGTATAAGTTCTTGGCAAGCTGGGCAACCTTAGTGATATAACGAGGGTCTTTCGCATATCCTATTCTTCTAAGAAAATGCAGATAGTTACCACCCTTATATCTGTATTGTATCATCCTTCGATAACCCACCACACTATCTTCCCATCTAGCGAAACGATAGTATTCCCTATGTTTACTATCATATAATCCAAACAGATTGTTGTACTCTTTGCAGACCCTGCTACTAAAATTTCCTGTTTCAAGCAACGCCTGCGCTAAAACAAATAGTTTGTTTGAAAGTCCGACTTCCCGAGCGACATCCATCAAATTTTCGAGATTCAATTCTCTTGGATTCCAGTTGTAATAGCTATGTAGTTTCCCCTTATAACCAGAAGATTTCACACTCATCAAACTATCTCGCAGAAATATAGACCGTTCATATTTGTGGATAAGGGCTTCTATTTCCGCCACAGACAAATTACGATAATCAACTTCAACAGAAGGGATTTTCTGATCAGAACTACATCTGTCCAAATCTGCTTGTTGCGTAGTATCTTTGACTTCCACATATCGTTTGCTTGTCCCTATGGAGTGAAAATAGCCAAGACTGTTTTGTGCGAAACATTGCGATGTGCAGAACACCAGACCTGCCAGTAATGATATCAGTTTCCTTTTCATGTCGCAAAGGTATGACATCACCTATGACTATATAGAAATGCCATACGCACAACAAGGCTATTTGAATCAAAAACACATCATTGGTTCTATTCGTATGCCTGATTAGAACCAATACAACAAAACGTCGTACTTTCTTAACATATTGAGCAGACAAATAGAGAAAGAAGAAGTAATGCCTGTAATTTTGTGGATGATTTCACACACAAAACGAAGTGTATATGACAAACAAAAAATTCTATAGGGATGAATATCCTTTTGACATTCTCGGTGAGTTCGGACTTACCGAGAATATGATTTACGACCTTCCCGATTACGTTCACGAACGAATTGAGATGGGTGGTAAATCCCCTTTACTGCCCATCACAATAGAGCAGCCTTTTGACTTTACCCATTGCTATGCAAAGTTCTGCCTTACAGAAATGGAAGACGGTGTTGGCGTAATGTTCTCCCCAAAACTCAAATCCATAGACCTTTCTTGTTTCCTGAAGCAGGAACGAGAGAAGTTGTTGGATGGCAAGGTTATCGTCTCTGACATTGAGGAAGCCGTAACCTTGGATGACGGCACCGAAGAAAAGAGAAAAATCAAAGCCTTTGTACAGTTAGACAAAGACACCAACAGTGTCGTCTATGCACCCACTCAGATTATTGGTCGCAATATCCAGACCATCACCAATGAGTTTGAACTCTCGGATGAAGACCTCAAATGCTTTTGGAATGGAGATTTGGTAACTGTTGAAACACCAGATGCTGAGGGCAATCAAGCCTACATCACTATCGGCATAGACTTGTTTTCTGAAAAAGGTGTTGTTCTGGTTCCTGGCAATGTCTCCCATTGGAAGAAAGCCGCTCACAAGGCGATGCCCGAATATTCGTTTGGCAATGATGGTTGTTGGGTTAACAGGCATGGGCTCTTGACCTATGTAGCCGAAGAAGAATTTACATCTGACATCCTTGACGCTTTAGAGATTCAATCTCAGCAATCTGGGTTGCCTCTTGGAAATTCGGCACACAACGAAATGTCACAAGGCTTGGCGGATGAAACAGAAGAGACCAGACAAGTAACAAGATAAACAGGTTAAACAATCAAACGACAAGAAATGGTTATGAATTATCCAGACTATGACACCCTGCGCGAAGAATACGAAGCAGGAAACATCAATGCTGTAGACTTTGTTTTGCAGCAGTCAGACGAAGTGACAGAAGACTACTATCAGTTCTGCAAGGACGAAGGACTTGATTCGTCTGCAACGACATCAGCACAAGCATTCATGGATTTCCGTGAAGAGCTTTTCGAAGAGAGTATCAACAATTAGTTACCCCAACAAGCAGAAAAACAATCATGAGCATCCGTTCAGAAGCCATGCCTTATCGTGGAGAACTCTCGTTTCAACTTCAAGACCTTCTCCGACGTAATGGTATGAGAGCCCAACTTGCCGTAGAGCAAGACCAATACAAGCTATTGGTGCAGGGACATGACTCCCCTTTACTGGAATATCCCATCAGTGAGCAGCAGTTTCGGGCTCTCGCTGACGGAGGCACCAACTATGCCAACAAGAAAGCCTACAAAACGTTCAACGGTATTGTCGGAAAAGACTTTGATATGCCGTCATCCTATGTCGCTGCAAGAAATGTCAACGGACGTGTTGCCATGGGACTTCATGGTTATCGGGAAAGATATTATGACCGCCACCATGGCTTACCGCCCCATACCTTCGGCAGGGATTTCTTAGGTTGGACACCCAGAATGCAAGATGGTTTTCATTTACGCAGAATGAGCGGAGTTGCGGTTTCTCCAATGGTCATTGAACATGCTGACGGACGATTGCGACCGGGTGAACTGCAAAGTGGCAGTTATGGCTATTACTATAAAGGAGATAGACAGCAAGCGATTGCCGATCCACTGAAAGACATGCAGACTTACTTTCCTCCCATAGTCACTCGCCCCAGACCGCAAGAACCAGCCAAGCCATACAAGGACTTGATAACCTCCAAAGTCTATTTCACCAACGAAAAATGGCAAGAAGTCCTTTCATCACATGGCATTCTTGTCGATGTAGACAGAAAGACATTGACCATCCAGTCCACAGGAGCGCAACAAGACTTTGTGTATGACCTCACGGATAACGAAGTGAAGAAACTCACCGACAATTCCCTAAAGTCCACATCTCTTAATGAACGCCTTAACATACTTAATAATGTCATCAGCGGAGATTTCAAAGATAAGATTACAATGGATATGCTGAACAGCAAGGAGCACCTATCTATCACCTTGAAACCAGAAGTGGAGGAACTGTTTCGACAACAAAGCCAGCAGCAAGAAGAAATTCAAGTCATCAATGACCCACTAACAAACGAACAACATCAAGCACCTACACTCAATCCAGAACAAGGTTACACCAATGGCAAAGACCTTGAAACAATGAACGAGCGTAAAGGTTGGTATCGAGAAGGCAAACATGGACGAGAAGTTGATGTTGGTGACATCTGGGTTGAGAAAGAACCTGTCAAACCCCAAGGACAAGAAGACAAAGGACAATCAAAGCAGGAAACCGACGAAAAGTTTACCTACCGCATGAGTGCGGTTATCAATGGCGAGGTCATCACGCATGAAATCAGCAAAAAGCAATACGACAAGTTCATGGCTGTCGATGACTATCAACGACAGCGCATGATGTCAAAGGTGTTCAAAGAAGTGGATATGAAAACACGACCAGAGATGCAACAACGATTCAACCTCGGAGCGTTCTTGGGAGCAGGACTTACTGCTGTAAGCGAAGCTACCTACCTCGGAGCAGATATTGCCCACAATATAGAACACATCAAGCATCCTCATCCATCACCTGAAGTTCACCGAGAAGTGCATGGCACAGGACGCATCTATGTAAAACCCGGTGTGGATTCCCCACAAGACATTGCGGAAAGGGCTTTTGAAGCAGGCCTCAATGCCGGGGCTAACAGCCATGGTATGGGACACGGAAGATAAATCATCAACAACAAATAAAAATATGAGCAGAAAGAAAAGAAACAATAGGAAGAATGTTACTCCTGAAAAAAATCATGAGATAGAACAGAGATTAGGCATTCAATTCATCGATTTCCGCAGAGGCATCTTACTCTATGATGGCATCATTTGGCGACCTGTCAATGACGAGTTGGAATACCTTATGGCCATTTTCGAATATGTGCCAATTCTTACCATCCACAAAGAACTTCGTTTCGTACCATTCGCTTGGCAGCCATAACAACAGTAAGTCATATCCGTATATAATAAGGTGCAAGACCAACTATCATACGAGGATTTCAAAGCACGCATTGACATACAAGATGTGCTGAGTGACGCAGGCTATCAGTTTTACCGACGTGATGGTTTGCGCTATCCCTCGTATGTAAGGTTAGACAATGACGGCAGACGCATACGTGGCGACAAATTCATTGTTACTGCGAATGGCAAATGCTGTTTCCAGCCGCCACAACAAAAGGTGTATAATGTCATCTCATTCATCACCGAGCATCCAGATTTCTTTCAAGAATATTATGTCGGTATCAATCCACACCATTTAGTCAATCTGGTCTGCAACAGACTTCTCTATCACCCAATAGAATACAATATGCGTAACATCATCAAGCCACAGCGTGAGGTCAAGCCATTTGACATCAAGAACTATAGCACCCTCACATTTCAGAAGCACAACATGGATAACATCAAGAAGTTCTATCCATTCTTCAAAAGCCGAATGATAGACATCTCTACTCAGAAGGCTTTTGCTGGTTCATTCATGTTGGCCAACAAAAAAACTTCAGAGCAGCGGCAGCACTACTATCGCAATCTATCATTTCCTCTCCATATCCCAGGAAAGCAAGACATTGTAGGCTTTGAAGAGCGTGGCAAGGTGCGCCTTGACGGAACCAGTGGCTACAAAGGAAAAGCTGCAGGTAGCAATTCCTCGGAAGGATTATGGATTGCCAGTCCCAATGGCACGGAGCTGAAGGATGCCAAGGATGTGCTTTGGTTTGAGAGTGCATACGATGCCATGGCTTATTACCAACTTCATGCTGCAAAAGTCAAGAACTTGGGTAATGCCGTATTCCTCTCCACAGGAGGCAATCCTACCGTCATGCAGTTTCAGGGGGTCATCAGAGAAGCACGCGAAGCCTGTCATCATCTTTGTTTCGACAATGATATGGCTGGTAAGCAGTTCGTGATGAACTTCGAGACGGAACTACGGCACGTCAAGGAGAGCCTTCCCAAATACAGTGAAGACATGAAGGACTACATCGAGTCCTTATACGACAAGAATGACATCTTTTCTGGAGAAGGCGATTTTCTTGAAGGGGAAGTCGGAAAAGCCTATGGCAAATTCCAAACGGCTGAAGAAGAACTCTATTGTATGCACCATGGTCACTATATCAAAGAAGATGTTGAGGTTCAACGTCTCAAAACATTGGAACTTAAACGAGAGTATGTACGGCAGATGAAAGAAACCTTTTGCATTGGCAGTGAATATGGTCGTCTCAAACCACTCGGCACCTACGACATTCCTGATTGGTCACTCAATGCCATCGAGAATGGCGACTACGATGGTCTGACCGATGAAGAAGAAAAACTCATCAACGACTTTATCACCGAGCATTTTCCAGACGGTTATGTATCAAACATCAACTGGGACAATTACAATGAGTTAAACACTCATCCTGCCTTTGGTACAAGAAATGAGTTTGCACTTGTAAGCCACGGAGAGTCTCCCTTTGAAGCGACCAAGACCTATTCTGTGCAATTTCTGCATCCTATCGAGCGTGAATGCTATGCTCTGCCAAACCTCACGGTGGTAAGAGAAGTTCCTACGGATGGCAGCAAGGATTGGAACGAACAGCTCATCCGTGAAGAGACAGAGCGAGCCAAGGACAAAGCACAAGAAAAAGATGACGAACGAACCATGAGTGCAGGACTTGACTTTGATAATGATGGAGAAGTCAAGATAAGTGAAAGCGAAGAAAGAAAGTCTCACCACACATTAGGCAGATAGTATGGATAAGCATTATTTCAGGAATTTATTTCCCTACTGTAGCGACACCAAGAAATGGCTCTTAGTGTCCGTGATAGCATTTGTCTTGTTGCTGATAACAAGCAGCAAGGCAAATGCTCAAATTGTTTCTGCCAATCCCGGTGAATACACGATTCTTGCCACAGGCAATGCCATCATCAACAAGACAGTGAAGTCTGAGACCAAGGCAGAACGAGAAACAGCTCTAATGCAAAATGCCATGGCAGGAGAGTTCACCAAGATGAAGCAATGGGAGAAGGACTACAACAGCTATCTGAAAACCGCAGAGAACTATGCGTCCGCATTGAAGGCAGCTACACACATCTATGACGATGGCGTGCGCATATTGCTAACGCTCGGCAAACTCAAACGAGCAGTGAGCAATAATCCGCAAGGCATTGTAGCCACCGTAAGTATGAACAACCTCTATATGGAAACAACAACGGAGATGCTATCCGTGTTCACACTGTTGAAAAATGCCATTGCTAAGGGTGGAGAAAGCAATATGCTTACAGGGGCTGAACGTTCCAAGACCCTATGGGAGTTGGAAGACAAACTCTCTTCTTTCTCGCATAAGCTGCAACTGCTCTACATCAGCATACGACATTATCGCATGAGTGATGTATGGAACAGAGCCACAGCAGGGATGATAGAACGAGATAAGCATGAAGTTGCCATGCAGTCGCTCTCACATTGGCGACGCTATGCCAAAGAAGTCTCACTTTATTCCAAGTAGCGCATGAGACATACCGTATATTCCATATTACTGATATTGTTCGTATGGTTGACTCCTCGCAAGAGCCATGCACAGACCGATCCTGCATTGGCTGGCATGATACTGGAATTTACAGAGAAAGCAAAATCACAATACAACTCACAGTTGGAGACGATGGTCATGGAGACGGAAGGCCATGTTTGGCTAAAGCAGGAAGTTGAAACGACCAAGAACTACCAAAAGCAGTTTGACAACTACCTGAGTTCTTTTCGCAGTATTATCTCCTACGCAGCACAGACCTACGGATTCTATTACGAGGTGAACCATCTCTGTGAGAATATGAATAAACTCTCGGCTCAGATTGGACAAGCACCCACCAATGCCATTGCTGTGACACTGCACAACAAGCGCAATGACATCTATGTCAGCATCATCAACAAGAGTGTGGGCATCGTCAACACCATTCGGCAAGTATGCATTGATAAGAAGATGACCGAGAAGCAGCGTGTAGAACTGGTATTCTCCATCCGTCCGCAACTCAAAGAGATGAACCATCAACTCGCCATGCTCACGAAACTGGTGCGGTGTACCAATATGGGATTGGTATGGTATGAGATAGAGCACAACTCACTTCCTCACCGCACAGGTAAGGCTGGCATTGTCGAAGACTGTTTGAGTGTATGGCGAGTGAATGCAAAACATGTAAAACCTAAAAAGTAAAACGATATGGGTTGGTTATCATTAGCAACAAAGGTCGTGCCTAAACTCTGGCGAAGCGGAGTAAAGGCGACATCCACATTATGGAAAGGTGGCAGCACTGTGGCAAGCACCGTTGCCAAGCATCCTAAAGCCACAGCTGTTGCCAGCGTTGCCACTTTCGCAGGGTGGCGCAACCTGTCTTCTCCAGACGAATCATTTGGCACTTCCGTTGGCAAGACCATTAGGAATGGTGTCAATGGCACAGGCAGTTTTGCCCATGATGCCGTCAATGGCTTCACTGGCGAAGACACTGTAGAGCAAGTCAAGGACACGACAAGCGATGTTGTATCTGACATCAAAGACACCGCAGCAGAAGCCAAAGGTGTATTAGGCACTTTGGGTGACACGCTTCAAGGTATCAGTTCTTTTCTCGGCAACCTGTTTGGCGGCAACGGAACTAATATGTTTGGCAACTTCTTCAACAATCTTGCCTCTGGCAAAATCTCTGGTCTGAGCATTGGCGCACTGATAGCGTCTGCTTACCTCATCTTCGGGCGTACAGGTCTGCTTGGAAAAATAGGCGGAGCGTTAATGGCGATGATGATGATTGGCAACAACTCTCGTAGCCAAACGCACACTGTAGCGCAAACAGAGAAACCAGAGCAGGAACAGTCGCAGCAATACAACAGACATCGATAATATCAGTAACATCAACAATACAAGGAATATGAAAAAGACATTCTTACTTTTCGGAGCATCTCTGTTGGCAAATCACGCTTTTGCCGACAGCATTACGGATGGCATAGGGATAGCAGGTGATGCCATCTACAGTTACACGCCCTACGTTCAGGCATTGGGCTACGTGCTGACCTGCATCATAGGCATCGTTGCAGCCTTTGTCATCTACTATGCCATTGCCAACAACGACAGAAATGTCAAGAAGCGTATCCTCACATGGGGTGGCAGTTGTGTGGCCATGCTCTGCATGAGCATCGCTCTGCCAAAGTTCTTCACCTATCAGAAATCTGGACTTATGGCTAACAATGGCACAAGCACACCAGGCATAGGCTCTGGCAGCTTCATCGGTGGCGACAAATGGGGTAAGATAGATGTAACCATTCCCGATCTTAGCAATCCTGTTTGGCGACCCGACCATCGGTTTGACCCGATTCTCAATCCCAGACCGAATTTCGGCAACAATGATTTCATCAAGCAGAATTAGTTCGACATGGAAGACAAGCAATCTATGAATCTCATTTCTCCCAGTGGCTATGCCATGCCTTTTGAACTTCCAGAGACAAGTCCTTTGGAAATCGTATCGAAATATGGCAAACAGCAGCATCCCGACACAGGAAAGGAGTATTTCAATCATGGCATTGATTTCAAAGTAGCTCCACGCACTTGGCTCAAAGCTCTTGCCACAGGTGTCGTTTCTGGCATTTCAAGTGATAGCAAGAATGGTTTCAGCATTACAGTAAACTACAGGAACTATGCTTCGGTTGCACAATCCAACTATGATGTTGTCTATTCCAATATCAAAGAGGCTTTCTGCAACTTTGGCAAGAATGTAAAGGCTGGCGACAACATTGCCGTCAGCGACAACACGCTCCATGTTGAAGTGCGCTTTTGCGGCAAAGAAATCAACCCGATTGAATTTCTCACCATGATTCGTGACAATCTTATCATGCAGGAGCAACGCACCATGCAAGGCAATAATCCCGAAATAGCGACAATGGACTTTCATGTTTCCACACCCTACGATGCACATCGACCAGAGATAGACCAGATGTACCAACGTTTCTTCGGCAAGTACATGATGGACTTGCTAACAAACAGATACCATGTTCCAAACGAGACCGAACAAGTACTGCGTGATGTATTGGCGGAGGGTGCTAACAGAGGTATATACTATGAACACGTACCAAGTATGCTCAATCCTTTGGGATTAGGTGAACGTAGCTTGGGTATCATCAGCCGCATACAGACGCTGTTGACGCACGACTTTCTCAACTATCTTGCCCTCATGCATGGCGTGTTTCTCTCGGCAATGAGCGAAAACGATAAAAAAAAACTTTTGACCATGCCGTAGCGAGTCAAGGTTTCATCGACCCTTTTGAGAACTTCAACATTGACATACAAAGCTTCGACATACAACGTACTGTCAGTGTCTATCCTGACAAAGACGGTATCGTGTGGTGGACAAAGGCATGGTTCAACGGAAAGAAGCGTGGAGAACGTGCCATCGAGATTAACCGTCAGTTGGCTATCAAATTCATACAAGACAACGTGGAAAAGGACGAGTGGTTAGAAGAGTTTTTTCCTCACCAGATGGAAGTGCTCCATGCAGCCCTCGCCCAAACCAGAGAACAAGTTATCAATCAGTTAAGACAGACTATCATATAATCATGGCAGAAGCCCCAAAGAGACAACAAGATGTCTTTACATCAAAGATTGTTCCCATAATGAACAAGGTTCGTGATGAGTTGAACAGCAAAAGAGCGGACGAGCTGCGTCGCCACAGCACTTCTTTCGGTGCTTTGATGGCTGGCGCAGCAGGACCAGATGGCGGCATGGCTGCCACTGATGTCTATAACGATCGACTCAAATACATCGGAGAATGGAATAGCAAGACCGTGGAAGACTATATCAACATGGTGAAAGCGGAATTGAAGAAGCAGCATATCACCGTGGATGCAGTCACCGAGAAGAAGATGGTTGACTATCTCGTTCATCAGCAAATTCCCAAGTCCAGTGCAGAGTACATTCTACAGAAAGCGGCAAAAGGAAGCATTTTCTACATTCCGCAGAGAGTCAGAACAAGTTCCATGCAAGACCACATCAACAAGAAAGCGGAAGAAAAATACAATCCGTCCTTTCTTGAAGAGTTGGCAGGAAACGTTGGCTCATGGCTTGCCAACGCTGCAACGACATGGGGCGCAGGAGGTTTCTTAGGACAGTTTGCATTAGATGCCACTTCTGAAGCCACAGAACGTATGTCGCAAGGGCAGCAACAGAAATATCTTGCACAGCAAAGACAACAAGCGAAAAAGGATGTTGCTGCAGCGAGCAAGCGGAAAGCCGACATTCCGAAATGGATGCTTGACCAAATGGGCTTCTCTCATGTTACCAAAGCTACAGACAAACAACTTGCTATGGCTTTGGATTGGGCTAACAAAAATGGGCTGAGATACCGAAACAAGGTTAATCAAGCTATCAATGCAGGAGAACGAACAGTAAAGGCAAATGGAAAGACTTCTCAGTTGTCGGTATCTGATGCCACCTTTCGTGCTATGCAGTACGAAGCATTTGTCAAAACTATCCAAAAAGAACAGACGGAAAGAAAGAACGGCAAGGATGCCGTGCATTTCTCAAACGTAGAAGAAGCTGAGGAGAATGTCGAGACACAGCAAGAAGTTCCAGAAAACACATCCGCTAATACAACCAATGAGAATGAGGTCTATAGTGATTATAGCGGATGGGACAACCTGCTTGGCACTTTAGGATTAAATGGAACTGGTGACACTCTACAGCATTTAGGCATAACGCTCTCCATGCTCCCTGATATGTTGGTCGGTGTCTTCACTGGACGCACAAAGTCTATTGGCTTGAACCAAGAGACCATAATGCCATTGGCTGCCCTTGTCAGTGGAACATTCGTTAGCAATCCCATGGTAAAAATCCCCCTCATGCTCTATGGCGGTGCCAGTTTGTTCAACACCGTCGGGCAAGAAGCATTGGCTGATTACCGAAGAGAAAACACCTCACAGCCCACTCACAAATATAAAAGGTATGCTGACGAGGAACTCAACAAGAGACTAAAGAACCCTCAGATTGAGGGGAATGTGCTGCTTGTGGATATGGATAACGTCCCACGTCTTGTTACGTTGCCACAAAGTGTAATCGAAGCATACAAGGAAGGTGTATTGCCACTCAACACCATCGCCAATCGCATTCTTGCCCAAGCAGAACAGTCCACCATAATGAATAACCAGAAATTGGATAAAGCGGCTGAAAGCTACGAGCAAAAGAACGAGCGTGAGCAAGTTAGAGGCATACGATAATCATCACGAACATATTTTTTCACCATTAAACGATATGATATTATGGCAGAAGAGAACATTACGAAGAAAACAGGCACGGAGCGACAAACGGAAATATTGGTCGCTGCCCTTGAAAGAGCAAGTCAGAATGGCGGCACACTGCTTAATGCCACACAGAAAGCAATGCCTCAATTTTATGACAAGTCCTTGCGTATTACGCCAGTCAATGCACTCATCATGGCAATGCACAGCGACCAAGGTGAGTTTAAGACCAACAATTACACGATGTTCAACGAAACGCACGACCGCAACGAAGCCGTGAAAAAAGGACAAAAGGGCGTTCCTTTCGTGTGGACAAATCTCAATCAGTATGTCAATAAGGACAATGCTGAAGAAAAAATCAGCCGCACTGCATACAATGCACTTCCTGACGAGGACAAGGAGAAGTACAAAGTCAATCCTCGCGATGATGTCTATACCGTTTTCAACATTGATCAGACAACGATGACTCATGTTCACAAAGAAGACTATGCCAAGCAATTGGAACAGTTCGGAGTAGAGCGTTCACAGGATGAGAAGCAACTCAGAATAGGTTTCAACAAGTTCATTCAGAGCATCAAGGACAATCTTGTTCCCATCCGAAAGGATGCAACAGGCATTGCACACTACGATAGCAAGAAAGACACGTTGCACATTCCTGCACAAAAGGATTTCCCAACGTATGCCGACTATGTGCAAGAGGTCTCTCGCCAGATAGTCCACGCCACAGGTGTGCCACAACGCTTGGGACGAGAAGGTATGACATTGGATAATGTCCACGCACCATCAGAAGCATTGCAACATAAAGAGATGCTTGTCGAGGAACTGGCTTCTGCCCATAAAATGTTGGAAATGGGTATGCCGGCAAAGTTGCGTCCGCAAGTCATGGAGCAGTTGCCGTCTATCATCACGGAGTTGAAAGAAGACCCGACTATGGCACAGAAAGTTCTCCATGATGTCAATCGCACTGTGGGGATGATAAAGAAAGCCGAGAATGGTGAGAAAATCAAACTTCTCGAAAAGCCGTCAGAAAAGCGTCAGCAAGCATGGGCTTCACAGTTTCCTATCGATAAAGTGCCTAACGCCTTCTCACAAGTCATGATGCTAAAGGACGATGAAGGCAAATGGACACTCGCAGCCAAACCTGAGAACGGCCACACCTTTGCAGTCCGTCCAAGCAGAGAAGACGTTAGTCTGTATTTCGACATGATGAAGAACGACCATGACGAAGCTCATGTCAGTGAGTTCCGCACCCAGTTTGCACAGAAATACTACGCCGTTGTTGCTGCCAATCCCGACAAGGAGGCAAATCTTTTCAAGAGCAATGCGTCGCAAGAGGCGTTAGACCTTATCAATAGAGTCAATGCCTTCAAGACGAAGGACAACAAGATACTTCTGGTTGCCACTATCGGTAATGAGAAGCAGAAGTCTGTTCCCATCAGTCAATCACAATGGCAAAGGTTATGGCTTGCCGATGACAAGCAAGACTACAAGACGCACCTCGCAGCCATTCTCTATTCAGATGTGCTTGCAGGGAAGTTGGAAGCTATGAAACAAGCCGTATCTCCAGAAGTGGAGGGTACTCAACTGCATGAGGAAAAGGAGCATCGTGAATATCACGAGGAACTAAAGCGTCAGCAGCAATCCGCTTCTGTCCCTCCCATTATCAAGCAGTACAATGACTTGAAACAGAAGCATCCTGATGCGATGTTGCTTTTCCGTTGTGGTGATTTCTATGAGACCTACAAGGAGGATGCAGTAAAAGCCTCGAACATCTTGGGCATCACACTCACACAGCACTCCAAACGCATGGACGATGAAGGCAAGCCTTTAAAGAGGGCGGGATTTCCTTACCATGCCCTCGACACGTATCTGCCCAAACTTATCCGAGCAGGTGAACGAGTGGCTATCTGCGACCAGATCGAGGATTCTAAACAGAAAGCGCATACTGAAGAACAAGCACACGAGTCAAAGCAGGATGCCAAAGAGGTTGTTTCACAACAGAAAGAAGAACGTCATGGTATGCATCGATAACGTAATTTGAAATGACATCATCAAGACAAAAATATATAGAGCAATATGCAGGGTATGCCATGGAGCAGATGCGAAGGTATGGCATCCCTGCTTCTATAACATTGGCACAAGGCATCATCGAGTCTGCCGATGGCAGAAGCACATTGGCCAATACTGCCAACAATCATTTTGGAGTCAAGGGCTCATACAATGGCAACTTTGTATTGGCTGATGATGACAAGCCCAATGAGAAGTTTAAGAAGTATGACAACGTCGGGCAGAGCTACGAGGATCATTCCCAAGTGCTCATGGCACAACGTTACCAACAGTATGTCAAAAACCTCTCTCCCACAGACTATCGTGGTTGGGCTGTCGGCATCAAGAAAGGCGGCTATGCTTCCGCCCAAAGCTATGTATCTACCGTAGTGAACGTCATCGAAAGTGCCAACTTGCAGAAATACGACCAGATGGTGATGCAGCAGATGAAAGCTGAGGGCAAGCAGTTTGGTACAGAAGCCAATCCGCTCTCCTCGGCAAGTAACACGCAAGGCAAAGGTACTGACAACTCTGAATACAGTATGCCTGTGCAACGCTCAGAGTTTATGCTCATCACCTCTCCTTACGGCAAGCGTGAAGACCCTATCAACAAAGGAAAGACGCAGATACATCATGGCATTGACATCAAGACAAACAAAGACAAGATGCTTGCCACAGAGAACAATGGCGTGGTCATTGGCGTTGATCATCGCACAACCACTGGAGGCGGCAAGACGGTCACGGTGCAATATGCTCGTGAAGATGGCACAAAGACCATCGTGCAGTATATGCACCTGAGCGAGATTGCAGTGCAAAAGGGTGATAAGGTCAGTGCAGGACAGAAGTTGGGCGTGTCAGGAAACACTGGCGCCCGAACAACAGGTGAGCATCTTCATTTCGGTGTCATCAACGTCTCTGCTGACGGCAAGCAACAATGGGTAAATCCTGCTGCCTACCTTGCAGAAATCACTCAAAAGGGCAATATCAACATCGAGGCCAAACATAATGGCAAGAATATCCTTGCCGACTACATGACGGCTGGCACCAAAGCTGTAAACACGGACGAACAAACTCCAGAAAGTTGGATGAACCAGTTGATGGGTTCTGAAGACGCTGCACTTGGCTATGGCGGTGGCGAAGACAAAGGACTGTTGGGCAACCTCATGCAGATGTTTATGACCTTGTTGATGCTCACCATTCAGATGGAGAACAAGTCCAAGGAGGAAAAGATGCAAGCAGTCAGTGATGCGGTAATCAACAAGCGTATCGACATCAGCAGCTTTGTTCCCAACCAGAAGTCGGCGGTTTTGACCATCAATGGCAAAGGCAATGCTGTCCTTGTGGTGAATGATGGCAAGCATGAATACACGCACGAATTGAGCAATGCAGAAAAGGACAACATCGCCAACGTGCTCTATGGTGACAATGACGATACGACTAAGAAACAACGGATTGGCTGCATTGTCAATGCCATTGCCTTTTCTCACCAAGCCGCCAACAACTACGAGCAGATTGAAGCACAGCGACAGTCGCAAGAGCAAACCATTCAAAGAAGATAAGTACAAAAACAAATAAGAATATGATTAAAGCAGAAGCAAATGTGGTCGGCACCATCAAACGCTGCGCAACTGTGTGTACCGACAAGAGTGGCAATCCTTACCTCTCATTCATTATGGCGGTAGTTTTACCTGACACGAAGAGTGGCACCAAGAGTATTGACATCTTTGTATCTCTTCCAAATACGCAACAGGAAGAAGCCCAATCTTATGTGGAAGGTATTAGGATTGCCGTAAGTGGAAACATGGATATTCGTAAAAGGAACGAAGAACTATGCTTCTATCTTACAGGCAACTCCGTAGAACCCCAGAATGTTTCGGAGCGTGACACGATTTCCGGCACCATGACTTTCCGTGGTTATCTGAAGAAGGACAACCCCTATGAGCAGAAGACCGACAAGAATGGTCATCCGTTTATCGTCTTCTCTGCCTATTCCATTGAGAAAGTTGGCGAGGTGTTTGTCAGCACATGGGTAAACTTCATGCGTTTCCCAGAGAAAGGATGCGGCATCGAGACCATTGTTCCCGATTGGTTACACTCCAAAGCTCATGTGAACATCACAGGCGAGCTACAAGTCTCTGCCTATAACGGCATTGTCAGACTTTCGTGCCGTGTGAAAGACATAAGCGAACACGTCTATGTACAACACTAACGACAGATAGCGTATGAAAAAGAACAATTACTCCACCGATGGATTGTCGGCAGAAGACCGTGCCTTGAACACCTTTGCCGAACTCATGATTGAGAAAATCCAGAACTTGCAGGAGGACTGGAAGAAACCTTGGTTTTCTCCACAACTGACCCAGTTGCCGAAAAATCTTAGTGGTCGCTACTACAATGGCATGAACAGTATTGTCTTGATGCTCATGCAGGAGAAGCATGGTTGGCAGACGGCTCGCTATGCCACATTCGACCGCATTGCCAGTCTCAATTTCACCAAAGACCGCAAGCCTATCGTGGACACTGATGGCAACAAATTGCCTCACGTTGGCATCAACAAGGGGGAGAAGAGTACACCTGTGATGTTGACTACGTTTACTTGCATCAACAAAGACACACGAGAACGCATCAAATACGATGATTACAAGAAACTCACGCAGGAGGAGCGCAACGATTATGCCGTCTATCCAAAGTTGCAGGTGTACAATGTCTTCAACCTCGACCAGACAAATCTACGTGAGGCACGTCCAGAAATGTACCAGAAATTTTACGATGAAGCGAAGAGTGAGTTCCAAGGTACAACTGAGGGCATGGTTGATTTCCCGGCCTTGGATGCCATGATAGAGAAAGACCTGTATGTATGTCCCATCAGACCGACACATGGCGACAATGCCTACTACAGCGTCAGCAAGGATGAAATTGTTATTCCAGAAAAGGCGCAGTTTGTTGACGGAGAGTCTTTCTACAGCAATCTGCTGCACGAGATGAGCCATGCCTCTGGTTCGGCAAACAGATTGAACCGCTTGCAATCTGGTCAAACGTTTGGCAGCGAAGGCTATGCCAAAGAGGAGTTGGTGGCAGAGTTGACTGCCGCATTGGTATCTTCCCAATATGGCATGGCGAAACACGTCAAGAGTGATAGCGCAGCTTACTTGAAGTCTTGGCTTGACAGTCTGCATGAAGATCCAAACTTCATCAAGACCTCACTGATGGATGTCAAGCGTTCGGCATCGTTTATCAGTCAAAGGCTGGATGCGGTAAACCAACGGTTGGAGCGTGATGGATGGGAAGCTGATTTCTCTGACATCAGAGAGCAGAACAAAGCCTATACTCCTGTTTTCAACAACAAGGCAGAAAAGCCTGTTTCCAACCATGAGGCACAATCCACCCAAGAGCAGCCTAAGCAACAGGAGCAACAAGAAGTGGTAGCAGCAAAGACTACGGAACAGCCTCGATTTCACCGTTAGGATATACGAGCCATTCCCTAAGTCAGAAGTGTTATTCACCATTGATGAAGAAGATATGGCAGAGATGTATTTGGGCAATACGCCTATCGACATCGACCTAAACACGGCATTGTATATGCTGCGCCAAAAGGATAATATGCCACAGGGCTCTGGCTGGGCGAAACAGTTTCCTGCCGTGGTCAATCATACCTGTTCTGCCATTGCCAGACGGCATCCCGACTTTCATGCTGCCAAGCATGGTGATTACGATGCAGCCCTGCAATTGGTCAACGATTTGGTGAAAGACGATAAGGTCGTGAGCATCACCAAACAATACCCTCATGCGCACATTGCGTATAATCACAAGATGCAAGGCGGCAATATCAACATGATACCTGCGGCATACGCTGCCAAGTTTGCTGCCATTGGCATGAAGGTGGAACACGACATCATTGCCATAACGGATGTGTCGCACACCAATGCCTCAGACATTGCTCGGATTAGCAAACGGATGCGCTTTGAAGGGTGTGTAACAAAAGGTGCAGACTACATTCTCTTGGATGACTTCATCACTTCGGGTGCAGAACTCCGTGATATGCGCGACTATATCGAAAGCAAAGGTGGTCATGTGGTGATGATGACTACATTCGGACATGGGAGCTTCGGACGGCTGAAAGACATTAGAATTGACAACAACTATATAGAACGACTGAAAGCGTCGGGCATTACCGACCAAGATTTACAAAAATATGGAATTGCATCAACAATCAACTGCCTTACCATCGGAGAAGCGGCAAAACTCTCCAGAATGGTTAACGCCAAGGCAAAAACAACAGTTGCACAACTCTGCGCAAGAGTGCAGCGAGCGCAACAGGGACAATCCGCTCTACCTACAGTGGAGCAGGGACTTTCAAGCAAAGGGCTTCAAGGTGAGCAAACTAAAGAGATAAAAGAAGTAAGTAAAACAATCAAATACAGATTATGAAGAAGTATATTTTCATGTTCATGCTTTGCCTGACTGCCATAGCATCAAGGGCAAGCGAGAGTGCAGTAACGGCAAAGGCAAGGTGTCAACCCATTGTGCAAGACGATGACCATCGCCTCACACTCATCAAACCGACCTATATAGAAGGACTTTCTCCAACCACGAGTTGGGACAGCAACTGGTTCGTAGAAGCGAAAGGTGGCGCATCGGCATTTATCGGAGCACCCATTGGATGTGGCGACCTCTTTGACCGAGTGATGCCGACATTGCAAGTGGGCATTGGTAAATGGTTTACTCCAGCCATCGGTGGAAGGATGGGCTATCAAGGATTGAAGTTCAAAAATGCAGACCTACAGACGATGAAGTATCAGTTCGTCCATGCCGACTTTATGTATAACCTTACACACAATTTGCAATGCAACGAGTATGGATTGTCCAGACTGGATGTTATTCCTTTCGTTGGCATTGGTATGATACGCAACTCATCCACCACTCCAGGCTATTTCCTCACTGACGGCAAGACTCCTGGCAACCATCCCTTTGCTTTCAGCTATGGCATAGAACTCCGTTATTTGCTCTGCGACCGCCTACACCTTGTGGGCGAAATCAGCGGCATGACCACCGCCAAGAGTTTTAATTGTGTCGGCACATCCAGTCGCTTTGGCGACCACATGCTCAATGCCTCCATTGGTCTTTCCTACACCATTGGCAAGAGAGGTTGGAAAAGAGTCATCGACGCTCGTCCATACATCAATCAGAACGACTATCTATTGGAGAGATGCAAGCAACTATCCCAAAATGCAGAAAGCAAAACCACGAACGATGTTTTTCCCTCCGATAAAAACAACTACAGTGGTCTCAACTCCCTCCGTTTTCGTATGTCAATGGACAACTCTCCAGAAGAAGCCCAAGACACTTTGTCTCAGCCATCGACCATTGCCATTGGTGTACCTGTCTATTTCTACTTCAAGTTGAACTCCACTAAGTTGGTGAACAACTCCCAGTTGGCCAACCTTGACGAAATAGCCAAGATAGCCAAAGAGCAGAACTTAACGATCCACATCTCAGGAGCTGCCGATAGTGCCACAGGTTCAAAGAACCGCAATCGCAAGTTGAGCATTGAACGCGCCAGATTCATCGGCAAGCAACTCTTGAAACGTGGTGTTAGCAAAGACAATATCAAAGCCACAAGTCTTGGCGGCATTCATCAGTTTGTACCAAAAGAGACTAACCGATTTGGAGTGGTTCTACTGACGCAAGAACATATCTGACAGTAAAATTTTAGAATACTACTTTTTTAGGGTATGAGGTCAGCTTCAACAATACATAATTACCAGTTACTCAAATCACATTCTCTTTCAATCTTATTTTCAATTTCATCATTAAGTTGATAAAAGAAATCCAATCCTGTTATTCTTTCTACTTCGTCAACAGCATGAGCATAGTACTTCATGTCATGATGTCCAGTTTGATTTGCATATATAAATCCGATAGATTTTGTTTCTTCCGAAGATTTTCCAATTCGTAGAATTACCTTGAAAAATGCATCAGGAACAGCAACTTGACGTTCTCCTACTGTTTTATACTTAGTTGAATAAAAAATAGGTCCTGCAACAATATAAATCTGACCATATTTTTTTGCCCATTCACGGCACGCTTCTTCCAAATATTTCCAATCATGCTGATTGAGATTACCATTTTGTGGGCAAATATTAGTCATCAGAAAAGCATCTTTTTGAGCCTTATAAGACCATTTGTTGTCTCCTGCAGGACACATGTGTCCACGTTGATACCCACATTCGCCTTCACGAATGTCAGCAGGTATGGCTCTTGGCAGAGGCACATCAAGGTCTTCAATGAAAGAATGCCCCTTTCTTGCATATTCACCATCAGTATGCTCTGATGTTAACACCCATCCTACCCAGTTAGGAGTGCGTGTTTCTTTGTTATAGGATGTCTTATATGAAAATCGCTTTAAAAATTGTGAAGGAATTCCTTTCTTTATGAATTTTGGTACCTCATATTCATCCTCTTGATTATCACAAATTGCGCTACCTTGAGAATGATAGGACTGTGAGTCCAAATTTAAGTTGATATGGTTCCAACTGCAAGTGGCTACAACAACCACAACTAGCAACAGCGTGCTTTTTAATTTGTTAATTACCATAAATGTTTTGTTTGTTCTATTGATACTTTTGTCTCATTACATATCCATCTTTGTGCTTTTTGATGAAGCAAAAAATGGTATAGGCATATTACTAAATATACCCCAAATAAGGCTATCCATAAAACAACCTTATTGAATAGTCTTACAATTTTGTTTATATACTTAAATATTTTTTTCATCAGAATAGAGAATATATGAATGGAGCCACTGCAGAATCAGCGAATATCACCAATAATGAAACTATCAAGAGTATAAACACCAATGGGGCTAACCACCATTTTTTCTCTGCTATGATAAATGCCAACATTTCTTTTATTAAATTCATTTTTTTACAATATAATTGTTTATTACCAAAATATCTATGCCTGATGCCTTGAATGTTTTAATTGCATCTATAGGTGTACAGACTATAGGCTCTCCCATAACATTAAAACTTGTATTGAGTAATATCGGGATGTTCGAATATTTTTCAAACGATTTAAGCAACCGATATAATCGTATGTTTGAAACTTTAGTTACTGTTTGAATTCTTGCACTGTTATCAACATGAGTAACAGCAGGAATTAATGTCGTGTTCGTTCTAACTTGAGTTGTGAACATCATATAAGGAGAGTTTGTATCTTCAAAAAAACGCGATGCATCATCTTGTGTTATTACAGGTGCGAAGGGTCTAAAGGCTTCCCTATATTTTACTCTTGCATTCACGCGATTTTTCATAGAAATATCTCTTGGGTCGGCCAGAATGCTCCTATTGCCTAATGCGCGAGGTCCAAATTCCATTCTTCCTTGGAACCATCCAACTATACTTCCATTAAATAAAGAATGAGCGATTTTATCATATAAATCTTCGTCTTCAACAAGACAGAATTCAAGTTCTTCGTCCTTTATTGCCTTTTCAACCTCTCCATTCTCAAAGTAGCATCCTTGATACGGAGATACATTCGAGATATTTCTTTTGCTATACACAAGAGCATAAAAAGCCAATGCTGCACCAATAGCCCCTCCATCGTCTCCTGGTGCAAATGGCACAAAAACATTAGCAAACAGGCCACTTGCTTTGATGCACCCCATTGCAGCACAATTTAAAGCACACCCCCCAGAAACGCAAAGATTGTTGCTATGAGTCAAAGATTTTATGTGAGTCGCCAATTTCAAGAAGATTTCCTCAGTTACATTTTGTATGGCCGCAGCAAGATTTTTGTGTACTTCCGCTATTGGTGTATTAGGCCTTCTTTTAGATATGCCGAATAACTTAGTCCATACTCGTTCATCAACCATTCTAAGACCAACCATAAAGGTAAAATATTTCTGATTTATGACGATACTTCCATCAGGTCCAATATTCACGAGTTTAGTCTTGATGATATTAATAAACTGCCGTGTTTGTTCGGCACTGAGGTCTCCATATGGAGCTAATCCCATCACCTTATATTCATCAGAATTCACTTGAAATCCCAAATAATAAGTAAATGCCGAATAAAGTAATCCCACTGAATTAGGGAAAGACTGTTGCTTGATACATTCAATTTTACAACCACAGGCTTTAAATAGCGATGTTGTTGCATTTTCGCCAACTGCATCAACAACTAAAATTGCTGCATTATCAAATTGTGATGTGAGATAAGCCATTGCCGCATGAGATAAATGATGCTCAACAAAACGTATGTCCCATTTGATTTTCTTATGACATATTTCATTGAGTGACTTCATTATTGTTGATTTCATATCCAAGCGTTCTTTCAACCAGATAGGCATAGCCTTGGCAAACGTTTTAAAACCTTTTGGAGCATGAAAGATATGAGTAGTCAAGATACGCTCAAACTTTCGAAATGGCTTTTCATAGAAGACCACATAGTCAATATCCGTATATGCAATACTACTATGCTCTACACAAAAAGCAATCGCTCTTTTGGGAAACGACTTGTCGTGTTTGATACGGCTCAATCGTTCCTCACATATGGCTGCAGTAACCATGCCGTCAACAATCAATGCTGCAGCTGAATCGTGATAATATGCGGATATACCTAATACAACCATATTAAAATTTTAAATAAAAGAAATTAAACGTATAATGAAGCGGACACAATACTAAAATCGCCAGCATGACAGACAATATCGAAACTTCACAAATGATATGATTTCGTGAGTTCTCATTTTCAAGTATAAGTCGCTTAGTTGTCTGATTTTCAATTGCGTACAGCAACAAACAAGCAACCACACCATATATCAATACTGTTTTGTCTAGAACTGCGAATGTACAAAGTTGTGTAGAATAGTCAACAACTTGATTCATATCTGTTAGTCGAAAGAGTTGCCATAAGAATATTGTTGTCAAGACAACAAATAATCTGTATGGCCATTTCGATGGCACTTTTTTAAAATGTCCGAGACAAATCCGCTCTAAACAAACCAATGTGCCATGACTAACTCCCCACAACACGAAAGGCAAGGTGATACCATGCCATAAACCGCTAACTGCGAATGTTAAGATGATATTCAAATAAGTGTTAGTAGCAGAACAACGACTTCCTCCTAGTGGAATATAGATATATTTACCCAACCACTGAGTTAATGTAATGTTCCAACGATGCCACAAATTCCGAAAAGTCAATGCACTATATGGATTATCAAAATTATACGGCAATTTTATTCCTACCAAAAGCCCAAGACCTACAGCTATTAGAGAATAGGCATAAAAATCAAGATAAAAACGAATGCCCCATATTACTGTCTGTATAAAGAGATTGCATCCTGTCCCCGTCATATCAATGTTCAAAAAAATGTCTGCGACAATGAATTTTATAAAGCACGCATAAATTAGCAACTTTATACCTTGATAAAATTGCAGCTTTGACATCGCGCTTGAGGCGAGTCGTTCTATGAAGTATTCTGCTTGCACTATCGGGCCTGCCAGCATTTTCGGAAAGAAAAACATATATAAAAGAATATCAACTACATCATATTTTTCTCTCTTTTTGTATTGGTCAGAAACAAAGGAAATACCACAGAATGCAAATACAGAATATCCAAATATTATGTCACCATTGATGGCGATAGATTTGAATAATAAAAATCCCATAATAAGACATGCTATGGTTGCAAATGAAAGCGGCTTTCTGAAAGCTATATTATTTATGCGACTTGTACCGATAATCAAGATTGCCAGAAGCAGAAAGTACACAACTTTCCATTGCGTGAAATATACATAACACGCAATACTAATGAATACGAGTGTGAACTTTCTAATCATAAATTAATCTTCTTGTAAAAAATTCCATCATTAACCCCAAATGTTCCTGCATAGAATAAATCATTATCCGATTTTCCGAATGCAGGATCCCATTCGTTTCCTATTGTTTTTGTTAGTTGTTTTACTTGCTTTGTTTTCAAGCAAAAGGAGAATAAATCCCAATTTCCGTCTTTATTTCCAGCAAATACCATATAACGTCCAGAAGGAGAAAGCGTAATATCCCATATATCAAACGGCAATGACAGAACCTCCGAGATTACTCCATTTGCCAAGTTGAATGATTTGATTTTGAAATATTTCTCTTTTTGGATATAGTAAATCTGTGTATCATCATTACTGAATATAGGTCGCCAACACTCTACAGTTGAAGGTATTTCTTTTATTACACGATTTCGTTCTATACTATATATGGCGATACTTGCCGTAGCTGTTCTTCTTTTATCCCAAACAGGTAAAGCCAACATCGTTCCTTGATGATTAAACATAGGAATAGCCGCATATTGCATATTATTGTTTATCCTATGCTCAGTTCTTAATACCATATCCCGGATCGTAACATCTGTCTCACTGCTTTCTTGATTACCTTCTGTATATGCCAAATATCTGCCGTTTCTCGAAAGTATCGGATGCACCAGTTCTTCGTAACTCTTGGCTAATATTTGTCGATTGGTTCCATCTAAATATTGGCTGCATATAAGATACGCACCATCTGTATCCTGGCATTGGTAAAGGAGATTATCACCACAAAATGACGGATATCTGTCATGGCTATTCTTTACGCTAATGCTTTTCGTTGTGTTCAAATAGCTTTGCAAGCACTTTGCAAGTGCTGCTGCAACTATGGTATGTCCACCTACACTCAAATGCTCATCTTGGTAAAAAAACGGAAAGTCTTCCGAATTACAGAAGTCATGGGTTAAGTCGTAATGAGTCAATCCTAATGTTTTCGAGACATTTTCAAAAAGACGATTGGGGGCAGTCATGTCTAATTGTGCAGATGTGATATTGTATTTATTCATCACTTCTTTCAATAATACAGGAGAGACCTGTTCTTTGGATGGAATAAGCAACAATACCAACTCTGCACCTATACTTTCCACTTCCTCTTTCCAAGCACTAATACAAGTTTCAAAAGCTCTCATATCTGCGACTTTTATGTCTGATTTTTCCTTAAAAAGGATATTATAGTCGATATTTTCCTGCTTCGATGGAAAGAACGGCTCTGTCCATCTACCCAATGGAAGAGAATCTGTAGAGACAATATTAAAGGCAAAATATCGGTAAAGATCCGATTTCTCCATCAATAAATCTTGAAAGGTTGCAGACCGCTCTTTTATATTAAAAAAATCATTGAACACTCCAATTTGAAGGAAAACAATTTTCGGTTTTAATTCCTTGCCTTTATCCTTAAAATAGTTTAGTTCGTCATATAGACCAGCACCACTTATACCAGCATTAACGATTGTTTTGTCTGGAAAGTCCCTAAAAAGTTGGGTTGTATATAAATCCTCGTAGTTCACCTGCGCTCCCTGCGTAAATGAGTCGCCTATGAATAGCCAATCACAGGCTTTGATAGTATCGAATGCATTTGACAACTTGTCTATGCGGTATCCTTGGCAGTTTGTCTTGTAGCTACTTACATATTCATTGGTCCTGAATTCTTTATCCAAAAATGGCTTATTGAAATAATATTTATCATGAAGTTCATATAAATTCGGGATATCCTTATCGGAAAGGAACTCCCTAAACAACACTTCAGAATGAAACGCTATGCTCGACAAGGCACACAGATTGAAAGCCCACACTTTTACACGCAGGCTTTCTGATGTTGAAACAATATATGATATGGCAATCACTGCTATGGCTATTATTACAGTAATGCCCCAACTTTTAGTTAAAAGAAGGAGCATTAAAGGATTCCACATAAGCAGTGCTAACAAAATACAATTTGCTTGCTTACTTTGTATCATCATTTCTTTAGCTCATCCAAAATGCTTTTCACTTTTTTATCAATGGCAACATAAGATAGACCTGTATCTTTCGCCATAGATATCGCTTTACGAACATCGTACGCAAGATTCGGAACTCCACACAACAGGTTTGCATCTTCAAAAGATATAGCAATATTATTGCCTAAGTCTATATATGCAGATTGACTCTCTGGGTGAGTTTCGTTTGCACGTTTTGCTGCCATGCCAACATTGTTATCAAACGAAGTCTTGTCCATTGCACACAATTCAATTGAATCCGCTCTATTTTTAAACTCCAACACATTTGGATAGCCAAGAATATCGGAGATAACATCTACCATTTTGGGTCTTGTATGCGAAAATCTTTCTCGTTCAAACTCCACCCACAACAATGGATTCTGTTTATTCCTTTCGTACAAGGAAAGACGCAAGAACTGAACATTTGGAGATACATTGAATAAGTTAGCAGCAATGAAATACACTAGACTGACTGCGCTTGTAGTTCTCTCCGTAATCGTTTCTCTTACCAATTTGTTCTTAATGGAGATTTTTCCTGATGTCAAAATGATAGCTTTAGAAGTAGGAACCGAAATACCATCTTCAATAATTACAGAAACGTCCAAGACATGTGACGCTTGAGCATATGTAGAAATAAGGCTCAGATTGTATGGCACCGATATACTTCCACACAAATCCAATAATCCTTTCTTTACAACGCTCTCCTTACCTTCGAGATATTCTTTTTTGTTGTTATACAAAACCTTATATTCTGCAAAGAATTTTGCATTCTCCCTTTCTTCACGTGCATCTTCTATCTTATTATAAAAATCGCACGCTTCTTGCCATGCATGTTGACGAATTTCTATCATCTCATTGAGATGTTCCTTTAAGAAAATCTTTTCATCAACATGATTGCTGGTATTTGTTTTATCGAAATTGATATTCTTTGCCTCTCCAAGAAGATCTTTCTCCAGATCATCTCTTGTTGGCTTGCCGAAAGCAAAACGCCCTCTTTTGTATTTTTGAGGAGACAAAGCCATCAAATCGTTTTTGAGTTTAACGACAGATTCTACAGAAGGCATATTCCGATGAAGTGATGTGTATGCACGAGTCTCCGCCTCGTAAGCATGAAGCATATTTACAGAAACTTTCTTGTATGCGTTTTTATACTCGTTGGTTCTTCGAGCCGCGGCATCTGTTATACCAACAGTGTTGAGCAAATAATCTCCATAAGGAGTCAACTCAACGGTTCCATATCCGTGATTTGTATAGAATGTTTCCTTACAAGTCTGAACTTGCTTGGGAAGACTCGCTACTATATGTAATTCTTTATCCATTGTTTCAAACTTTATATGTTTATGATAGAAAGTAAGTTCATCATGAACCAACTGTCAAACCCTTGAAATACTTGACGCTTAGCATTGACACCATCCTTTTGCAGCTCTACACCATCAGAATACGGTGTGACTCCGATAAGTTTTTTGTATGGTACCTTGGATGATTTCTGTGGGGAATAGAATATTATGTTTTTGTTCGTGAGAACTAATGTTCCTACGCCAACATTTTCCATTGATGAGTGTTCTACAGGATGTCCCTTGGAACCTCCTGTTCTGTAATAAACACCTTTACAGACTCTATAACTCCACCCACTGCTCCGTCCAACCCATTCTTTGGTAATCTTTTCTTGATACATCGTGACATTGGGATATTGCCAAATGATGTATTCACCAGAAGTCAACATAATAGGAAGTGTAAAATGATTTTGTGGTGGTAGCTGTCCACACTGAATCCTTCGGAGAATAGAAGCCTGTTGCATCTTTTCGATGTCTGAGCCCTTATAACTTGCTGGCAAGTTGCTTGTTGGAAGACCCAGTGCTATTGAGAAATTATCAAGATAAGCTTGCTCGCTGTCTGTAATCAAACCATTGGAAAGGTATTTATGTGCTGCCTTATCGAGAGCCTTCAATCCAGCAGACTCTTTTTGGTCACTGGATATAGGCAACAGTCTTGTGACTATTTGTGTACGCTTTTCCACCTTGGTCATAGGTTCGTTTTCTGCAAAATAGCTCATGAGCGTACCTTGATAGAAGCGCATACCTAGAACATCCAGTGCTCCTGTCTTGTTGAGTGCAGTGCGAGACACACCGATATTGTTGAGAAATGTATCAACTATTTGTAAATGCTGCTTAGTGATAGGGAGTCTTACTATGTCAGCATAATGCTTGATAGCTTGGCTGCAACAGCTTTCTATGTCTTCTTGACTTAAGAAGTTGTCTGTCTGCAATGTTTTTATTTTGGAAAGCACACAACTCATGCTGTCCGTACCATTGAAGTACGAATTCAGGTAAGCAAGTAATTCTGCAATCCCTTGCTTGTGCTTCTCTTCACACTCCTTGTGAGCGTGTGATAATACACCTGCACTTAGGCCGCAATACTTACATTTTCCCATACGATTATATTTCGTTAAAAGCCTTTTTATGATTATTTTCTTCTCGCTTTTTCTCTATGGCAGCCTTACGCTGCTGTTGTTGATGTTTGCGAAATTCTCTAATCTTATCTTGCTGTCTTTTTTCTTGCTCTAATTTCTCAGAATATTGCTTGTATTCCGAATACATTTTTTCACAATTTCGATTTAAATACAAAATGTATGAACTATAAGAATCGTTACCCAGATATCTTATAGAAATTATTGAATTTCTGAATGTCCATCTATAGTCATCAAAACATTCGTAGTCGCCTAATAAATAGTAACGGTATGATGTATAATATCCTTTGTATAGAAATTGATTATTGTCCACTTTGCTTGTCAATGTCTCATCATAATCTAACTTAGGAATGAAATGTTCTGGTCTTCCATATTTTGATGTAAATAATGGAAGGGGATTTTGTGTGAGTTCTGTAATTTTTATAGCCACATTTTTCCCTTTATTAAAGTATAGGTTAACTTTTACATTCTGGTTATCCCAAGAAGTCTGAGCTTTGATAACGGAATCAACAATGAGTGCATAGTCCGTAGTATCTATTACGGCAGAAATTTCCGAAAAATGTCTTGCTTCTTTTCCAGATTCAAACTCAATGGTATTCATATTAGCTCGAACTATGGACAAACATTTTCCAAATTCATCACCTAATTGTATTCCACAAAACGACAGCATTTTACTAATATTCTGCCTTTTTTGTCTAAGTTCCTTGCTTTTTATATTGTATGAAATATATTCTGCCTTTTTATGATAATACGGTTTTGCAATAATGGTATATGTACAAATAGCATAACAGAAAATTGCAGAAATAAATCCGAAGGATGTTTTATATTTATTACTTTGTTTTTTGTTCTTTAAAGGCCCTTCTGTTGATAGAAAACACGATATTAGAAATAATCCACCTGCAACGACAGAATACATAATAGTGAGAGACCATACATCCATCTGATATTCTGAATAATTAGAACTCCAATGGTAAAACAATCCACATTCTTTATATATAGATGCCAGCATAGGGAATACGATTAACAGAATGGATAGACAACTCATCAACCCACGAAAACACCCTTTTTGAAATGATGTCCATTTCTTTTCTATCAACATATAATATACAATCGTAGCAATACCACAAAATGATATAACAATTGTAATTGCCCAAAACGGCCATAAATAACTCAATGCACATATATACAGGTAAGGAATGGAAACAACCACTGCCAAGAATAAGAACAAACATACATAAGGAATAAGATTTAATCCAATCATATGAAAGTTCAAATCTATTGAAGAACTTGGTTGCTTTGAGCAAGTCTGACCTTTTAATATTTCCCAGTAATCTTGCTCAGTAGTAATTCCAATGCCAACTATTATAGCACACAATAAGTGACGGACATTCTTTTCTGCATGTCCATCTATAATCAAAGAACTATATATTGAATCTATTTCCTTTTTAAGATTTCCTTTTTTTATCTTTAGGATTTTTTTCAAATATCGCCTTTTTACAATATCGCTAAGCAATGAGAAATCTTCTCTATCCATACGATTAGGATAAAGATCATTGAATATATTAAGGAATCGTTTCTCTAATAAAACATCCCTGCCATATAGTTGTATTATATGCTGTATAGTATTTATGACTTCTTCCATAATTAGATACTTTTTAACCCCATATACTCCATGCTTGATGTGGTGAAAAGTCCACAGCAATCTTCTTTCAAAGAGCACCCATTGCACAACTCTGGATAATAGTTTTTCCAATCCGAAATACTCTTCTTCGCAAATCCATGCAAATCGGATGGCAACAGGCATAATGGTATGTTGTATATAGCGACCTCATGATGCCAATCATCTAAGAAGTGGACAGCATCACCAAGTTGCGATACATATTCAATAGGTTCTATCCATATTTTGTCGCTACGTTTATCTGCAAAGCCTGTCCTCTCAATACCCATAAAGGCTGTCCATGCAACAAACGACAAGTTCTTGTGGATGTATTCAGCCATAGGGAGGAAACGATTATAGTTTAGACTATTCATTACGATTCGGAGTTCTATGCTTGCTCCTTGCATCGCTAAGTTGTATAGTCCCAAAATAGTTTCATTGTACGCTCCTTTTGCACCGGCAATGATGTCATGGTCTCCTTCGTAATCAGAGTGGAGTGGGATTCCAAGGATAAGTCTATTGTCACCAGCTTCTATGACTTTCTTAGCATAGTATATATCCTTGAAATTCCTGCCATTCGACAGTATATGGATGTCCGTATTTGGAAGTTCCTCTCTGATAAGTCGGATGAGTTCTATTAGTTTATCACCAAGAAGTGTTGGCTCACCGCCTGTAATGCCAATAATGGGTAAATCCTTTGGGGCAAACTTGATACGTTCTATGTTTTGCTCAAATAAGAATCCTATATCGTCCACCTTCTTTGGGGGTTGACAGCACATGATACAACGATTGTTGCATTGTTCGGTAACGAACAATGTATTGTCATTTGATTTTATGTCTAACTCACGTTGTCTCATTTCATTATCCAATATTTAAATATAGGCATAACCTCATCTTTTCTTTCTACCAAGAGTGTTATCAAATACTCTATGATAGCCTTATTCTTTTTACACAAAAGGGATGTTGGACGATGACCATAAATGTCACCTTGTGTAGAATGATTCCTTACAGGATCTGCACCACAATAGGCACGGACTCCACAATCAAAGCAACCTGCAAGAACCTCGTTAGACCAAACTTTAGACCACTCTTTTACCTTATTACTACAAATAAGTTTTTCGTACGGCTCTTTTACGCTACCAATGCGAAAGGTGTAGTCGCCTTCTTCTGCTAACATTCTCGATTCATCCGATGCGTATAGATAACCATCGTAATCATAAACCAAGACTGAATTGATTATGCCAGCAGGTGATTGCAAATCAACGAAGCCTGTACACCAAGGTGTTAGAATCTTACGTAAGATGATGGCTGCAAATTCCTCTATCATCAGTGTTCCCGACTTGTTGATTTCAAGGATATGCTCAAATGCTTGCTTATAGAATGCAATGAAGCGTTCTGTATATAAATCCCAGTTGGCATTTTCTGTTGCCAATCCATACGGATTGAGGGCTCTCAAAAAAATGCTATGAAAACCTAACTTTACATATTCGTCAACAATATCCGTGGGATAATCCAAAGCCAACTCAGATGTTGTCATCAAAGCCGCTACTTGATCCTCTCCAAGATATGCCCTTGCTTTTGCTATTCCTTTCGTTACTTTCTCATAGCTATCCTGTTTCCCGCGATTCTTGTTGTGCAACCATGATGATCCATCAAGCGAGGTGGATATAAGAACATTGTATGTTTTGCAAATTTCAAGAACTTCTTCTGTAAGATTTATGCTATTTGTACATAGGACATAGCGCATGTGCCTTTGCTCTGTCTCGTTTCTTCTTTCTGCGAGTTCTATACCATAACGCAATAGTTTCGGCTCAAGGGAAGGTTCGCCTCCTTGAAACTCCATAGTCAACCATTGAGAACGTGACTTGAACATCAAATCAACAGAATACTTCATGGTTTCAAACGACATAGACTTGTGCGCACAATGCTCGTCTTGACTAGAAGCTTGGCAATAAACACAGTTTTGATTGCATCTCAATGTCAAAACAAATATATGCAAAGCTGTTCCATCATCCATAAAGCGTTTCTTTTCTGCCAATCTTTCCGCATAAACGTCAATCAAAGCAGGAATTGTCCTCTCTGTCAAGAAAAAGTTTGCAACCAATGACTTGTATAAATCGCTCTTTGTGTCTATTGTATGTTCAACAATAGCCTTGACAGTACCTTCTGGCACCGCCAACATATCTCCCAATTCGTTTACCAAAACTTCCTTGGACGATATTCTGCTAAATGTAAATGGCAATAATTTATACTTCATCATTACTGTCTATATCATCGAAATCTGCAAATGCCTTGGCATAAAGGATTGTCCTTATGTCGTGCGTTTCGTCTTCTATTATTTGTCTTAACTTATAATCATTTAATGCGTTGAAAATATCTGCTTTAATCTGATTCTCATCTTTTTGATTGTCCAAAGGAATCACGCTAAAGATTTCTATGTCGTGTTCCTGAGAACGACAGATAGTATAATCTTTAGAAAGACTATAAATAGCTTTCGATATGCAAGCATCTGTATATACGTTTTTATCAATATTCAATTCCATACTCACAATTATTTTGCTACAGCTTTTAACTTGGCTATTGTTGCGTCACTTACCTGTCCATCAGGTGTCAGTCCATTGTAGGCCTGGAATAATTTAACTGCCGTTTCTATATCTTTTGTAAACACAGCCTTGCTTCCTTTGTATTTCAATTTTGATGGGTTGGGAGGGAATCCAGCTCTGCGTAACAATGCAATCAACTCATTTACATCATTACCAGCTATCTCGGAAGCCTCATTGTACCCCAAGTTTCTAATACCAAGAACCAATGTCGTTTTGCTAGCATCCCAGTTCTCAAGATCTGTCGAAAGTGTAGATGTCATAACACCATCTTGTGTCTTACCTGCATCCTTTTGGAAGCGTTTTACGGCAGCCACAACACGAGCATTGTATACAGGATAACCATTCTGCATGGTGATCCATGAACTATTCATATAGTTCTTAGATACAAGTAAAGATGTTAGTTTGGACACATCGTTCCCATACAGTCCAGACTTAAGAGTTCTATCACCTAAATCATAGGTCTTATATGTTTTTGGCACAGGTTTAGGTGCAGAATAAGTCGTTCCATAAGAACTTGAGCTATGAGAAGAATGGCTGCTATGACTAGAGCCACCTCCACCATAGCTTGAATAGTGAGAAGCATGTGAATAGTGACCACCACCTCCGCCACCTCCTGAACGATGCGACATATGGGAGCGATGTCCAGCTATCAGTTTTGTATCACCATTTTTCTTAATCTGCAATACATTTCTTATAATTTTATCCTTTAAAGCACTCACTGCGCTTTCTTTATCGTCGCCATTAAGTCCCTCCAAAAGAGGTTGAGCAGAGTTCTCCGCAGCTTGTACGTCTGTATGATATAATGATGCCACTGCACCAATCAATATATTGCGAATTATCTTTTTTGCCTTATCTTTCATTTTTCTTTGTTCTTAATGAAGTTCAACCAATAATCGTTAGGATTTATCTTCAGCAATTCATTCAACTTTTGTTTAGATGTACCGCTCAATTTCCCATGATTGCTTGATATGTCCTGAATGAGATTGTCCAGTCCATCATTTACAGCCTTTTCTAAATTTGATTTTGCAGAATTGTATTGTTCTGTATATTGCTGGTTTTCAGAGATTACCCCATGAGGCAATGATGATAGCAATGTACTTGCATCCATGAGCTTGCCTTCATCTACCATCTTGACACTTGACTGTGTGGCATCATTTATACTTGCACTTATATGTTCATCGGCGATGTCTTGATAATGACCAGTTCTGAAGGATGCTGTATAATTATTCTTTGCTTCGCTAAATAGTTGTAAGGCCTTTCCGTATTCTCCAGCAGTTGCTTTTTGTTCGCCCAATGTTATTGTGTGTTCAAACTGTTCTATAGCACTTGCTGATGTCATATAACTCACACCTGTAGCTGATGCAACGATGACAACCGCTGCAGGTATTCCGATTTTTGCTATTAATTGAAGAGCTACATTTTTGTTATCAACCTGATGTTTTGCAAGATAATCATTTTTCTCTTTTTCGCACCAATCATCATAGGTTCTACCCATATTGTAGTAGGTGAGTTTTATTTCATCTTCAACAGAAGACAATTCTTTCTCACCATTATCATCATAAAAGCCAGAACGCTTTACACCCAGCTTCTTAGGTATAATTATGAGTGATGCTAGTAATGCTTTGTATTGAGACTTTAATTCATTAAATCCTTTTGCAACTGCATCTGTTTTCTGTTTTTTATAATATTCAAGTTTTTCAGATCGCTTATCAGTGCACCAATCCAAACTTACGTTTGAATTAGTCTCCATAATAATCACAGCAATCTTGGTCTCCACCGCGTATAGTTTGTTTAAAGCATCCGTACTATAATAGCCCGGAGCGTCTTTGTAAATATTCTGTGGCAAAGTAATCAATCGATCCAACAAATCAAGATATTGCTTTTGAAGTGAGGCTAACTGATTAGTCAAGTTATCCAAAATATCTCCATTCCCCTTTGTATAAGGATCGTACCCTTTGGTCATCGGTTCGTTGATAGTTGTGATACAACCAAGTGCAAACAGAATACAGTCAAAAGCATAACTGACCAAATCTTCCTTGTAATTTGATTCGCTTGCAAAAGTTTTGGCATAATCTACACTTTTACCAATGGTATTGGTGTGTTTTTTAGAGTATACGTCAAATAACTTTTTACCATATCCTGCTTTCAAAATATCTTTTAGAACCATCTTCATGGCAGGGTAATCCTGATAGCCGTTGAGGTCAGCCAACAAATTGGCCAACCTCACTTCGGTCACGATGCTCTCACCAAATTGCGCAACCAACTTTTTTATAGCTTCATGTAGTTTCATTTTTCTTCAGCAATATTGTTATTGTCTTTTTCTTCAGTTGCAGCCACATTTTTCTATATCTCACCGATTCCATTGGCATGTAAATCGATATCAGTATCCTCATCGGAGTTTTCATGACCTTCAGTTTTTGTGATGCCAACAGAGGTCTCTTCAGATATTATTTCTACCTCATTCGATGAGTCCTCATCTTCAGTCTTGGTCATTGAGGAACTATTCTTTTCTGCTTGCTCTATATCTACAAGACACGAGTCTTCCCAGCCAATCTCATCTTTGTACGGCATATATGATTCACCTTCTATTTCTTCTGAGAATCTATTCCACTTACTTGCAAGTGAATGTTTCAATTCAAAAGCCTTCGATAAATCCTTCTTTGCGTATTGGAAATCTATCATCTGTTTCTGATTTCTGAGGTCACACTTGCTAAGACGAGCAATTTCATCCTTGTATTTAAGGATGCGATTGTTGATCTCGAATAGTTGATTCTCTATATTTCGCCTTTGCCAACCTACAAGATGCTTTATTTTCTTTTGAAGGGATTCTTCATCGAAAATACAAGCTATAGACATATCATCCTTACTGCCAATCTTACTTAATTGCGGCAAAGTTTCATGAATATTGGCTACAGCTATTTCAAGTCCTTCTTTGTTTATAAGTTTAAGAACTTGGACATAGAAGTTCACCATATTTTCGGTTTCACCAAACGAGTCGTCAATTCCGTCAGAACCAAGGAATACTGCTAAAGGTTTATTTCCGTCACCGCAATAGCAATACCTAAATTCGTCAATGGCCGATGAATCGCAAAGAGAAGTTGTCTTATTTAAAAAGCACTTTTCATCCCATGGAATAGGTTCAAACCAAGTTCCATTATCATCAAAGGCTATACATTTTCCATCGCCAATATGGAAAGCAAACCAAAAAAGGTTTGTATATACATAGCACATCAAAGTGCAGCCGTATGTTTTCTCAATGCCTATGCCTTGTTCAAACTCTGAAAGATAATCAGGCCTTATAGACAATCGCTCTTTCTCTGATAATGGGTTATTTAGTGAATGTTGCGTAATTTTTTCTCTCCAGCTATAGATGATTGAAGAGAACAATTGACGAAGTGCCTTGTCTACATTTGTGTCTTTCGTATAGATATTTGAACTTGCCTCAGAAGATAGAGCTTTCTTTTGAGTAAACTGTTTATCCTTGAACAAATTCACGTCTATTTCAGACACAAAAGCCTGAACACATTCTTTGGTTGCATCAACAGCAAAACGAGAACCAACATCACTTCTAAAATAGCGTGCTCCACCATGCCCATCGCATACGATTGCAATGGACATGGTGTCACTTGTTGAACTATAAGACGAGTCTTGGCACACCTTATTTGATAAGATGTGGCTTTCGCCTTGACATGAGTGATGTAAATCTTTCATCTGATATTAATATATAGTCGCCTAATATATCTTATTTAATCCCAATCATCATAATTATTAGAAGCTGTTGGCTCTGGAGCCGCAGCTTCAGAATGTGCACCGTCAATGTCCTTCACATTTTCCGTGACATCCTTAATTACTTGTTCTTGCTTGGAAGTCTCACCTGCTGTAGAACTTTTACTACCAATCTGAGAAGATGTTACAGCAACCACACGGATGACCTGTTTTAGGGCATCAATGTTATGAACAGTGAATACAGCCTCGATTGAACCTGTAAAGTCTTTAAGCACGTCTTTGTCTGCATCATCACCGATAGCTATGGCAATTTTAATAGCGGCCTTGAACCAATTGTTACTCTTAAGTTTGTTTAGTCCACTTTGAAAATCATCTGTTGGACCACCATCGGACAAAAGGATGATAGCTGGCGCAAATGAACCGCTTGCAGCTTGCATAAATCCATTTCTGGAAAGCTTGTTGTTGAGTTCTATACAGGCTGCGCCAAGAGAAGTCAAACCATTAGCTTGAACATCCTGCCACTTGAAATCAGATGCCAATTTTGGTTCATCGTACAGCCAATTTGTTCCATTGGAAAATTCAAGGGCTGCAACCTTAATCTCCGCATCAGGATTTGAGGCGGAAATCTCGTCAAGCATTGGCAACACATTTACTACGGCATCGTTTACGGCACCGATTTTGTTCCCCATCATACTTCCTGATGTATCAATAAGGAAGAAAAGGGTCATAGTTCTACGTGGCACGCTGACCACATCATCTAAAAGAGACATATTGTATTTTTTTTATTTGTTTGACATAACTTTAATTTCTGCCTTGTACGGCACAGTGTGAACGCGGAATGTAATTTTCAATCCTACTTTCACAGGGAGTATTTCATTTGGAGCAACGGTTTTGATTTTTCCACTTGGTGTCTCAACTGTCCATGTTTCAGTAGAAACATTTTTGATAAGCATAAAGCCGTTACTATCTGTTGTAACTACTCCATCTGGAGTATTGTCTTCGTCAATGTATATTGCAGTATTATTTGTTAGAGGAAGTGAACGGTTGTTGATTACAAGTCGTTTTGACAAATCAACGTCTTTTCCACAATTCATACACTTGTCAGTAGAATTAGATATGTTCACAAAAGTTTCTTCTCCACAATTGCTACATACCACAAGACTGTCACGAACGGAAGATATTATTTTCTTCCAGTTTTGTTCAATCATACGAGTACTTGGATTCTGCAATTTTTCTTTGCTGAATTCTTCAATGAAAGTATCACGAAGCATTTGCGGAAACACAGGCCACCTTCTTATGACATTTTGATGTATTCCTCTTACAGGCAGGTTTGACTTGTCTGTAGGATCGTAGATAAATAGTGCTTCGCTTCCATAAAATCTTTTTTCGTATGATTCTGTCATGCAAGGGCAAGCTACAACTTTCGCACCCTCGAAAGGATGATTCGCATAGAATAGCATGAACAGAATAACCGAGAGGGAGAATCTGTCACTATATTTGTCAGGAATACCTCCTGCGACTATTTCTGGAGCCATATACCTTGCTTTACCCATAATACCAGATTTCTCACCTTGTGGCATCACGTTATCATTGTCGCAAATCAGCACGTCACCAGTCTGTGGGTCAATAAAAAAGTTGCCGTCATTTAAGTCTTGATAACTATACCCAAAGCGATGAAGCATCATAAAGCCGTCGCAAATCTTCATAGCTGCCGACAGCATAGCCGTAAAAGACTTGAAAGAAACCTTTGCCAACAAGAAATTACCAAACTCATAATAGTTTTGGGGACGTAGTTTCATAATGTACCCATAACTGCCCTGTTGCTTTTCCGTCAGATACTCTGGCCATAAGAATGCATCAGAAGGAGCACCAGAAGCAATATTGTGTTCCAGGTTGCGATAAAATTTATCGCCTGGAGCATTTAGATACCATTTCAGAGCTTTCTTTTCGCCACAAACTTCCACAAGATAAACAATACCTTGTCCACCTCTTCCTAATTCTTTGACAATGGTAGCAGTTCCACCACCAACCAAAGAAACAATTGAGTTCTTGCTTAATTCTGTCATTGTCTTATTTTTTTATGTGGGTTAGTAGCCACCACCTTTGAGATTTATTTCACTTACTGTCGTTATTTCTCCTCGTTGACCACAAGAGGGGCATGTCACAACTCTTTCACCATGATAGCAAACTATTTTTCCACATCCACAGATATAAAACTGTTTGCTTCCACAATAGGGACATCCAGGGTATTCAGAGTCAAGTTCAACACCACCTGTTACAGAGCGTTCATCGTACTCCTCTCTGTGAGCTTTGTCCTTGTCAATTTTGAAAGCCCAAACAAATTTATATTGCCGAGGGCCTATATAGTCCACCGTTATACCAAATGGCTTTTTGGCTTCTTCACATATTGCCATTATCGCAAATGCTTTATCACTTAGTCCTGTCATATTAATCCTTTTTTGTCTGAACTATTAGTTCTCTAATATCAACATCTAAGTTTTTCGCTATCAGTATTAATGTTTCAAGTCCAGGTTGTGCTTTATTGGTGCACCATTTTGAAATGGTAGCTTGGTCTTTATTAAGTTGTTCCGCCAACCATTTGTTCGTCCTTTTCTTTTCTGCCAATACTGCTTTTATGCGATTGATAGATTTTTCTTTTTGTAATCCCATATTTTTATCAATATATATACAGTACAAAGGTATCGTTTTTCCGGGAAAAGAAAGAATAAAACTGATTTTATTTTCCCATTTATTGGCGAATAAGGCCAAAAAGCGCAGATATAGACTATAAATCTGCATTTACGTTTGCAATCATCCAAAGCAAATGGTAAAAAAGAATTGAATTACTTCAAAAGCCAGATGCGACCTATTAGTCAATATATTGCATAAAATAGGTGATTAGTTCCACACACGTCCTAATCACCTACAGTTCAAATCATCACAAGTAATTTGATATTACCAATATTTACCGTCCACGCCCTTTCGGATGCATCAAGGCGGCGGACTGGGCGATGCAACGCCGCCACCAATGTTCGTCATTTTCATCCTTGTCGCGTCCCCAACCAGACAGATTTGTAGAACCGCCGCCACCATGCGAGTTAGCATAGGTGGTGGCGGCTTCTATGTATTGCAGAGCGAGCAACATGGCGCAGTTAAGGATATGATTACGGTTGGAGGTAAGGTCAGTGTAACCAGAGTCGTCAAGTACTTCTTTCTGATGGTCGGACAAGGTGGGGAGCAATGGTTCAATGGATGACATGAGCATCTTGTTATAGGTAGCAAGAATACTTCTTTGGATGGCTGTGGACTGTTGGTCTTTGTCATTGTCAATGATAGTCTTTAGCTTGTTGTGCTCCTGAGCCATTTCTTCAAGTTTGGCTTTGGCGGCAGAGATAGTATCGTTGGCTTCACTCAACATCTGATAACGGACAGTGAGTTTCTCGTCAATGCCTGCCATTTCATGGCGCAGTTTCTCCATTTGCCGAGACAATGCTTCTTTGTCTGCATTTGATTGACTGAATTGCTCGGCAACAAGGTTTATCTGCTTCTGAATGTCTTCTTTGCGTTGCTGCAAGTTGGCTATCATTGTGGATATACCTTTCAATTTGATTTCGGCACGATGGATTTGTTTCAGCAAATCTTCTTTGGTTGATTGAAGGTTGCACACCTCCGAAACAAGGTCTCGCTTGTATTCTTCTGTTGAACGATGACGTGCCTTGGTTTCTGCCATATTGCTTCCACGTTCCAATCCCCATTTATGACTTACGGCCTCCATGAGTTCACTATGAAGTTTGGTCATGTTTGCCGACTCCGCTTCACGTCCATCTCCGAAAACGCTTTTCCATGAGATGCGGTTCTTTACCGGGTCAACTGGAATCAACGTGCAATGGATGTGTGGGTTCTTCTCATCGAGATGAACATAAAAACTGATGATGTTGTCCTCACCAAACCGCTTCGCCATAAAGCCATATACATCCTTTGCCCATTCTTCAATGTCCTTACAACGAGTAATGGCTGAGTTGTCTGCCCCTTTCGTCAAGTCCACTATCTGATTGCCAAATGCCAATTCATGCATCCGCTCACGATTGCCGCCAAAGATGAATTGAGCGACCGTCCGCCGTTTCATCACTGCTCCAGGACGAGCATTCGGGTCTTTGATGCCTCTTGCCGCCAAGTTTTCTGCCATTTTCTGCGCTATGGTCTTTGAGGTGTCGATGGGTTGGACGATGCCGCCTTTTACCACTTCAAAATTAAGTTTTGCACGTGTAGGGTCATAGTTGGAAAGACTGTCCTTTGCCTTCTTTTCCCATTGTGTATTTGTCCAGTTGCGCTGTTGCTCATCGCTCTCTTGTGCGCTCAAACCACTGGTCGTGGAACGCATATCCATTACTTGTTTTCTTCCTGTCATATTCTTTTTTCTTTGTAAGTAAACTTATTCTGCCAGAGCTTGCTCCCCGAAGGCTTCAGCCGAGGAACTCCAATGGAGTGGTAGCCTAATACGGTTTTTATGAAAACCGGTAATTAGGCTTACCGATTTTGCAAATCGTTCCACTGCGGGTCTTTGGCGCAAGCCCAACTGAATGCTGCGGAGCAAGCTCGCTGGGTCTTTGAAGAGGCGTATGAATAGACGCATAGCGAAACTGGCTTTGGTGAAACGAAAGGGAAACAAAGTCATAAGACAAGCTGCTTGTAGGATTTCTTTCCGAGTGTGAAGACGATAGTACTTCCTTCCCTTTTTGTCTGAATGACCGATAGGGCAACCAAGTCTTCGATGAAATTCTGGACAGTTGTCCTATCCCAATTCCAGTCTTCTGCCAGTCGCTTGTAAGAGACGGAATAAGGAACTGTCTTGACTACCTCGCCATAATCGTCTTTTATCTTCACGCCATTCTGAATATGTTCCATCATCCAGATGAAAGCATCGTAACGGTTCATGCGCTGACGACTGCCAGACCTCAAACATTCTATCAAGTCTGATCCAAGGGCAAGCCAATGGAGTGATGTCTTATTTTGTTTCATGAGTTCGATATTTCATTATTAGGATTGACAGTCCAATGAGGACTGAACTTTCGATTTCTGTTTCTTCACTCGTGATGGTAAACAGCATACTGCATCGAGCATCATCGCCAAGGTTATAGCTGATGAAAGGGAATGGGGAAGAAAGGAAATGCCCATTGCCATCAAAGCCAACATTGGGATTCCCCATTCGCTTCTTCTGACAGCCATCAGCAGTTTCAAGTTTTGCCTTGAAGCCAAGGAGAAGAACACATAGAGGGATGAAATCATAATACCTTTGTCTGTTGGAAACAAAGCATAATAAGCGATGTGGAACACGATTACCAACAAGGACAACAGACGAGCAACAAACAGTCGGCAGTTGACTGAATAAGCCAAGGCGATCCACGCATTTCTGAACTTTCGGTTCTGATAGAAGCGTATGGGGAACACCCACACGAGCAGTGGAAACGTTAAGAATATAGCAATTTTCAGATAAGTCATTTTTACTTGAATAATATGAGTAATACGATATTATCGGGAAATATCTACTTGCCGTTGCCAACGTACAGGTAGATTGCTGAATTTGAGATTTTCAACTTCAAGGAATTGAACGAAGCACGCCTGACGATCAGTTCTACATCTTTTGGAGTAGGCTCACACTGAGCAATGCGTTCTGCAAAGGCGGTGTCACGTCGGCAGACTTTCTGGATGATTTTATCAATGTCCTTCTCGTAGATGTTCCAAACGGTACGTGAGACATGATACTTCACTTTTCCTGCCAACATGATGCGCAAGACGAGACAAGACGACTTGACGAGGCGGTTGCCTTCCTGCACCATGTAGTCATGCCGAGACAAAGGAACTACCGCACGAAACTCTTTACCATTGCTGTTGATGATGTCGGCAAACTTATACAGGAGTTCAGCCCTCATAGCTCATCTTGCAAAAGACCGACAATAGTTTGGATGCCGTCATCGCCTGAATGAAGTCGAAAGAACGTTCATGTGGCATGAGATCGCTTTCAAGTTCGTCTTCCCAAACGTCAATGGAATCGTAGATGGTCACTGTGATGCCATCCACGAATCCGTTGGCAAGCGACACCATATTGACCTTGTACATGCTTTGTCCCAGTTTTGGATTGGCAAAGAAGCAGCAATGATGAATCTTCGGATTGGTCTTGCTTGTGCCATGATAGAGCAGTAGCAAATCCATGTCATCGTCCAGCATATCCATGACGCAACCAATTGGGAAACTTTCTTCAAGGGTGAAATACAGGATGGCAGAGTCTTCTGTGATGTCTGGTTCTGCACATTTCTTACTGTAGATTAGCTTTGGCAGCATCAAAGGAGCCAGAGCCATAAACTTGTTTACTTCTTTTGTTATCATATCGAATGGGGTTTATAGGGATGAAACATAAATCTTCAGGAGTTGTTGTGGCAACAGATAGTTCAATGCTTTGAGGTTGATGTCAAACGTCTCAGCAAACTTCTTGGATTTGGGGAGCTGCGTGACGACATAGTTGAACTTCTGTCGCTCCTGAGCGGTCATAGTTGCAAGCGAGAACTGGTCAATACTGATGAACGGTTGGATAATCATCCACAGGTAAGCGTTGCCTTGCGCCTTGTTTTTCATTTCAAAGCGGTTGATATTCTCCACGCACTCTGCCGAGTTTTGCAAGAGTCGCCTTACAGTACGCATGGACATATACACGACCACATCCTTGGAACTTATCTTGCCGTTCTTTGCAGCCAAGAAGATGTTGCGACAAATTTGTTCGGTGTTCTTGGTTATATCAGAAAGAGGTTCGTTGTCCATCTCATACAGATGGGCAAGAAACGAGCGAAACAAAAAATCTTCTTGGCGGATGAAGCGCAACAGTTCGTTTCTGCTGTTGAAATCTGTACTCCTTGCTTCTTGCAGGAAGTACCTATATCGTTTCAAGATAGAAGCTTTGTCACAAATGCTGATGCTTGCGCTATCCAAAGAGTTGAAGAAGGTTCCGGCATCATGCACTGCGTCCAAGAGTTCGTGGTCTTCCTTGTAAGTGCAAGTCATATCTTTGATGGTCAGCACATCGCCATAGCCGTATTTCCATGTTTCTGTAAGGCGAAGCATCTCCGCTCTGACGGAATCATGCACCAGGAAGAAGTCGTTTGCCTCATTGTTATGTCTGATAAATACGGAGTCTTTGGCAAGATATTTATAAACGGTGTCGCTGACCTCATGCCATTCACGCAGAGTTTCACCAAACTCTTTGGTGCAGGTATGGGCAATGCTACGGACTTTCTGCAAATAAGCATGATACTTATCTAAGGCTTCTTTTCGGGAACGAAAGTCATACTCGCCACCTGATGAACAGGAGGCGCAACCCATCAATATGGGTAATACGAGTAATAAAGACAATAACGGCAATATGGGTAATACGCCATGTCGTTTCCGAACGAGAGAAGACGCTTGTCTTTGCAAAAAGCCCTTGTGATAATCTGTTGTTGTCATTAGTTGCTATGATTGGGTTTGAAACTTATGACAAAGGTAGGTGGCTGAGACAAGAATGAAGAAAGTTTTGCTTAATATTTTAAGCATTGGTTCTATTCTTCTTGAAAATAGAACCAATAGGAAGATAAACGAGCAAGTTTTGCGGTAATATTACAGTTATGCCGTAAAACAAGTGAGAATACGAGATTTATTGATTACCTTTGTAAAAGGTATGATTTAGAAATACGAGTAATATGAACTATATCGGATATATAAACAATGCTCAATTATATGAGCAAACAAACAATATAGTGGAAAAGATGAAGCAGCATGGATGCAGTGCCGTGTTTGTGGAACAACCCAAGGATAGGAAACGTCTTGAATGGGGCAGTTTCATCGACAGCCTCACAAGTGGCGACAGTGCCATGTTTCACTCTTTCGACAATGTATTCCGCAACTTCCACGACATGATGTTCTTCATCAAGTATTGCTCGAAGATGAATATCCGCATTATTTCTCTGTCTGACGGACTGGACACCCACGACCAGATGTTTCCAGAGACGAAGACTGCCGACACGTTGAGCCTGATATGCAGAGTGTTCAGTAAACGCGACAAGACTTCGCATGACGACTTGGAAGCGGAATTGTATTCATATAGCTTTGAAGACCGAAAATTGAAGCGTTACAAGCTGGTCATCAACATGTATAAGGCTGGCTACAGTGTGAGGGAAATCATGGAGCGCACCGGCTATCGGGGCAAGAGCAACATCTACCGCATACTGCATCAGTACGACGTTGAGATGGAATACCCTGCCATGTCAAGGACGGCAAGCAGAAAGCGTGAGCAGTCCATATAAATGGCTTTCCCTACCTTATATAAGTTCCTAAGATTGCGAGAAGAAAAAGGGTGGGCATAAAACTGGCAGCAACTACAGTGTTGGCAATAGGATTGTGTTTCCAGGCCCAAAAGCAGCAAGATGAAAGTCGGATCAATTCGACCTCAGTTGATGCTCTGCGGTTTGGAAACTTAATTCGCCAACACGTTCTGCGGAGCCTTGCGCCCCTCTTGGCTGCGCGCGGACAAGAAAAGCGCAAGGTTCAACAAGCAGAATAGTTGCCGTCTGTTTTACTGGGTGGGCAGCGTTTCAAGGCATTGTAGCACAAAATCGACGAGAATACAAAGCGTAGCATTCCGCAAATCGTTGATTTTCAATATTATTTTCATTCAAAAAGCCTGTAAGATACAAGGCTACATTGAAAAAAGTCCGTTTAAAAAGCAATCAGCAACCGTTTACCGCATTTGCGATAAGCAGTTGCTGATTTTTCTTTCATTCACCGTCTTCGTTCTCTCCGTATGACAGGCAACCCTCAAAGCCGAGTGTTACCTGCTGCACGCCGTGCCGTTGGATGTACTTGTTGGTCGTTGTGATGTCGCTGTGGCGAGCTTGGTCGCGAGCTACTACCACGCCTTGCGCATTGGCCAAGTCGCGAATGCCAGAGTCTTTCAAGCTATAGAACTGATAGCAGTCGTCCCACTTCAAGGCTTTGCGCATCACTCTCCAACGCTTGGTGAACTGGTCGGCACCGATTCGTTCCTTGTTGGGAACGAACTTCGAGCCGAAAAGATAGTAGTCGTTCGGATAACTGAAGATGTTCAAGTCGAGCATGAACTTGACGATGACCTTGTTCAAGCCCACCTCGGCATCCTTATGGTTCTTGCTGAACTCGCCAGAGACAAAGATCGTCTGGTTCTTCAAGGAGATGTCCGCCAACTTCAAGTGGCTCATTTCGCCTGAACGAATGAGCGTGTAATACTGCATGAGGCAAGCCAGATAGAAGTGCTTGTCCACCTTTTGCAAGTGGGTGGACATCTGTCGGAGCTGTTCTGAACTCAAATCCTTGCGGTATTTTCCATGTTCCGACATCACCTTGATGCGTTCCACAGGGTTGTCGTTGATGTACTTTCTTGCCAACAAGAACTCGGCAAAGCCATAGAGCCAACCACGATAGTTGTTCCTTGTTCGCACGGAACTCTCGCGATCAAGGAATATCCAGTCAATGAAGTCGGTGCAGAAAGTGATGTCAAACTGATAGGCATACTTGATGGCGACGGTCTGTGAGGTGATAAACTCGCGCAGGATGTTCACCCGTGAATGATAACTTTGGCGAGTTTTCTTCCTGTCCATGCGGTCAATGTAGTCCTCATAGCGTTCCAAGCACTTGTCGAAAGCCACAAAGCCACGGCTCTCGTCGGCTCTTACCCAAGGGTTCCAGCCCTGCGAGAGTTGCTTGGTGAGCACCTCCATGATTTCGTTTGCCCTACGCTTCTTGGCGGAAATAGAAAGTTTATCGTTGATGTAATAACGCTTGCGGCGCATCAAGCCGCGAGCCGGATCGATGGCAGAGAAGTCAACGAACCATCGCACACCTTTATGAAGAGTGGGAGGTGTGTAGCCCACAAGTTCCGATGCATTACCGTTACAAAATTTTGAGCACATTTTTTAACATCTTTTAGAGCCACCTCATCAGTGGATGAAAGACGTTCGTTAGACAACTTAACGAAAAATGGCGCAGATTTGGCGCACCATTAAACGAAAAATCAGCGTAACTTGTTGTTTTGCAACTCGTTACGCTGACTTTGGCGGAGAGAGAGGGATTCGAACCCCCGGTACCTCTCGGTACGACGGTTTTCAAGACCGTTGTAATCGACCACTCTACCATCTCTCCAAATGGTATATAGGTTGCTTGATTATAAGTATAAACTTACTTTCAAGTGTTGTACCAGCTTTTCTTTAAAGCGAGTGCAAAGGTAAGGAATTTGATTGGGATAAAGAAATATTATGGATAGAATTTTCATCAACTTAGCGTTTATTAACAATTAGGGGGGTGGATAAGTGAAAGGAAAAGAGTAATTTTGCAAAAAACAAAAGCATGGAATACTGGCAACGGCATGGAAACAAGATAGAACTTGTATAGTGCTAACGGCAGGAAGAACTATTTTGATAGTAAGATAGGGCTTACATAGTGGCAGAGACATGCACAAATGAATTAATGACCAATAAGATTACGGAGACGACTGTGAATCTATGATATATCCAAAGAAATTTGAAGCTAAGTTAGGATTTGGCGAGATACGCGATGTGCTAAAACACGGTTGCTTGTCTACATTGGGCAAAAGCCTTGTTGACGAGATTGCTTTCTCAACCGATTGCGAAGAAGTAAACACACGTATGGAGGAGATACGTGAAATGCGCCACATAGAGGAAAGCGGCGAGGACTTTCCTCTAAGCAACTTCTTCGACTTGCGCGAAAGCATAAAACGTGTGCGCATACAAAACACATGGATGGAGGAAAATGAGTTGTTTGACCTTCGACGTTCTTTGAAGACTATAGATGACATTATAAAATTCCTGAGTCCGTCCACTCATGCAGAAGGAGAAGAGCAGGAGAAAGCCATTTATCCAGCCCTTTACGACCTTGCCGACGGCGTAGCAACCTTTCCTGTGCTCATACAACAGATTGACCAAATAATAGACAAATTTGGGCACATCCGTGACAATGCCTCACCCGAGCTGCTTAACATCCGTCAGGAGATGGCACGCATGGCAGGTTCAGTATCACGTATTCTCAACAACATTCTCCGCTCCGCACAGAGTGAAGGCATTGTTGACAAGGATGTCGCTCCTTCCATGCGTGACGGGAGGCTTGTCATTCCTGTAGCTCCTGCCATGAAGCGGAAAATATCCGGTATCGTACACGACGAGAGCGCTACAGGGCGTACTGTCTACATTGAGCCAACCGAGGTTGTGGAGGCAAACAACAAAATAAGGGAGCTTGAGAGCGACGAGCGGCACGAGATAATACGCATACTGACGAAGATGGCAGAGCGCATCAGACCTCATGTACATGAGATATTGGACTCTTATCATTTCCTTTCGCAAATAGATTTAATTCAAGCAAAAGCAAAGTTGGCAAAGGAAATGAATGCATTTGAGCCGAACGTGGAAGACCGCCCTTACATAGACTGGATAAGGGCAAGGCACCCGTTGCTTGAGAAGCATTTGAAGAAAACGGACCCCACCCCCAGCCCCTTCCCTTCAGGGAGGGGGGAGGCTTTACCTATCCCACCCAAAGTAAACACTGACAATGACAGCACTCCCGCCCTGGAAGGAGAGGGTACAGGTGTAGAGCCTTCACGCTCAATAGTCCCATTAGACATAATGCTCACTCCGGAAAAGCATATCTTGATAATCTCCGGACCTAACGCTGGAGGTAAATCAGTTTGTCTTAAGACCACAGGACTGCTGCAATACATGCTCCAATGCGGACTGAGCATTCCCGTAGACGACAGAAGCAAATGCGGCATCTTCAAAGATATAATGATAGACATTGGCGATGAACAAAGCTTAGACAACGACCTGTCTACTTATTCGTCGCACCTGCTTAACATGAAAAACATGATGCGGCAGGCATCAGACAAGACCCTGATACTCATCGACGAGTTCGGAACTGGCACCGAGCCACAGATTGGCGGAGCCATAGCGGAGAGCGTGCTCGGGCAGTTTTGCAAGAAGGGTGCATGGGCAGTAATAACCACCCACTACCAAAACCTGAAGCATTTTGCCGACTCCCATGACGGCGTTGCCAACGGTGCCATGCTCTATGACCGCCACGAAATGCGTCCGTTGTTCCAGCTTGCCATTGGAAGGCCGGGCAGCAGCTTCGCCATAGAGATAGCAAGAAAGATTGGTCTGCCCGATGCCGTGATAAAGGAAGCTTCGGACATTGTGGGCTCCGACTACATACAAAGCGACAAATACCTGCAAGACATTGTACGCGACAAACGCTACTGGGAGCAGAAAAGGCAGACCATACACCAAAAGGAGAAAGAACTGCAAAAGCGCATAGACCAATACGAAAAGGACGTAACGGATGTAGAGCACGAGCGCAAGGCAATATTGAACAAGGCAAAACAAGATGCCGAAGAACTGCTTAAGGAGAGCAACCGCCGCATAGAAAACGCCATACGCGAGATACGCGAGCAGCAGGCAGAGAAAGAAGAAACACGCAAGATAAGGGCAGAACTCGACAGCTTCAAGCAGGAAGTGGAAGACGGCAGCTGGAAAGACAAAGGCAGGGGCAAGCAGGCTTCCGGCTTTCTTTCAGACGAGGATTTCCAAAAGAAAGTGGAGCAAATACAAGCCCGTAAGAAACGGCATGAAGAACGGCGTAAAAAGAAAAAGGACGACGAGGAGCGTGCAGCATCAGCCTTAAGGAACGCATCAACCAAGAAACCTCAACTGCTCAACCGAGACATTGCAGTCGGAGACACTGTCAGGCTTAAAGGGCTGCGCTCTGAAGGCATCGTGGAGCAGATAAACGGCAAGAACGCAACCGTGAGGGTAGGGGACATGCGCACGAAACTGCCGCTCACGCGCTTGGAGTTTGCCATGCCTGACATTCAAGACAACGGGCAAGACACCAAGGCGAAAACCAAAATGGACGAGATAAAGGAAGGCTTGCAGGCATACAATGTCTCGCACATGACGCAAGACACCATCGACCAGCACCGCAAGAACTTCCACCAGGATCTCGACGTGCGCGGCATGCGCGGCGACGAGGCACTGCAAGCCGTGCGCTATTTCATAGACGATGCCGTGCTCATGGGCATGCAGCGCGTGCGCATATTGCACGGCAAAGGCAACGGCATATTAAGGCAGCTCATACGCGAATACCTGTCGGGTGAGCCCGCCGTTGCCGCTTTCCACGACGAAGACGTGCGTTTTGGCGGAGCCGGCATTACGGTCGTTGACTTTTAAATGTCACGCCCCTTGCCGCATCAATGGCAAGGGGGCGTTGAAATGCAAAAGAACAAATATTTTGAAAAAGCTTTGGTAGAGTGGAGCTTTGTTAGTAATTTTGCAACATCATTATTTTTAATTCCATTCTAACGCACAAGAGAGCTATGGAAGGCATATTCAGAGACGAAATAGAAATAAAGCAGATAGACAAGTTTTTCTGTAACGAGATGAGCCGACAGATACACCGCTACATCAAGGCGCGCGGCTCAATGGGAATGTTGGAGAAAGTAGAAAAGCAAATAGAAACTCTCTCTATCCCAAGGCGCGAGAAGGCAATGGCAAGATACATTGACCGCAACCGCAAGGTCATAGAAAACCTTGACTGGCGGATGCTGATAACACGGTCTATGGCAAACTATTGCGACTCGTACAACTATTTCATGAAGATGATTGCCGACGAGGATACCATGAAGTTCTATGAAGACAGGATGAAAGAAAAATACATTCGTCTTCACACGGTATATGAAGAGAACGGAAAGTACGGGCTGAAAGACTGGGACGGCACCATTATCCTACCTGCCGACTACGACTTCCTGCGCACTCCATTCGTTTACGTCGACGACTTGCTCTCAATGCCGGTCATTGCAGAGAAAAACGGCAAGATGGGCCTGGTGATGCCCGACGGCCACGAGACCATTGTCCTGCCCTTCGAGTATGACGACATCTCCCTGCGCGAAGAAGAACCTTGGTTCGAACTCACCAAGGATAGCAAGACTACGCTGTGGGACTTTAGGAAATAAATCTGTCCTGATGAAGAAAAAGATACTGTTACTGGTGTTCACATTCCTGTTGTGGACACTGGTTTTTGTTTTACAGAAACCAGTCTTCTTTATAGCCTATTGCAGCGGTTTCGGCAACGCCCTGCCAAACATTTTCCAAATAATCTGGCATGGCTTGCCATTAGATTTCTCTATGGCAGGCTATCTCACCACGATACCGGGACTGATGCTCTTGGTAAGTGCCGTGCCCCATTTGAACATTGACAAGGCATTGCGCCGGATTACCGAGGCATGGTTTGCCATAGCCGCAGCCATCGTGGCATTGGCATTTGTCTCAAACCTCGTGCTTTACGGCTACTGGAACTTTCCCCTCGATTCCACGCCCGTTTTCTTCATCACGTCTTCCCCTGCCGCCGCAATGGCAAGCATAGAGTGGTGGCAGGCTCTGTTCGGCATTGTGGCAATAGCCATAACGGCGGGCATAATATTCTTTGTGTTTCACCTCCTTTGGACTCGCTTTGGCAAGGGAGTCTTCGCCGTTACGTTCTCCAAGGTGCAATGGCTGCCGCTCCTTCTCCTCGAAGCCTTGCTTTTTCTTCCCATCCGTGGCGGCGTAACGGTATCGACCATGAACACCGGCAAGGCTTATTACTCGCCGGTAATGGTATTCAACCACGCGGCAGTGAACCCATTGTTCTCGTTCATGGAAAGCATGACCCATCAGGAAGACTTTGCCCGCATGTACCGCTTCATGGACGACCGGGAGGCGCACAGGCTGGCTTCACAGGTCTTGCCAAAAGTTTACAGTATCTATGACAAGCGAAACAAGGACTTCGCGCCAAGGCAGTCACAAATATTAAAAGACAGCCTGAGGGCGAACAGCCTTGTCAATGGCGAAAGTAATGTCCCCGACATATACCTTGTAATATTGGAGAGTTTCTCGGACACACTGACAAAACAGCCTGGCGTAACGCCCAACCTCAACAGGCTGAAGAAGGAAGGCGTCTACTTCAAGAACTTCTATGCCAACGGCTTCCGCACCGACCGCGGGCTTGTGTCCATACTTCTCGGCTACCCTGCGCCCGGCTCGCTGAGCCTTATGAAATATCCGCGTAAGACAAGCCGAATGTCATCCATCACCGTCGGACTCGCCACTTCCGGATACGGCTCACGCTCACATTATTACTATGGCGGAGATGCCGACTTCACCAACATGCGGTCGTTCCTCGTAAACCAAGGCTTTGGAAAGATAACAGAGGACATAGATTTCCCCGTGAGCGACAGGCTCAGCAAATGGGGCGTGCCCGACCACCTTCTTTTCCAGCGAGTCGAGAAAGACATTGTCGCCGGCAAATCGCAGAAGCCAACGTTCACCGTCATACAGACCAGCAGCTCCCACGAGCCTTTCGACGTGCCCTACCGCCGCATTGGCGACAAGGTACTAAATGCCTTTGCCTACACCGACCACTGCATAGGGGAGTTCATAAGCTTCCTGAAAAAGTCGCCACGCTGGGAGCGCACACTCGTCATTCTCGTGCCCGACCATCTCGGCGCATGGCCTAAGGACATGGACAACTTTACATCCTGCCGCTTCCACATACCCATGATCTGGGTTGGCGGAGCCATAAAGAAACCTATGGTCGTAGACACCTACGGCTCGCAACAGGACATTGCGGCAACCCTATTTGGAGAGCTCGGGCACCCCAACAACTACATGCCTTTCAGCAAGGACATGCTTGACCCTGCCGTCCCGCATTACGCTTTTTTCATGATGAACGACGGTTTTGGCGTGAAAACGAACAAAAATGAAGTGATTTATGACAATAAACAGTGTAGGACTGTCGTTAGTAAAGGAAATGACAGCGGCAAATGGCTTAGGTACGGTCAGGCGCTGCTGCAAGTAACATTCGACGACATAGCAAAAAAGTAAAAGGCAAATGCCTACACTGATTCTGACAATTATCCAGTCACTTATCAACTGGGACATACAGGCATCCTTGTTCATCAACGGATTGCACTGTACCTATCTCGACAACTTCATGATGATGTACAGCGGCAGGTTCGTCTGGATTCCACTGTACGTCAGTCTGCTCATCGCCATGCTTCGCAACTTCCCGCTGCGAGTCAACATAGCGTGTATCGTTGTTTCGGTCATCCTTGTAACCCTCGCCGACCAGACGTCGTCGTCGCTGTTGCGCCCCATTCTCTGCCGCCCACGCCCTGCCAACATAGAGAGCCCCATAGTCTCGCTCGTCCACGTTGTCGACGGCTATCGTGGCGGACACTATGGTTTCCCGTCCTCTCATGCAGCCAACTGCTGGGGCGCGGCTTTTTTCGTGTTCTACGTCTTTCGCCGGCATGTGCTCTCGCGAGTCTTTGCCGCCTGGGCTTTAATCATTTGTTGGTCAAGGGTATATCTGGGCGTTCACTATGTAGGCGACATACTTTTCGGTACATTCCTGGGCTTCATTTTCGCCTCCATTGTGTATTATGTTTTCCAAAAGAGCATGCGCAAGACCACTGACACGTTCAAGCCCGACCTCAATTCGCCCAAGCTATACATCCCGTCAATAGTTTGCGCCGCCGAGACGGCATTGATGCTCATCATCGCCTTCTTCGTAAGGTTCTCTTTCTAACGACTATGGAAATAAAGCCAATAGCCACTTTCCATTCTCCTTTCACCTCAAAGTTTGGCATACCAAAGCAGAGCGGACTGGTTGAGGAGCTTGAAGGCACCATTGTTTTCGAGCGTGAATACCGCAACGCCGATGCCTTGCGCGGCATCGAGGGTTTCGACTATCTGTGGCTTATATGGGGCTTCTCAGCCAACAAGCATGGCGTGGCAAGCCCAGTTGTGCGCCCGCCGGTTCTTGGAGGTAACACGCGCGTCGGTGTCTTCGCCACGCGCTCGCCATTCCGCCCCAACCCGATAGGGCTGTCGTCAGTCCGCCTCAGCCGTGTAGACCTGACAGCCGCCGACGGTCCCGTCATCCACGTGCTCGGTGCCGACCTCATGGACGGTACGCCTATCTATGACATCAAGCCGTACATAACCTACGCCGATTGCCACGACGGAGCACGCTCTGGCTTTGTAGACACTAACCCAATAAGGCGATTGAAAGTAGTCTTTCCCGACGATTTGCAGTACTCGCTCAGCACGCAGCAGCTCGAAGTCTTGCGCAAGACCCTCGAACTCGACCCCCGTCCACACTATCAGCACAACTCCGACAAAGTCTACGGCATGCCTTTCGGCGAATGGGACGTAAAGTTCAAGGTCAACGATGAGGATGGCATCCTGACTGTCATAAAGATTACCGCAAGTTCTTTTGTATGATGTAGTCATACCAAGTGCAGGGGCATCTTGATTTAATCCTTGATAAAATTGAGGATGGCTTACGGGCATTCAAGCTAAACATAAACACTCATTTAAATTCCCACAATTCTTTCATAAATTTGTTTGATAGATTGTTCCTGTTTCAATCCACGCACCCTGTGTTGGGCGTGATCTTGGCATTACCAAAGCATGGTAATGCTATTACCACACTGTGGTAACACCATTACCAAGGTTTGGTAACGGCATTACCACGACGTGGTAATATCACTAGTCCTTGACTTGTTATTATCTGTTTGAAAATTTATGTAATGTGCAAAAAATGATTAATACTAAATCGTATGTGTATGCATTTGTGGACACTTGTATTGTCAAGATCCACAAATGTGTGTTACGGGTACGAAAAGAAAGCTAATAAGGAAAGTCTGATACCTTTCGGCTGTGATATCTTAGGGTAAGAGGATTATGTATTTTGTCGTTGCGGTTCGACATCCCGAAAATGTAGAATCTTGATCCTCTTACCCATGTTTCTGCCAAGGCTGTATGATTCAATCTGCAATAGCCTTAAGGTCAAATTCGAGCTGACGAGTGCTGCTTGCGCCGACAAGGACGCTTGTCACGCCGTCTTGCTCAAGAATCCATGACAGAGCCCTTTCGGCAAGCGTCTGTCCTTTGGCTGCGGCTTCGGCGTTGAGCTCGCGTATGCGCTGCAGGAGCTCCGGCGTGAGCATGTCTTGCCGCAGCGAACCGCCTTGCGCCATGCGGCTGTCTGACGGAATGCCCTGCAGGTAGCGGTCGGTGAGCAGGCCTTGCGCCAGGGGCGAGAAGCTGATGAAGCCGATACCCTTTTCGCGGCAGAACTGCAGCTTGCCCTCGTCCATCGGGGCACGGTCTATGAGGTTCAGGCGGTCCTGGTATATCAGCAGTGGGGTGTCACGTTCGCGAAGGTATTTTTCGGCAAACTGTAAAGCTTCAAGCGGCCAGCGACTTATGCCTATGTACAGCGCCTTGCCTTGCCTTACGATGTCTACCAGTGCCTGAAGCGTCTCCTCAAGCGGAGTGTGGGGATCGTAGCGGTGGATGTAGAAAAGGTCTACGTAGTCCAGATGCATGCGGCGCAGGCTCTGGTCGAGGCTTGACATGAGATATTTGCGGCTGCCCCAGTTGCCGTAGGGGCCGGGCCACATGTCGTAGCCAGCCTTTGAGGAGATGAACAGCTCGTCGCGGTAGGGGCGGAAGTCGTCGTCCATAAGCCTGCCGAAGGTCTCCTCTGCCGTGCCGTAGGGTGGCCCGTAGTTGTTGGCGAGGTCGAAATGGGTGATGCCGTGGTCGAAGGCATAATGGGTTATTTCACGGCTACGCTCGTAAGGGTCTACGCCTCCGAAGTTGTGCCAGAAGCCGAGGCTTATCTTAGGCAGCAATACTCCTGAGCGGCCGCAACGCTTGTACATGTTGTCGGAGTCAGCGTAACGCTCGGGCGATGGCGTGTATTTTTTCTTCAAGTTCATGTTTTTATGATTTAATGTTTTAGAGTTGCAAATGCTTAATGGGGTTCAATTGCAAAAATACAAATAAAAAGGCAAAGAGGTTGCATTTGTACATCTTTGTCAATTGTTTTTTTACATTTTTGCAATTTGTTTTTGTAAATTTACAGTACTTGAACTGTTGCTTGGCAACCCTCCCTTTTGGGGAGGGGCTGGAGGAGAGGCTTTGTGGTGTTTGCCGTTTTGGCAGTTCTCACATGGAAAGTATTTCCAACGGAAAGAGGAGCTTAATGGAGAAATTTCGCCCCATATTAAATATGCCCTGGCGGCCGTTGGCGGGATTGATGTCAAGACGCTTCAGACGGCTCAGGTGGTTTTGGTATATCCTGTCGAAAATATTGTTGCATGAGAGCGTCAGGGGCGCCACCTTGCGGCCGCGCAGGCGGAGGTCGGTGCCTGCCGAGGCGTTGAAAAGTGTGTATGAGGGCGTGGCTGTCTCTGTGGCGTTGATGGCGTAGAAATGATTCTGCCGCAGGTTGCACTCCATCTGAACGGCTGCGTAGGTATTGTCCAAGGTCTTTCCGTCGCGTACAAGGTCATAGCGCATGTCAGATGTCCAGCGTGGCGCAGGGGTGAAGGGCAGGTATTTGGCTTCACGGGGCTGATGGAGCAGGACGCTGTTGACGTAGGAGAACGTGTTGGCAAAGTGGAGCCGCTCTACGGGATGGAAGCCAACGTAAGCTTCTCCGCCGACGATTCTTGCGTCGCCCTGCACGTACTGGTAGGTGTCGTAGCCGTCGGTCTTCACACCGTCGAGCCGCTGTGTGAAGATGTAATTGTCGATGAAGTTGGCAAACAATGACAGTTGCGCAGACACGACGGAAGATGTGTAGTCGAAGCCAAGGTCGGTTTGCAGGCTGTATTCGGGGCGAAGATTCGGGTTACCGAGCTCATATTCCACGGTGCCCTCGTGCACTCCGTTAGAAGCCAGTTCGCCGAGGTTTGGAGCACGGAAGCCGCGCGCCATGTTCAGCCGGAGGTTCATCTTCTCATTTATGACGCAGACGGCACCAAGGCTTCTCGTCAGTCCCGTAAAGTTGCGGCTCAGCCTTTCAAACATCCTTTCGAGCGCATAGCAGTGCAAGTGGCGGTTGTCCAAGCGAATGCCACCGCTCAGCGTGAGCCTGCCGGCGGTGTAAGTGGCGGTGCCAAAGCCTCCTATGTCGAAAAGCTGATAGGCTGGTATGAGGTATTCGTCTCCCTTGTTGAGCGACCGTTGCCACATTCCGCCTGCGCCTACAGCAAGCTTCAGCCTGTCGGTCACGGGCAGCCTGTATCGTGCGTCATAATTGACCGTGTGCAGCATGAAGTCGCGCCCCGGCACCGACGGGCTTTCCTCGAACTCCTGCCGTCGGTTTTGCTGATAGGCGACAATCGCCTGAAGCGTTCCGTCGCCCACAAAAAAAGTGTTCTCGCTCACCGCCTTGTAATGGTGAACCTGTTGGAAAGGCAAGCTTTTGGCATAGCTGTGGCTGTGGTCGCGCTTGCCCTCCATGATGCTCGGCGTGAGGTGGTAATAGCTTAGCGTCAGGTGGCTGTGGCCCCAGTTGCGGTTCAGTCCGGCAACAGCCTGCGCCGCACGCTCCCGAAACTGGGAACCGAGCACGTACTGGTCGGAGCGGTTCTTGTAGGCGTGCGCCATCTTGTCCGACCAGCGGCCGCTCCACACAAAACCGTTGTTGTTGCCTTTCGCGTTCAGTGAATAGTAGAACAGCCCGTTGTTGGTCTGGTATTCCGACGACACGTTGGCTTGTATCTTGCCCAGTGGCGGAAGTACCTCGTCGTGGAAAATTATCACACCAGCCATAGCGTCGCTACCATACATGAGCGAGGCGGAGCCCTTCAGTATCTCTGCCGACGATATGCTTTGCGCATCTATTTCTATGCCGTGCTCGGCTCCCCACTGGTTGCCTTCCTGCCTTACGCCGTCGTTCACCACCACTACACGGTTGAAGCCAAGCCCACGCACACGAGCATCATGAGCAGAATGGAGAAGAATCTGTTCATTCGTAAAAATGTTTGTTTGTAATGTTTAAAGAATAAGTAGTTACAAACAAACAGGAGGCGCACGAAGACCGACCACGTGGCGACTGACTGCCACAACATGGCTTGGCGACAAAGAGCCGCTTCTGCCAACTAACGCTACGGCTAAAACCATGAATACAGTGGTTGCCGCCACGTACGGCGTAGTAAGGAAATGGCAGAGCGGACAATTGTCTATCGTTATGGATGCAGATGACAGGTGAGCGCTGTGTTGCAGGTGGTGCAGGCACTCGTAGCAGTCGGCAGACACGCAGTCTTCCTGCTGGTGTATATGCACGGAGGCAAGCATGAGCATAGGCACAAAGACGCACAGCAACAGCCGTGCGCTTCATTGGCGTTTCTTTCTCAACTGCATCTTTATCATATATAAACTCTTTCAGAAGGCAAAACATACCCTCATCAAAAGGTATATTGGGATAGCAGTCACAACCTGCTTCCGTTCTTGCCCAAAGTAACCACCTCGCAGTCAGTAAACTTGCTGCCGTCAATGGTAAGACGGACGAGCGTGCGCTCCTTGTGCCAGCCCATCATGCCTGCCGCACCAGGGTTTATATGCAGCAGCCCGAGTGTCGGGTCATATTTTACCTTCAGTATGTGCGAATGGCCGGCAATGAACAGTTGTGGAGGATTAGAGCGCAGATATCCTGCCACCGAACGGTCGTAACGCCCGGGATAGCCGCCTATATGCTTAATCAGCACATCCACATCCTCGCATCTGAAACGGAGCACCTCACGGTAGCGCATCCTGAGCTCGTAGCCGTCACAATTGCCATAAACGGCGCGAAACACAGGGCGCATTGCCTCAAACTTGTCGGCTACCTCCAAAGTGCCTATGTCGCCGGCATGCCAAATCTCGTCGCAGTCGTCAAGATAAGTCACGTATTTGGGGTCCCAGTATCCGTGCGTATCGCTAATAATACCAATGCGCTTCATTACAGCTTCAATGCCTTGCCGTCAGAGAAGGAATTTCCCACTTTCTTGTCAATCTCAAGGTAACCGTGGTGTACCGGGTCGTAGGTGATGAGGTGCATTTTCTCAATGTCCGGCTTGCCGTCCTCAGCAAGATAGTTGTCGTCGCACTGTATATTGAGCACTTTTGCAATAAGAAAAAAGCCCGTTGCCGACTCGTCAATCTTTTTCTCCATGCGGCACTCCATAGTCATGGGGAAGTCCCTGAATACAGGTGCATTCACCTTTTCTGCCTTTTCAACCGTCCAGCCGGTTCTGGCAACCTTGTCCTTGACTTTCTTTCCGCTGACAATACCCACGTAGTCGGCAGCCACAAGCGTCTCCTTGGTGGCAAAGGCAACGGTAAAGTCGGGGTTGGCATTGAGGTTCACGGTAGTCTGATGGTTTCCCATTGAGATGAAGATTTCGTCATGATTCCATGTGCCTGCCCATGCGGCATTCATGGCGTTAGGTGTTCCATCGGCATTGTAAGTACCGATAACAATTACGGCTTGTGGCAAAAACCACGCATTAGGCTTGAAACTTTTCATAGTTTTCATTATTTTTATGACCTTCCTTTTTGGCAAAGTTACAAGTAAATTCCGACATTTCTTGTGCTCTTTATTATTCACAATTATTTTTTTCTTTTTTTAATGTCTTCTTCTTTCACAAAACGTTCAAGCCGCTTGTATATATAAACTTTATTCTATACTTTTGCAGAAGCAATTCTGCTAAAGGGAAAACACGAAAGCTAAATATATGAACAAAGATGGAAAGATTGAAATTTCTTAATTGCAAGACAGCACCTAAAGCATACGCACCGGAGAAAGTTATACAGTTTGGCGAAGGCAATTTCCTGCGCGCGTTCGCCGATTGGATTATAAACGAGATGAACGAGCGGACGAGCTTCAACGGCTCGGTGGTGATAGTGCAGCCACGGGAGCGCAACCACTTGGAGGCACTGAGAGCGCAAGACTGCCTTTACCATGTCAACCTGCTCGGGCTTGAAAACGGCAGTCCCGTAAATTCTTTCAAGCGCGTGAACAGCGTGAGCCGTGCTCTCAATCCTTATACTCAGAACGATGCCTTCATGGCTCTTGCCGAGCAGCCCGATATGCGTTTCGTAATCTCCAACACCACGGAGGCAGGCATAGCGTTCGACGACAGTTGCAGGTTCGGCGACAAGCCTGCTTCTTCATATCCGGCAAAACTCACACAGTTGCTTTTCCGCCGCTACACCGCTTTCAACGGCGACCCGAAGAAAGGATGGATAATCTTGCCCTGTGAGCTCATCTTCGGCAACGGGCATCATCTGAAACAGTGCGTAAACCAATACATAGACCTTTGGAAAGAAGACCTCGGCACCGATTACGAGGGCTTCAAGGCGTGGGTTGCAAATAGCTGCTATTTCTGCACTACGCTTGTAGACCGCATCGTAAACGGCTATCCGCACAGCAATGTCGAAAACATCTGGGAGCGCATCGGCTATAAGGACTTGCAGGTCGTGCAGGGAGAAATCTTCCATCTGTGGGTTATAGAGCGCGCCAAGAACCTCACAAAGGAACAGCTTGAGGAGGAATTGCCTGCCGCAAAAGCCGGGCTAAACGTCATTGTTACAGACGACGAAACTCCCTATCACAAGCGCAAGGTCACGTTGCTCAACGGAGCCCATACGGTGCTCTCGCCCGTGGCTTTCCTTGCCGGAATCGACATTGTGCGCGATGCTTGCGCCGACGATCTTATATGCCGTTTCATACGTAAGGCGCAGCTTGACGAGCTGTTACCAACGCTCGATATGCCGCACGATGAACTTGTGAGGTTTGCCGATGACGTATTCGACCGCTTCAAGAATCCGTACATCGACCACCAGCTCACGAGCATAATGCTGAACAACTTTGACAAGTTCAAGACGCGTGACCTGCCGGCATTGAAGATTTACCTTGAGCGCAAGGGCGAGCTTCCTAAGTGCATCGTCCTCGGACTTGCCGCAATAATTGCATATTATAAAGGTGGCAAGCGCACCGATGGCACTGAGATTGTGCCTAACGACAATCCTGCTATCGTGGCTTTGCTAAAGGATTTATGGGCAACCGCCGACATCGACAAAGTTGCGCAAGGCGTGCTTGCCGCAAAGGAACTCATCTGGAAAGAGGAAGGCGATTTGAACGAAGTTCCTGGGCTGGCATCTCTCCTTGCTGAGGTCTTGAAAATAATTCAGGAGCAGGGAATGCGCAAGGCGGTTGAAACAGTATTGTAAACGGCAGCCGTGTCTGTTTGGCAGGCACGGCTAATCAATTGTTATGAAACAGGTTATAAGAATAAACGAAGCTGACAATGTGGCTGTTGCCTTGACTGATATTGAAAAAGGCAGCACAGTTGACGTTGATGGTGTTCAGATAGCGTTGCTCACCAATGTGCCTGCAGGCCATAAGTTTGCCCTGCGCGACATTAAGGAAGGGGAGAACGTTATAAAGTATGGCTTCCCCATTGGAAAGGCTTTGCATGATGTAGAAAGAGGCACATGGATTGACCACCACGACATAAAGACGAACCTTAGAGGCGAACTTAATTATGACAACGTACGCATAAAGCAACAGTTGAACAGTTGTCAGCAAGTCTCTGAGGCTGAGCAAAGAACATTCCTCGGATATCGTCGAAACGACGGCAGGGTGGGGGTGAGGAACGAGCTGTGGGTGATTCCCACGGTAGGCTGCGTGAACGGCATTGTTCATAACATAGTGGATAGGGTCAAGGCACTGACCAACGGAGCCGGTGGTGTGGACGACATCGTGGATTTCCCTCACAATTATGGTTGCTCGCAGCTTGGCGATGACATGGAGAATACGCGCAAGATTTTGCGCGATCTTGTGCTTCACCCTAACGCAGGAGGCGTGCTCGTGGTAGGGCTTGGTTGCGAAAACAACCAGCCAATGGATTTTGAGAAGCTTCTTGGCAATTATGACCATAGCCGCGTAAAATTCCTTCTCTGCCAAGACGTTGAAGGCAATGAGGTGGAGACGGGCGTGCAGATGCTCATGCAGCTTTATGAGTTGGCAAGCCTCGACAAACCTACGGACATTCCCGCCTCGGAGCTGCGCATCGGCTTGAAATGCGGTGGCAGCGATGGCTTTTCGGGCATTACGGCTAACCCGCTGCTTGGCGCATTCAGTGACTGGTTGTGCCTTTGTCAGGGCGGAACAACGATATTGACAGAGGTGCCGGAAATGTTTGGCGCAGAGACAATACTCATGGAGAGATGTATCGACGACAACGTGCTTGAACAGACAAAGCATCTCATAAACAATTTCAAGCACTATTTCCTTAGCCACGGTCAACCTGTGGGCGAAAACCCGTCGCCTGGAAATAAGGCAGGCGGCATCTCTACCCTGGAAGAGAAGGCTCTCGGATGCACGCAAAAATCGGGCTCGGCATCTGTATGCGGCGTGCTCGGCTATGGAGAGACACTGCAAAAGCGTGGGTTGAACCTTCTTTCGGCTCCTGGCAACGACCTCGTGGCGGCAACGGCACTTGCTGCCGCAGGATGCCAGATTGTGCTTTTCACCACAGGGCGCGGTACGCCTTTCGCCACCGCCGTGCCCACTCTTAAAGTCTCGTCAAACAGCCGTTTGTTCCGTAGAAAGGCAGGCTGGATTGACTTCAATGCCGGCCCCATAGCCGAAGACATGAGCATACAACAACTTCTACCGTCTTTTGTCAATCTTGTGCTTGACGTTGCAAGCGGCAAGAAGGTCAAGTCGGAGGAAAACGGCATCCACGGCATGGCTATATGGAAAGGCGGCGTAACACTGTAGAAAACCTCACCGCTCACACCGAATGCTCACTGCTCACGCTTAGCATAGGTCGCCAGGCCGCGGCTTACCAAACGCCGTTTGCAGGAGGCGCGCAAGATGATAGAGAATGGCGAAAAGCCGCTTGACGTTTTTACTTGCAGTGTGGCTTCAAGAACCTCAGCCATTTCTCAACCGCGTTTAAGCGCGAGTATGGCTTTCCGCCGTCGGCGATGGTCGCCAAGGCAGTTTGATAGTATCGGTTCAAGCCCTTGCGAGCTTAATGGCAGGAAAACGCATCAGCAAAGTATTATTATTGCCGAGCCAGCAATCATTATTACCGAGCCGAGCAGCTTCTTGCGTATGCCGGTTTCGTGGAAAAACTTATAGCCAAAAGCAATGCTAACGAGTGTAGAGAGCTGGAAAAGCGCAAGAGCATAGCCCACGTTCATGTATTTGAAACTGTAGTTGGTCGTAAACTGCATAACCCCGATTGAGCCTACGAGCAACAGGTAGCGCAGAATGTCCATGCGGTTGTTGCGCCGCCAGTCTTTTGCTAACGGCACGCGCATGGCACACATGAAAACTAATGCGAACACCATGCCGAAGCCGCACCAGATGACAAGGCTTGTAGGCGTGTCGCTCAACAGTACAACCTTCTTCAGGAATACTGCCTCTATTGCAGTCAGAACCATTGCGTACACACGGTAGCGGATGACCTTGTTCTTAAACAAGTGCCAGGAAAAGCCTTCTTCGGTAGTGTCAAAGACAAAATAGCTGCCACCTATGATGAGCATCATGCCGGCAATGCCAGCCAACGATGGCAACTCGCCAAGGAGTATTATACCACTTATGAGCCCGATTATACTTTTGTAGCTGTTTATAGGTCCAAGGACAGAAAGGTCACCACCCCTGAGAGCCAGGATGAGAAAGCCGTTGCCCACTCCCCCGAAAACACCTGCCAACACAGACCACGCCCAAAACTCTACAGGGAAGCCCGCCCAGTCTATATGTATGCCGAACGCAAGGAAACTGACGGCGAACAGCAAAGCGTATGACGTGAAGTTCACCGTCAGGGGATGATGCCCGCTTGTGTCGGTAAGCTGCTTTTGGAAAACATTGCCTACAGGATTGCTCAAGATGCGCAGCAATACGGCTAAATATACAAACATGACTTATATTTATTCTCGTCCGCTACCTAAGCAGGCGAGGATGTTTTATTGCAAAAGACATATTTTCCCATTGTTGATGTCTATTTAACACAAGCATGATAATCATTTTTGGCATGCCTTATAATAAGCTGAAGGAAACGGGAACATTGTATTTCGTTCTTATTACTTTACCCTTTTGCTTTCCAGGATTCCATTTTGGCATACTTTGGACAATACGTATTGCTTCCATGTCTAAGGACGGCTCCACTTGCCTAACTACAGACACATTGGATATACTCCCATCTTTCTCAACGATAAAACTTACAACAACTCGTCCTTGAATACCATTCTCTTTTGCCACAATAGGGTATTTAATGCTGTCACTAAGGTATTTCATCAATGCTGCAGGTCCGCCTTTAAAGCTTGGCATTTCCTCAACCACATCATAAACTTTGTTGTCAATAGTATTTTCTTCTGGACTGTCTTTCTCTCTTGTTTTTGTCAGTAATGCTGTGATAGGTTGTAGCGGCCCGTCATCATATAAACTTTTATCTCCATGCATGCCATTGTAGAATATAGCAACTTTATTTGAGGTAGTATTGTCGTCATATTTTATATTTATGCTTTTCAAATGAGTAGAAGTTGCCATCTTGTTATAGAAAGGCTTGCAATATGTAGCATTATCAAATTTTAGGGAATGGAAACTCTGCATCACTCCGTCTGTCAACTCTTTATATTGAACTGACTTTGCTCTCCCTTTGAGGTTCTCATACTTCAATACACAATATTCGTCTCCCGTTTTTACATCATAAAGTTGTTTATTGCCACTTCCTTTAAAGGAAAATGTGAACGTTATCTCTTTGATTGTTTTAGGAGTAGAGTTAATTAAGTCAATGCTTATATCGTTTAAACCGTCCAACGACTCTACAGTGTCTTTATGGACTAAATAATGTATGTCAATGATTGTACCAGGAGCCGCTATAAGGTTATCCTGCGCCCTTGCCGCATTTATAGCTGCCAGACAAGTCTGCTCAGGAATACCGGCATTCTTCCATTTGTTATATGTTCTAATTTCTTCAGACTTCATGTTTTCTACCTGATATACAACCGATTCGATATTGTCATGTGAACTGTAACTCGAAGTCTGAGCCATTGATGCATTTGTGCAAAATAAGCCTATAAGTATAAGTGCACAAAATACTGTTTTGCCGTTTTCCATAATCATTTTCGAATATCTTGATGATTTGTTTATTCTTATTTTCGCCATTTTTTATTTCTTGAAGTTATTCTATGCTTGCAAATTTAACAAGAAATTATTAAAAATAGGCAATGTCACGCCGCTTGTATATATAAACTTTAATCCCTACTTTGCAGAAACATATGCTACCAAAAGAAAAGCATGAAATCTAAATATATAAATAAAGATTGACAGATTGAAAATTCTTAATTGTAAGACGGCGTAACGCTATAGAGAACTACATCGATCACGCCGCAAACAATCTAAAGGAATTAATTTGTTTAATAAGTTCCCATCTTATAAATGGTGACCTCATGATAGGTTTCTCCCGGACGGAGCACGGTAGACGGGAAGTTTGGATGATTGGGAGAGTCTGGATGATGCTGTGTTTCAAAGCAAGCTCCCCAAAAAGGACTGTAAGGTATGCCCTGTACGGTGTTCCTCTTGGTGTCAAGCCATCTGGCGGTATAGAAGCATAGTCCAGGCTGAGTGGTATAAGTCTTCAGTGAGCGTCGGCTTTTAGGCTCTCTCAATTCAGCCACAAGTACGGGCTTGGCATTGCTTTGTCCTTTTACGCAATAGCTGACATCGAACCCATTGGGTAGTTGCGACATCCTGTCGCCTATTCTTGTCCAATTTCGCAAATCAAGAGGAGTGCCGTCTACTGGAAGAATCTCTCCAGTTGGTATCCCGTCCTTGTCGGTGGGAATATAACTGTCGGCAAATATCCTGACTTCGTTGTCCAAAACATTCTCTTTGGCACCGGTAAGGTTGAAGTAGCTGTGGTTGGACAGATTTACGACAGTAGGCTTGTCGGTAGTGGCGGTATACTCTATCCTCAGTTCATTGTTGTTGGTGAGTATATATTCCACCTTTACGCTTAGGTTTCCCGGGAAACCTTCTTCCATATCTTTTGATAGATAGGTGAGGGTGAGAATTGCTGATTTCTTGTTGGCAGAAGCCTTCCCTTCCCACACACGTGTGTAGAAGTTCTTTACTCCGCCATGAATATTGTTCCTTTTGTTGGAATTCTTGGCTAAGTGATATTCTACACCATCAAGGGTAAACTTGGCCCCGCCAATACGGTTGATGTATCGTCCCACCAAGCTGCCAAAGCACGGATGTCCTTTCAGATAAGCGGACAGGCTGTCCAGTCCAAGCACAATGTCTTCCATTTTGCCATTACGGTCGGGGGCGTACAATTGGCTGACAATGCCACCGTAATTAGTAATTTTTGCTACTGCGCCATGAGAGTTGGTAAGCGTGTACAGGTATACAGGCTTACCCTCCACCGTCCCCCAGTATTCTTGCGACACCGTAGGAAGCTTCTTGCCGAAGCATCCGGTAGATGCAAGCAAAGCGAGGACGATGGTGGATAATAGTTTTAAATTCATTCTTGATGCTTATTTCACAGTGCTGATTACCAGCTCCTTGCCTTTCTTCAGCTCGTCGTGGCTTATGAAGTATCCATTCACGGGCTTGCCATCGTAGCTTATGCTTGTGAGCTTGCGTCCTTCCCCGTTCTTTGTTATGGTGAAAGTGGTATTGTCTATAGTGAATTCCACCTTGTCAAACTGAGGAACGGTAACTATGTAATTGGGTTCGGCAGGAGAGAACGAGTAGAGTCCTATGGCATTCATCACATACCAAGCCGAGAGGCTGCCCTCGTCATCCATGCCTGCGTAAGCAAGCTTTTCCTTGCCCATTGCGTAGTATTTGTTCATGATGACATCAATCTTCTCTTGGGCTTTCTCTGGCTTGCCAACGAAGTAATAGTAGTAGGAAACGCCTTGTGACGGCTGATTGCCCACGCAGTATTGCCCAAACCATCCGGTCATGTTGTCGGCTTCATATCCGGCAAATGGAGTACTGAACAGAGAGTCAAGCTTTGCCTCACAAGCTTGCTTGCTTGGGTAAAGCGAAACAAGTCCTTGTGGGTCTTGTGGTGCAAAGAATGTTGACATCCAGCCATTTGACTCACGGTACATATAAACATAATAGGGAATGCCCGGGGCGTAAGGCGTAACCCATGAACCGTCCGCCCAACGTCCGCGCATGAATCCTGTAGACTTGTCGAAAAGGTTACGGTAGTTTTTTGAGCGATTCATGAGCATGTCATAATTTTCCTTGTCGCCGAGTTCTTTAGCTAACAGGGCTACGGAAAAGTCGCTATAGGCATATTCTACTGTCTTTTGTACCGAAGCCTTGGCTTCGTCTGCTTCTGTCTTGACAGTAGGATTAGCCACACGGTTTTCTGCTATCCAACCTTGGCGGCGATATTCCTCGCCATATTGGCGTCCTCCCCTGCGGCCGTTAATCCACGAGCGTGTGGCGTTGTTCAGTTCGTACTGGTAAGCCTTCTTTACGTCGAAATCACGTATGCCTCTCAGGTAGCTGCCTGTAATGAAAGACGTGCAGAAGTCGCCATGAAAACCACTGTTAAGGAATCCGGAACGGTCAGATCTCTGTATCTCACTACGTATGATGTTGGCAACGATGTCCGGTTCGAGCATCTCCAAGAGGACGACCTTGGTTGCGTATGTATCCCAATAGTTGTTTGTGGAGTATGTGGCATCATGCGCAGGCACGTCCACATCGCTGCGCAGGTTGGGGTTTTGCAATACGCGGTAGAGGCAACTGTAGAAAACCGTCCTTTGCATGTCAGTGCCACCTGTGACTTTTATCTTTGACAATGCATTTTCCCATGTCTGGTCGGCCTGTGCCCTTACGTCGTTAAAGCTCTTGCCGAGTATTTCCTTTTCAAGATTCAGCTTTGCCTTGTCAGTATTTGTGAACGAGAAGCCTATTTGCAATTCCAGCACCTTGCTGCCGTCGGCGAAGTCAATCAAGGTAAACTCCTGGCGGTCGCCTTTAACCGTACGCGTGCCTGTGATTTTCTGGTTAGCCACGGCATAGAAGTACATGCCGTTTTGCGAGCCTTTGAACGTGTGGTCGTCCACCTGCTCGAATGTCCATCGTGCGTTGCCGGGGCGAACGCTGTTGGTGCGCGACAGGTTCATCATTATGTGCTTGTTCTTTCCGCTGCTGAACGTGTGGCGGTGGAAGGCGCATCGATAGCTGGCGGTCAGCTCCGACAACACCTTGTAGCGGTTAAGGTAAACACTGTAATAACCTGCCTTTGCCACCTCTTTCTTGTGGCTGTATGGCGAAGCATAGTTCTCGGGATTGAAATTGCCAGTTATAGGGAGTGTTGGGAAGTTGCCCTGTCCCCATTGCCCATGACTTGTGTGGAAGAAACCGTATATTGTAGGATCCTCATACTGGTAGCCGCTTCCCGAGCCCCAACATGTCACCGGTGATGCCTGCACCATGCCGTGTGGCATAGCCGCTCCAGGGTATGTTTCGCCTCCCCATGCACGTGCCTTGCCTTGTGCGGGGCGGCGTCCGTTCTCCGTGAGCACAGTGCGGTAGATAGGGTTATCACTCATCTCATAACCTAAATCCTTCTTGTCCCACAACGTTGTGGTTCCGAACAGCGGATTTACATGCTTGGTCAAATCTCCAGCTTTTGCCACGTTGTTTCCAATTGAGGCAACGAGCATGGAAGATGCCAATAGCTTGAACGTAAAATTCTTCATTGTTTCTGATTCTTTCTATGTTTGTTATTATTTCTTTTTAATTCATAATTCATAATGCTTAATTCATAATTAGGTTGTGGGCGGTAATTATGCATTATGAATTATGCATTTAGTGGTGTGTACTGCTTACCAGTTGTCTGTGCGAAATGGGACTGCTGGAAGCTCATAGGCTCCTATAAGGTTGCCTATTTGGAAATTGCGGAAACAGTAGCGCACGGCAACAGGTGTCGCAACTTTCTCAGATGAGACCGTGACAACGCCTTTGCGCTTGTCAACTTTTATGTTGTCGGCAGGATAAAACACTTTGTCCTCTCCTGCCACTTCGAAGCCTTTTATGTCCATAGTGCGGCAGAGCCCCATAGGTATATTGGTGAAAGATACGGCGGCTTCGTGCCCTTTGAGGGTCAACTTGTCATAAATTGGACCTGTATAATGCAATAGTTTCTTTCCGTAGGTGAGTTTTAATGCTGCATAGCTCAAGCGTTTCCCCACCTTTTCTTTTCCTCGTGGGTGAACATTGTATACTTCGTAAGGCTGTGCCAAGTCGTTGGTGGAAATCATGGCACTGTTTGGTATAAGGCTCTGTGCCTTGAACTGCGCCTCCCTTAGAAGCGCGCCATTTATGCCTTCAGGTTTGTCATTATGTGCAAAAGGCGCGAGCTCCACATAGTAGAAAGGTAGTTCGCCTTGGTTGAGGTCATGCCGCCATAGACTTACGAGGTCTGCCATTCGCTGGGCGTATGTGGTGTGCTTGCCGACATTGGAGCAGCCTTGATACCAAATTATACCTTTGAATCTGTAGTTCCTTATGGGATGGAACATTGCGTTATACAATCCTATGGGGCGAAGCCAGGGAGCCATCTTTTCTATGCCTTCCTTGTCGGTAGGTATGTCGGGATATTTCTCCACCGTAGCCTTGCTCATCCAGCTTTCTACCATTGAGCCGCCGGCTGCGGCGACAACCATTCCCACCGGCATGTTCAATGCCCGTGTCATTGATTTGGCGAAAAACCATGCGGTGGCACTGAATGCCGGGGCTGTGTCTATGCTTGGCAACGCCCACTTTCCGCCACATTCCTCTTGTGGCTCGTCCTTGCGTACATTTGGTACGTTGAACATCCTTATGCCTTTCTCGTGTGATGCATTGATGATTTCGTCTTCGGCGTTCTCCACGGGACATTGCTCGTAGTTGTACAGGGTCTGCTCCATATTACTTTGCCCTGAAGCCAGCCACACCTCGCCGATGAGGACATTGTTAATGGTCGTTCGTTCGCCGTCGTCAAAAGTAAGGTCGTATGCCGTGAATCCACCCTGCGGAGTGTGCACGGTAGTTTCCCAACGCCCGTTTTCATCAGCCCTGCACGTGGCAGTCGTTCTGTTCCATGACGGAGTTACACGCACGGTAGCTTTTGGAGAGGCTTTGCCCCAAAGCTTGACATCAGACTGCTGTTGCAGCACCATATTGTCCGCTATCAGTGACGGTAATTTTACCTTGGCAGAGGCAGACATGGAGGCACACAGGCATAGCAGGAAGTAAAATTGTTTCATAATACTATTTGTTTTTTGTTTTGTTTCTTGCAACCGTCATCAAAGTTACAAATTTTTGATTTTATAAAGGGTCTCCGTTGTGGGATTATCCGTTATATGTACAAGTTTGTCGCAAATTAAGACATACAAGGTATATGATTCCTTGCCGTCAATATTGTTGAACCCCCTCCGCAGTCGTTTGCCAAGCTGCGCAAACAGACAACCGATATTATTCGTTCTGTAAGTTTCAGCTGCAAAAATGTCAAAATCCAACCAATTTGTAAAAAATGAAATTTAAAGAATAGCATTTGTTTTCTTTTTTCGTTGTTATTTTCATTTTTGCATTTGAAATCTCATGAAAAGCAGCGATGTGAAAGTAGGCGAAGTGAACTTCCTCGTAGGCTTCAGCTCGCCGTCCTATTTCGCGCAATGCTTCTACAAGCAGTTTGGTTTGCTTCCGAAGGATTTCATAAACCAAAACACCTCGGACAAGCAAAAGGAATAAGCTTTAACAGCAATAGGGTTATCAAAATGAGACAGGGGAGATTCACTATACATGACACAGGAATTGCATGGGCATTAAAGGCTTGTCCCCTGTCATCTTTACACACACATGGTTACATCTTGAAGAAGTCTACTGGATAAATCATCAAATGTTGTATTTTCTGATATTCCTGACGGGCAAAGTGGGCCGGCACGAAACCGACCCATAGCAGTTGTTAGCTTACTGAACGCAAATAACTGTTTATTCAAAACATTGCTGTTGCATATTCCTTACCTATTGCATGAATAGAATTTAAGATTTTTTCTTCACGTTCCTTTGAAGGGTGTTTGAATCCATTGATATAGTTTCTAAGCAGTGTAGCATTTATTCCAACACGTTTGGCAAACTCAGAAATATTCAATTCTTTGTGAGTTAAGAAAAATTTCTGGAGCTTACTTGGCTCGGCATCATCATAGCCAAAACTTTCAAAGCTAATGTCTTCGTCAATGTTGCGCCAATGAATGCCGTCAAATCCAAACTTATATTTGCTGCGTTCTTCATCGGAAGCAGCTTTTAGTCTTGGATACCATAAAAGAGACTGCTTATAAATCTTACCACTCTCGTCTTTTCCATAAATATTGTCAGCGTCAAACCAAATTTTCTTTATAACCATAAACAATCCTACTATTGATTATATCTCTGGCATAATGTTCTGTTATTATATTTGCAAATATAGGTATTGCTTTTA
>CAZEEP010000016.1:75773-84982 GCA_964511295.1 uncultured Prevotella sp.
ATATCTCTGGCATAATGTTCTGTTATTATATTTGCAAATATAGGTATTGCTTTTAATATCAGAAAATAATTTAGATGTTTTTATGAAATATAAATCCAATAGAGATGGAATTGAATATTTATCATGACATAGCAATACTTATCAGCTCTATTTTTGACACGCGAGACTCCTTAAGCCCAATAAGCTTACCAAGCTGGGCTTGCGTAAGACCTTTCTTCAGCCTTTCCTCACGAATCATCATTCCTAAGCTCTTGTTCTTCATATTCTTCCTTTCAGATTGATTGATAATGCAAAGATAAGCATAACTTTCCATATTTGGAAAGTTATGCGTTAATAATATCTACTTCGGAAAACTTGCATTTAAGGTGCCTACTATTTGCTGTCATGATTAGATGCAGTTTTGATATTAGGGTAACATCTTTATGCACTTCGATAAGTAGGCTGAGGCTATGTGTGAGACCGTCTGTTAGTGAAAGATCTCTTTGTTTGTTCTTATCATCAATTCATAAAATGAATATTTGATTTCATTTGAACATTTACGGTTGGGATGATTTAACTCCATAATATTATTCCCTCTTAATGCTGGAAAATTCAGTCTGCAATCACCTCCACAAATGGATTTCAATTCACATTGATTACATGGCTCAAGATTCTTTGTTTCAGAAAGGAAATGTCCTTGATGTAGAATTTTTATAATCTCTTCCCATGAATTTGTTCTGATATTGGCTACAGGGCTTGTTGCCTCTGTAATTGGACATAAGTGTACATCTCCGTTAGCAGCAATGGTTGGGTAACCATAAGAGCAATTGGTGAGAACAATTCCAGACCGATGCCTTTTAATGTATTCTTCGTCTTTAATATCGTAACAGCCTAAAAACTTATTATTCATTTCAAGAGCAGCGGCTTGATATGCAATGTCTTGTTTTTTCGTTAGTTTTCCGTATCTTCCAGGCATCAGTCCTGTCGCTATTTGTATAGAAAATCTTTTGCCTTTATACTTTCTTTCTAATGATTTTGCGAAATTTGCATAAGCATCCACTTCTTCCGCTATATTTGGAGAATAGTTTGCCGTAATGGCTACCTTGACAGTAGCTCCAGCTTTTATAAATTCGTCTACTGTCAAAAGTGCCTTTTCGAAATTTCCTTTTCCTCTAATTTTAGAATTTGAGGCTTCATTAAAGCCATCGATGCTAACTTGAATAGTATTAATTATTGATGCAACATGAATAATGTCATCTTTATTCCAAAGAGTACCGTTAGTTAATAAATCAATACGTAGACCAATTTCATGTGCATAGTCTATAATTTCAAGTAAATCACTCCTTGTCGCAATTTCTCCACCTGTTAATTTTACATCTCTTCCTCCACTTTGTCTATAGGATTTTAGTAAATCCTTTATCTCTTGAGTTTTCATCTCATCTTTTAAAGGATTACCAGCAAACATATAGCAGTGAGGACACCTCATGTTACAATTGTTGGTCAAATAAAGTTGCATTATGGGAGTAGTTCTCTGGTATCTTACTCTTTTTTCAAAATGTCTGGCTATTAATTGAGTTAAAACCCACATAGCATCTTCTTGGGGACATTCTGTTAATTGCATTGCCGCCATAATAGAATTTGTCCTCAAGGAATCGAAAAAAGATTGTTGATGTTCATTGTCAAGAACAATCCAATTGCCTTCTTCTCTTGCAATTTCCAAAATTTTCCCGCCATATTTGATAGTATCAATAATGGCAGGAAAATTGAAATGGTAATCTAAAGAAATCTCTTTCTCTACGTGTTTCATCATACTTCACCCATAGCCAGAGTTGCGAAACTTATGCAGCAACGGGCAAAGCATGCTCCTCTTGCACCCTTGACATCTTGCTTGCTTACGTCATACGAAATCTTAATTGTCTTCTTCATGTCTTAATAATTTGTTAGCAATAAAACTTAAAATTCAACTCAGCAAGAAAGATAGCATCACTTCTTGTTGAATTCATTAACGATTTTGATACCAGTAAGAATGACTCCCCCAACAGCTGCAGCGGCACCAGCTACCTTTTTTACAGCATCAAGGGCATCATTATCTTCTTTTTTTCTTTTTCCCATAATTATTTTGGTTTATAAGATTGAAAATATTCTCGCTAATTTATTTAAGCAGCCATCTAAAAAATCGGTGTGGACTCCAACAGTTCACACTTCTCGAAAGTTAGGCTCTGGTAAACCTGTAATAAAAAGAAACATGAAAGAGGAATCCACACCGTATAACGGCATGAATCCGCTCAGACTTATTCCGTTCCTTTATTACAGTTTCCATTTACCAGATTTCAACTTTCAGAACAGCGTTATCTGCACGAAGTCACAAAGATAATTTATGACTTGGAAGCGAGGGGCACAGGATTTCTCCCTGTATTCACTATCCAATGGCAAATTTAAGGATTATTTTCCGAATTTGCAACTAAATCACGGATTATTTTTGTGGATTCCTCATTTTCTTAAATACGCCTATGGCTTACAATACAATGATTGCACCTTTCTTTCGCATAGCAGTTTTCCTTTCTTCTTTTTGGGGATTAAAAACTTCTGTTGTCTCCATATCTATATCTGCCTCATTTTGTTTCTTGTGGCAAAGTTAGAAAGCAGGTGTGCCAAATTCCATCAAAGCTGAAAGAAAAATGCACATTAAAAGAAAAATGATTGTCCTGCATTTATCCCCCATGAGCGTTTCAGGCTCATGTGATGTCAGTGCCATGCGCATATACACTCATGTATGTAACGAAGAAAGGGAAGCGGCAGAAACCAATCTACGCTTCCCCTTTATACTGATATTGCCTTAATTTGCTTAAGCCTCAGTCGGCACTGTCTCCGCCACGGCGGGAGATTGTGCCTTGAAAGTGAGCTCGTCCTTGTCAGGGTTCTTGTCTATGACAATAGTGTCGCCTGCGCGAGCCTCCTCCGAGAGGATGATTTCTGACAAGCCGTCCTCGATGTAAGTCTGTATGGCACGCTTCAACGGGCGGGCGCCGAACTGTATGTCGTAGCCTTTCGTCGCAACCATTTCCTTAGCCTTGTCGGTAAGCTCGATGTTGTAGCCAAGGTCAGCCACGCGCTTGTAAAGTCCGCGAAGCTCAATGTCTATAATCTGCTTTATTGAGCTGAGGTCGAGCTGGTCAAACGTGATTATTTCGTCAAGACGGTTGAGGAACTCCGGCGAGAACTGCTTCGACAGGCTCTTTTGTATGATAGAGCGTGCATATTGCTTGTCGTTGCTGTCCATGTTTGCGGCGTTGGTTATGCCTCCTGCGTTGAAGCCCACTCCACGGCTGAACTCCTTCAACTGTCGTGTGCCGGCATTGGAAGTCATTATTATGACCGTATTGCGGAAGTCCACCGTGCGCCCGTTGCCGTCGGTCAGGCGGCCTTCATCGAGCACCTGAAGCAACATGTTGAACACGTTGCCGTGGGCCTTCTCAATCTCGTCGAGCAAGACGATAGAGTAGGGGTGGCGGCGCACCTGCTCAGTGAGCTGTCCGCCTTCCTCGTAGCCTACGTACCCCGGAGGCGCTCCGATGAGCCTTGACACGTTGAAACTCTCAGTGTATTCGCTCATGTCTATGCGGATGAGCGCGTCTTGCGCTCCGAACATCAGTTCGGCAAGCTTCTTGGCAAGATACGTCTTGCCCACGCCTGTCGGGCCGAGGAACATGAACGCGCCTATCGGGTGGTTGGGATCCTTCAGGCCCACGCGGTTGCGCTGTATAGCCTTGACCATCTTTTCGATTGCCGGATCCTGGCCTATGACGTTTTTCTTTAGCTCTGCGCCCATGTTGCGCAGGCGGATGCCTTCGGCTTGAGCCATGCGTTGCACAGGCACTCCGGTCATCATCGACACCACATCGGCAACGTCCTTGTCGGTCACGGTCTGCCTGGTGTCAGCCTCGCCTTGCTCCCATTGCATCTGCATCTGACGCAACTCCTGCTCCTGCTCGCTCTGCTTGTCGCGGTAGCTTGCCGCAAGCTCGAAGTTCTGGGCGCGCACGGCACTCTGTTTTTTCTTCTTTATGTCCTCAATCTCCTTCTCCTTGTCGGTGATTGACTGTGGCACCTCTGCGTGTTGCAGGTGCACGCGCGAGCCAACCTCGTCGATGGCATCTATTGCCTTGTCGGGGAAGAAGCGGTCGGTGACGTAGCGGTCGGTCAGGCGCACGGCTTCCTTCAGTGCCTCCTCGGTGTAGCTCACGTGGTGGTGCTCCTCGTAGCGGTCCTTGATGTTTTCAAGAATCTGCAATGTCTGCTCCTTCGTGGTAGGCTCGACGAGAACCTTCTGGAAACGGCGCTCCAACGCTCCGTCCTTCTCTATGGAGTTGCGGTATTCGTCGGTTGTGGTCGCGCCGATGCACTGTATCGTCCCGCGCGCGAGGGCAGGCTTCATGATGTTTGCCGCATCCATGCTGCCCGGCGTAGAGCCTGCGCCGATGATGGTGTGTATCTCGTCTATGAATATTATGATGTTGGGGTTCTGCTCCAGCTCCTTGAGCAAGGCGCGTATGCGCTCCTCAAACTGTCCGCGATACTTTGTGCCTGCCACGACGGCAGTCATGTCAAGGCTCACCACGCGGCGGTTGAAAAGCATCGGCGATGTCTGGTGCTTGGCTATGAGTTGTGCCAAGCCTTCTACTATTGCGCTCTTGCCCACGCCCGGCTCGCCTATAAGGATAGGGTTGTTCTTCTTGCGGCGGCCGAGAATCTCTACTACGCGCTGTATCTCCTTTTCGCGGCCTACCACGGGGTCGAGCTTGCCTTCTGCGGCAGCCTTCGTCAGGTCGTGTGAGAAGTTGTCGAGCACAGGTGTCTTGCCGTTGGCTTGTGGCTGGGCTGCAGTCGTTGCACGCCGCTGACTGCCATTTTGTCTGTTGCCTTGCGGCTCCTCAAAGTCTTCCTCTTCCTCGTCGGACAGTCCTATGCCGTCGGTAGTGGTCTTTTTCCGGAGCGTCTTGACGGCAGTCTCATAGTCGAGATTGTTCATCTCGAGCACCTGCTTTGCCCCGTTGTCCACTTGGTCGTGGAGTATGGCGAGCAGAAGATGCTGCACGTCAACCATTTGTGTATGCTGTATGCGTGCCTCCAAGACGGCGAGTTTGAGGATGTTGCTTGCCTTGCTGCTCAGCACCAGCTCGCTGGTGTTGACGGGCTGTCCAAGCTCGTCCTCGCGGACTTTGTCCTCCAATTCCTCCTTGATGCTTTGTGGATTGATGCTCAGTCGGTTGAGGAGATCCATTACAGGGCTGTCCTTCTCTCGCAGGATGCCGAGCAAGAGATGCTCAGGCTCTACGGAACTGCTGGCCAGGCGTGTCGCCTCTTCCCTGCTGAAAGCCAGGATCTCAGAAACCTTTGGTGAAAACTGACTGGTCATACTTTATCTTCCTTTCTTTTATATATAGTTATCCGTTGCAAATTTACGTGTTTTTGGCGTAATAGAACAATGATTGTGCCAAAAAGTTTCATTTGACGAAAAAAACGTTTGCGCGGATGAAATTTTGCAGCAAACGGATGATTTTATAAATAAAACTGACAAAAAACAGGGGGTAGCAAAATAGGTCTAAAAAATGAAGAAAAACGGGAGCTGAGACCACGTTCGCCCTCCCAAGGGTACACATCCGCCGCGCGTGAGTCGTATATACGGCGTTATTGTCTCTTCTTTACGGCGTAAACGAGAGGCAATTGCGGCGTAGAGAAGAGACGTTTACGGCGTAAAGACGATGCCTTTACGCCGTAAAGAAGGTGCAGGAAAATCGATGGTTTTGTAAGAAATTTACAACTTGTTTATTGTCAGGCGGTTGCAATCTTGGCTGAGAATCGCGTATTTGCGGCAGAACTACTTCTTGTTTGCAAATACGCTGCTCACGGAAGGGGTGTTGTAAACATTTTTCATTATTATTAAACGAAAAGTCATGCGGTCAGTCCGCAAATGTCCTTGTAGGGGCAGTGCTCGCAACGCTCCGCATGGTCGGTTGGGCGGAAAGGCGTGTCTGTGTCGAAAATCTCTGAGAGTAAAGCTTTGAGTCTTTCCTCATAGTCTTTATGAACGTCGCGTATGTCTTCCACGGTCTTGTAGTTGCGCTTGCTCGTGCCGCCGTCGCCTTCCTGCTTCAACTTAAGTATGGGGTCGTAATCGTCGCCGCTTGCCTCGCGGATGAATAGCAGAGCTGGGGCAACAGGCTTATCCTGCTGGTTTACAGTGGCTCTTGCTTGCTTGCTGAAGCTGACGATTGAAGAATATAGAAACGCTTGAAGATAATAGACTGTGTGCTTGGTGTCTACAAACTTGGGGTTGAAAATGTCGTCTATGGATGGCGGTGCGGACGTGAGCGGCGTGCCGGTCTTGTAGTCTATGACGCGCAGGGTGCCGTTGCCTGTCCTGTCCAGCCTGTCTATTTGCCCTCCCAGCCTGAGCGTGCGCTCTTTTCCATTTGCCTCAAATGTCACGCTGTCATAAAAGCTTTCTTCAAGTGCCATTATGTCAAACGGGGCGGACTTCGCGTCAAGCTTGAGCAGCCGCATTATATATAGAAGCAGCACCTTGCGGTTGAGCAGCTGCAAGCCGTTGTATTTTATCTGAAGCCTGTGACCGCTTGATGGCGCGTTCGCCTTTTCAGGTTCAATCTTGAAAAGCTTCTCGCTGAAAGCCTGGTCAAGGAAAAGCTCTATCTTTGCCTTGTCCTTCATGAGGGATTCTATCATGCGTGGCGTGACGGTGTGCTGATGCCGCTCGCCCGATAGGTAAGTGTAGATGAGCTCTGCCGTGCGGTGGAAGATGTTGCCGAAAGTGGCGTTGTCAATCCCGTCTTCTTCGTCGTTCTCCAGCTCCTTCAGCCTGCAGATGGTGTTGTAGTAGAATTGAAGGTTGCATCTGAGGTATCGGCTTATCGCCGTGGGCGAAAGGGACTTGATTGCCTCCAGCACTTCCTTCACCTTCCCTGTTTTCTCTATCGGAGTCCGCAATATAGGCGTGACGCTTTGTCCTGACTGCAAGGTGAGGCGCGCTACGTCCTGCTTGCTGTCTTTCTCAACAAGATATTGCAGCATGAAGCGGCTCATCTCGCCCTGCTTGCCGTCGTCAGCAGCGTTGTTATAGGTCAGAGTCACGTGCTTTGCGCGCTGCATGAGCGAATGGAAGTAATAGGAGTAGATGGCAACCTTGTTTTCAACAGTCGTCATCTCGAAGCCTTTTCTCAGCGAGTGGGGGATGAAGGACGTGTCGTTGACACCCTTTGGCAGGTTGCCCTCGTTGCAAGAAAGGACAAGCAAGTGGTCGAAGTCGAGGTTGCGCGTCTCCAATACGCCCATTATCTGTATGCCGAGTGCCGGTTCGCCGTGGAAAGGAATGGACGTGGTGTCGATGAGCTGGCTGATCAAACGCTGTAGGACGACGGTTCCGACAATCTGCTTTCCGTCTTTCTCGCCTTCAGATCCTGTAACGCTTACAGACATTATGTCATCCAAACGATGAGCCAGAGTGTACATACGGAATATTGACTCGTGTGTCAACGGGTCTTCGCTTTCGCGTGAACCCACACCTACGAGTTTCAACACGTCGCAAATCCATGACAGGAGTGGGAGAGTGGCAACGGGGGCATTGTCTTTTGATGTTTCTTGTTCAGGCACAATCTTCCTGAACAAGGTGGCAATCTTCTCGTCGCGTCCTGCCGTCAGTTGTTGGCGTGAGGGGTAGAAGGTCTTGTGTTCGTTTAGTTCTTTGTAAAGCCCTTGACAGTCGTCAGAGAGGAACTTGGCGTATGGATGCCTGAGTATCAGGTTGACGGCGGCGAGCTTGTAGTGCTCTCCGTCCTTGGTCAAGCCTTGCAGTTGCAGGTTGAGCAGAGCCTGGACAAGGGTAGCCGCAGGGGATGCCGATAGCGGATAACCTGTCGTGATGTTCACGTCGCCGGCATCGGTTGGGAGGCAGTGGACTACATTCTGCAACAGTTTCTCGTCTGCCAGCACTATCGCGTGTTTACTGCCTTGCAGCGACCGGTCGTGTGCAGGGTATGAAACAATGTCAGGCTGGTTGCCCAGCCACGTTGAAACATATCTTGCCTGAATATCTTCCGTCGGTGCAGATATATACGCTATGTCTTTCGGTTTGGACAGATTGTTGTAGATTTCATCGGTGTCAATGCCTGTGGATGCACGCTCGGGCGACAACTCGTTGGGAAACTTCTCAAGATATTGCCGTATGAACCTCCCTGCCTCGTGGCCCGGCTTCATGAAGTAATTGTCATAGTCCCAATAAAATTCGGCGAGTCCTTGGTCACGCAAATCAGTGAACAAGCGTTGCTCAACCTTCTGCAAGAGGTTGAAGCCCACGAAGATATAATGCTTGCAGCGGAAGTCCTTGACACCTTTTTCCACGACATCCCTGTAGAGCATGCCTTCGTAGGCGAGTCCGTCGTTGCGGAGGCTGTCCTTGAACGCGTGATACAACGGTCGCAAGACCGTCCAAATATCATTGAAGCGTTTCTGCAATGCCGTGTCCGTTGCCACCTTTCCGAAAAACTCCTCAAGGCTCTGCCGTTGCCGTTCGCTGAGAAACGAGAAGTCGCGCATCTCCTGCCAAGATTCAAGGTCTATGAAGATCTTGTTGGCATCCACAAGGTTCTTGTCAAGGTCGTCGAAGTCGGAAAGCATGAGCTGCCCCCATGAGTAGAAATGGTCGAGTGACTCGTCGCTGCCTGTCAGCGACACATATATATTATATATGCGGAAGACGAGCGACATCTGGTCGGGCACCGTCAGCTCGGAGTGATGGCGGAACAGGTCGCTGATGGTATAGTAAGCCGGGCTCCATATCGGTTGTCCTGCCTCCTCGTAGAGAGCCTGATTAAGGAACAGCGAGGCTCGTTTGTTTGGGAATATGACCGCCACGTCGGCAAGTCCCTTTGCCCCGTGCTTTGCCAATATATCTTTCGCAACGTATTGTAGGAATGTCATGCCGCAAAGTTACTAATTTCCTTTCGTTTTTTTAATTAATTACTAATTGTTTTTATTAAATTGCCATAACCTTTTTGTCTTTGAATCCCAACTCATACAACTGGTCGATGGAAATATACCTTATATAAAAATATGCAAGTGATAAACTTATAGCCTTCTTTTATTTTGCAAACTTACAGTATTTTTTACATCACAAAAAAAAGAAGGCAAAAACAGATATTTGATATTTTCTTGTT
>CAZEEP010000017.1:0-80419 GCA_964511295.1 uncultured Prevotella sp.
ACCTCCTCGAAGTCAGCATCTTGAATATTGTCATCCTGTTTACTGTCAGAAGAATTGGTGTTCTGCTGGCCTGCGCCTGCGTTTGCACCGCCCTGGAAGCCTTGAGCACCCTGAGCATCCTGCTGGCCTGCGCCGTACATCTGAGCACTTGCAGCCTGAACTGCGGTGTTAAGAGCAGCGGTGGCAGTGTCTATAGCATTGAGGTCTTGGGCCTTGTGGGCATCCTTAAGCTGCTGGAGAGCCTGCTCGATAGCTGGCTTCTTGTCAGCTGGAATCTTGTCGCCATTGTCCTTGAGGAAGTTCTCGGTAGTGAAAATCATAGAGTCAGCCTGATTGAGCTTGTCTACTTTCTCACGCTCTTTCTTGTCGCTCTCCTCGTTTGCCTTAGCCTCAGCTTTCATGCGTTCGATATCGTCCTTGCTCAATGAGCTGTTAGCCTCGATACGAATCTTCTGCTCCTTGCCGGTAGCCTTGTCTTTAGCACTTACGTTCAAGATACCGTTGGCATCAATGTCGAATGTAACCTCAATCTGGGGGATGCCACGACGTGCCGGTGCAATACCCTCAAGGTTGAACTGACCCAGACTCTTGTTCTGAGCTGCCATCGGGCGCTCACCTTGCAGAACGTGAATTGTTACTGCGGTTTGGTTATCAACTGCCGTTGAGAAAGTTTCTGCCTTCTTGCAAGGAATAGTGGTGTTGGCATCAATAAGCTTTGTCATCACGCCGCCCATGGTCTCAATACCAAGGGTCAGAGGAGTGACATCAAGCAGTACGATGTCGCCTGCACCCTTCTCGTTGTTCAGAATAGCACCCTGTATAGAAGCACCAACTGCAACTACCTCATCAGGGTTGACACCCTTAGAAGGCTCTTTGCCGAAGTAGTTCTTTACCAAAGTTTGAACGGCAGGTATACGGCTTGAACCACCAACGAGGATGACCTCATCAATGTCGCTCGTAGAGAGCTTTGCGTCGCGGATAGCGTTTTGGCAAGGTATCAGGCACTTTTGAATCAAGTCGTGGCAGAGTTGCTCAAACTGAGCACGCGTCAGAGTCTTAACCAAGTGCTTTGGAACACCACCCTCAGCAGAGATGTAAGGAAGGTTGATTTCGGTAGATGTTGTTGAAGATAGTTCAATCTTAGCCTTCTCAGCAGCTTCCTTCAGACGCTGCATAGCCATCGGGTCTTTGCGAAGGTCAATGCCCTCGTCGGCCTTGAAGCCGTCAGCCAACCAGTCGATAATCTTCTGGTCGAAGTCATCACCTCCAAGATGTGTGTCACCGTTAGTAGCAAGCACCTCGAATACGCCGCCACCGAACTCAAGAATAGAAATATCGAATGTACCACCACCAAGGTCGAATACAGCGATCTTCATATCCTTGTTAGCCTTGTCAACACCGTATGCAAGAGCTGCAGCTGTAGGCTCGTTGACAATACGACGGACATTCAGTCCGGCAATCTCACCAGCTTCTTTGGTAGCCTGACGCTGAGAGTCAGAGAAGTAAGCAGGCACTGTGATGACAGCATCGGTAACTTCTTGACCGAGGTAGTCCTCAGCGGTTTTCTTCATCTTCTGCAGAGTCATGGCAGAAATCTCCTGTGGAGTATAAGGATGTGCTGCGCCTTCAATCTGTACTTTGGGATAACCGTTATCGTTGATGACAGTATAAGGCACACGGTCAACCTCTGCCTTGCATTGGTCGTAAGTCTCACCCATGAAACGCTTAATAGAATATACGGTGTTTCTTGGGTTTGTGATAGCCTGGCGCTTAGCAGGGTCTCCAACCTTACGCTCGCCGTCTTTCATGAAGCCTACTACAGAAGGTGTAGTACGTTTGCCTTCAGAGTTTGCAATAACCACAGGCTCGTTGCCTTCGAATACGGCAACACAGCTGTTTGTAGTTCCTAAGTCGATTCCAATAATCTTTCCCATAGTTGTATATATTTTATTTTTATTATTCAATATTGTTGTTTGAGCATAAAGCTCGCCGTTGATTAAACAAAGGGCGTGCCAAGCCATCTGCTTCTGGCATAATGACTGACATAATGTCATGTTCTTTGTATGGGAAAGAGTAGTCCTGCCATAGTTTTGGCAGTATGTCTATCTACGGCTGTGAAGCATCAGGTAGACTTCAGCCTTTGTGATGTCTTTGCGGCATATTTTCAGAATGTCGTCGGCTTTGGCATCTTCTTGCAGTTGTGACATGGCATGCCGTATGGCTTTTACTTTCTCGGCAGGTATTACTTTGTCGGCTGTCAGTTCACCTTTTTTTATATATTTTGCAAGGTGGTCATATATGGTGCTTATTTTAAGGTTCCTTTCTTGCGCTATTTGTTCGGCTGTCAAGCCTTGCTTGAGCATAGCAAGAGTTCTTGATTCAGATTCTCCTTTCTTTGTCTTTTTCTTTTGTGGTTTTGTGTCAACAGAAGGTATTGGCTCTGAAACAAAGTCGTCAGCGTAAGGGTTTCTATGCGCATATTTCTTGCGCCTTGGCTGCTTGCCGCTTGGCTCAACCACGTCCATTGCGTCGAGCATGGTCTCTTGCTTTGTTTGCATATAACGTGCTACGGTGAAAGACTCCTCAGCCATGTTGTCAAGAAGCTTTTCTTTGGAAATATATAGCAATCGGAAATCCTTGTAGCGTTCATTGAGCAGCTCCATGCCTCGCTTGTTTCCGCCTTTCACCATTTTGGTCTTTTCTAGCATATTGGGTATTTCTTCCTTCAAGGCAGCCGCAAAATAGTCGGCGCTTCGTTTCACTCTTTGTATGAATACGTCAGAATGTAAAGCTTCCGGCTGAGTTTGCCGTATTACGTTTTGCCATTTGTATGCCACGTCAACGACCTTAAGCTTTACATTCTCCATTACCTTTCGGTGATAATCTGTCAGCCTTGGATAGTTATGGAAGAACTCTACAAGAGTGCGGTTAAGCAATTGCTCTGAAGCAAACAGGGCATTGAAGTTAAACATATCAAGCAGTTGCTCTCTGTAGTAAGCCTCTTTCAGTTCGGGCAATCTTTGTATGCTTTCCTCGGCAGCCTGTTGTTGATGTGAAATGTAGTCGGCTACACGTTGGTCGTTTATTATGCTGTTAGCTCCTATCCGTGAAGCAAGTACCAGCCCTTCGAGGCTTTTGCAGCGGCTTAATGCCACGTACACTTGTCCGGAGGCAAAGGAAAAGCCTGCGTCTATGATGGCATGCTCGAATGTCAAGCCTTGGCTCTTATGTATTGTTATAGCCCAAGCCAACCGCAACGGGTATTGCTTGAACGTTCCTTCAACATGTGGCTCGATGGTCTTGGTGCTTGGGTTTATGTTATATTTCGTATTTTCCCAAACGTCGGGCTCTACCTTTATGGCTTCATTGTCGCCAGGGCATTTTACGAGGATTGATTTCTCGTCGATGGCTGTCACATGCCCTATGCGCCCATTGTAATATTGATGCCGGCCTGAAGTATCGTTCTTTATGAACATCACCTGCGCTCCCACTTTGAGATAAAGGTTTTCTTCGGCAGGAAAAGAACTTTCGGGGAAGTCACCTTCAATTTCTGCCTTGAACCCGTAACGCTTTCCGGGCAACTTCAATAGCTCTCCATCGTTATAGCTGTCGGCAATGCGGTTATGTGTAGTCAGCCTTATGTAGCCGTCCTCAGGTTTGGGAATGAATGCTGGATCGCATCGCGCATTGAGTCGGTTGAGGTCGTCGACGGCAGGTTTGCCGTCGCGCACGTGGTTCAGTATATTTATGAACTCAGGGTCTTGCTGGCGGTATACATGGGTCAACTGTATCGTCACGTAGTTTATTTGCCTAAGAGCTTTGCTGCCGAAAAAATAAGGCGTGTCATAATAGCGCGATAGGATTTGTTCGTCTTGAGCCCTTACCACGGGCGTGAGTTGCTGCAAGTCGCCTATCATGAGCAGTTGCACTCCTCCGAAAGGCTGCGTTGCGTCACGGAAACGGCGAAGCACGGTGTCTACAGCATCAAGCAAATCGGCGCGTACCATTGAAATCTCATCTATCACTACCATATCAAGTGATGCAATGATGCGTCGTTTGGCTTTGCTGAAGTCGAATTTGTCACGGATAGTAGCACCCGGTACGTATGGAGTGAAAGGCAACTGAAAGAAAGAGTGGATAGTAACCCCTCCGGCATTGATTGCCGCAACGCCTGTAGGCGCAACGACAATCATGCGCTTCGATGAATGTTCTTTCACTGTCTTCAGAAATGTGGTTTTGCCGGTTCCTGCCTTTCCCGTAAGGAAGATACTTGTGCCAGTGTGCTCCACGAAGTCCCATGCCAATCTCAGTTCCCTGTTCTTTTCCATCCGTCTTTAGAGAAGTTTATGCAAAATTAGAAAAAACTTTTGGCAACCTGCAATTTAAAAGGATTAATGTTGTAACTTCGCAATTGTAAATCTGATTATCAGCTCCATGCCCATTGCCAATTGCTTTCAAACTCATCCCCTGTTGCTCGTTGCCGTGTCACTGTCGTTGGGTATCTTTGTCGGTGATGCTACGTTTGATAAGGTCATTGTTTGGTGGTGGCTCATTGCTGCCTCGGCATCATTACTGCTGTTTTTTATCATAGGCAAGCGCAGGCCTTACGGTCAGTCTGCATTGTTGTACCTCGCAACGTTCTTTGTTGGAGCAACATTGGTTGACATGGCAGAGAGCAAGCTTTATTTTCCTTTCAATGATGGAGACATGGTACATTATGAAGCAGTTTTGGCTGATGAACCGAGAGTGCTTGGCAAGACACTGCAATGTGACCTTCTGCTTACGGCAATAGGCGGAAAAGCTTTGGAAAAGACAATAGGCGTAAAGGCTGCAATATTGCGAGATACGGCAACGGGATACTGGCAGCGTTTGCATGTGGGCAATGGCATAGAGGCATGGTCGGTGATGCGCCCATTGGAAAACTTCAGATCTGGCGGAAACTTCGATTATGTCAGATGGCTTCACGTGCGTGGCTTCAGGGCTCAGACGCTTATATACTATACAGATTGGATAGGTAAAAGTGTGCCTTTACATGCAATGTCCCGATTTGACATAATGCGAATAAAAGCCTTGCGCATTAGGCAAAAGCTTGTGAGTTTGCTCATTAATTCCAGCTCCATGCAGAAAATCAGCCAACAGGAAACCGTCGTTGCCGCAATGGTGCTTGGCGATAAGCACGCACTGAACAAGGAAACAAAAGAACTGTATTCTGTTTCTGGGGCGTCTCACGTGCTTGCTTTGTCGGGCCTTCATCTTGGCATAATCTATGCCATGCTGACATTGCTATTTGGGCGACTGAGGCGTGTGTGGCTCTGTCAAGCATTGGTGTTGTTAGCCGTGTGGGCTTACGTCATGGTTGTCGGCATGAGCACAAGCGTGATGCGCTCTGCTGTCATGCTTACGGTATATTCATTTTGTCTTGTTGCCCGGCGCGACAAGGCACAAATCAATACGTTGGCCTTTGCGGCAATATGCCTGCTTGTAGCCAACCCTTTGAGCTTATGGGATATAGGCTTTCAGATGTCGTTTATGGCAGTGTTTGCGATAGCTTTATATTATCGTGGGTTGTATCATTTGCTTCCTCTTAGCAATAGGTTTGCAAAGCTTGTATGGGGCATGGCGGTGGTTTCCATCTCTGCCCAAATAGGCACGGCTCCTCTTGTTGCCTATTATTTTGGCCGTTTTTCATGCTATTTTCTTTTGACCAACTTTATAGTCGTGCCTGCGGCAACACTTATTATCTATGGCAGCGTTGCCATGTTTCTTGCCACGCCAGTGCCTTGGTTGTGTTCGCTCTTGTCGCATTGTGTTGCCGTTATTGCAGGATGGCTCAATAAGTCTTTAGAGTGGATAGCATCGTTGCCGGCGGCAAGCATAGACAACATACATGTCAACACGTTGCAATTGTGGCTCATATATGTTGTCATAGCTTGTATAACCGTAATCGCAATCAACGTAAACAAAGTAAAGGAAATGAAGAAGCTCGATGCCTTTAAATAACTCTGAAGCCTGTGGCGTGTCAGAGTTTCATCATTTCCTCAACGGCGGCCTTTAGCTGGCGGTCATTTCCATTGATAAAGTCCTCAGGCGAATTGTACACCTCTATGTCGGGGTTGAGTTGCTTGTTTTCAAAATAGGTGCCGTCCATAGCTTGGTTTCCCACTTGTGGTATGCCGAACACCATGCCGTTCATCATCGTTTCCCACCATACGGCAGTCATGGTTCCTGCCACAGGTGCGCCGATGAGCTTGCCAATGCCGAGCGTTTTGTAAATAGTTGGGAAGCCGTGGCCATTGCTGTAGTCGTCCTCGCAAATCATTACGCATGACGGCTTAACCCATTTGTTCCAAGGGTCATAGCCTATGTATTTGCCGTGAGCCACGAACTTTGCGTATTGCTTGCCCGACAGAAGCGTGCAAAGATCGTCGTGAAGCCATCCGCCGCCATTATGCCGCTCGTCCACTATCACGGCTTTCTTCTGCCTCATTGAGTCACTTAGTAGCTCGCTGAACACCGTGCGGAAGCTATTGCTGTTCATTGCCTGTACATGTACATAGCCTATCGTTCCGCCTGAAAGCGAGTTGACCAAAGCACGGTTGCGGTCTACCCAGCGACGATAGAGCAACTCGTTCTGGGCACTGCGGCTTATTGGTCTGACCACGGCTTCGAATCGTTTCTTGGTTTGGGGATTGAAGACCGACACGCGCATGCGTTGCCCTGTCTTGCCGTCAAGCAGTGAGGTGTAATCGAAGCCTTTCTTTATCTCCTGCCCGTCAATCTTTTCAATGATGCAGCCATTTGTGACACCAGTGTTGCGAACGTCGAAAGGCCCGCGCCTTATCACTTCTTCTACTTTTAGTCCGTTGCCATCATAGCTGTCGTCGAAGAAAAGACCGAGAGCTGCGGTTTTCAGCGATGCGCCGGTGGGGTAGTAGCGTGCTCCTGTGTGAGAGGCATTCAGCTCGCCAAGCATTTCCGAGAGCATATCACGGAAGTCATAGTTATTATTAATGTATGGCAGGAACTGTTCATAAGTCTTGCGGTAGCCTTCCCAGTCTACGCCGTGCAGTTTGGGGTCGTAGAACTTGTCTTTTACCTGTTGCCACACATGGTTGAATATATATGCCCGCTCCTCGTATGGGCGATAGTTGAATCGTGCCTCAAAGTCTATGTTCTTGCTTGAGCCTTTGGCAAGGTCAATCTGCTTTATTCCGTTGTTGTAGACGTAAAGGTATTTGAAGCCTTTGTCAGCCTCAAGCCCGTAGCCCACGTTCTTCATCACGATTTGCGTTTTGTTTTCTACGAGGTCGTGTTTCCAAAGGTCGTAACCGCCTTCGAAGCTAGCCTGGTAATAGAGCGTGTCGCCTCCGGGCGAGAGCAGGACATCTGCCATGTTTGATGAGTTCACGGTAAGTCTGATTACGCGGTCGCGGCAATTTGCAAGGTCAAGGTTGAGGTTGGATGTTGAAGCCGCACTCGTCTTATTGCCTGACTGGCTGCCGTCATTGGCTGATGAGGCATTACTGCCATCTGAAGCTTGCTTGCGCTTGCCTTTTTTCCCTTTGAACATGGTGAAGTGGACTTCTGTCTTCTTTTTAGTTGCCGTGTCTGCATTCTTTTCTGCCTTTCTTGCTTCGTCATACAGGGCGCGCTCTTCTTTGCTCATGCGGAAACGCTCGTAAGCATCGAGGTCGAAGAACATGATGTAGGCATCGTCTTCGGCTCCCCAGCTTCCATGTGAGCGGAAACCGGCACGGTCGCTTTGGAAAACCATTGCCTTGCCGCCAAGTGCCCAACGGCCATTACTGTCATTGTAGCCACTGTTGGTGAGGTTGTATATCTCGCCTTTGCCCGACGCAGGTACAAGGGCTATATCCCGGTTGTTCCAGCCGCCTGTGCCTATATAGTTTGAGAGAAGCCAACGGCTGTCAGGGCTCCATTCAAACCACAGGTCGCCGTCGGAATAGCTGTATTGGTATTTGCCGTCCATGAGCTTGCGCACAGCCTTCGTCTTCACGTCAACGGCTTTCAGCGTGCCGCGGTCTTCTATGAATGCCACGCTTTTGCCGTCCGGGCTGTAAGCCGGCTGCATCGACGTGAGTGACGATTTTACAAGCTGTTCCTCTTTCAAGTCGGTGGAATAGGTAAACAGCTTTTCGTCGGCTTTCACTATAGACGTTTGGTAAATCTGCCACAGGCCTCCTCTTTCAGAGGCATAAACAAGCTTGCGCCCGTCTGGCGAGAATTTTACGTTTCGTTCTTGTTCTGGCGTATCGGTTATCTGTTTTGTTGTATTGTATTCTGTTGACGTGACGTATACGTCGCCATGCATGACGAAGGCAACCTCCTTGCCGTTTGGCGACACGGTAAACTCTGAAGCTCCGTTTGTGCGCACCAGTCTTTGCAGGCGGTCGCTGCCGTCGTCGGCAGTGATTGTCACGCTCAACTTTACAGGTTCGCTGCCTTCTCGCAGGGTGTATATCTCGCCGTTGTAGGCGTAGCACAGTGTGCCGTTGTCGGCGTGGGTCAGGTAGCGCACAGGGTTGCCTTTATAGTGGGTGAGTTGCGTTTTCGCCTGTTCGCCTATGCGTCGGCGGTAGACGTTGAACGTGCCGTCTTCCTCGCTTAAGTAGTAATATGTGTTTGCATCGTCCCCCCATACGGCGTTGCGATCCTCTCCGGCAAAGCCGGTCAGTTTGCTGTACTTGCCATCTTTGCAAAGCCAGATGTCGCGGCAAATGGGCGATTGATGGTGCTTGCGGAATGCATCTTCATATCCTTTTTGGTCGTGGTAGAGCAGTGCGCCGTCCTTGCTCACGTTGATGTCTTGCATTGTTATGTCGCTGAACAGTTTCATGCGCCCTCCACGGGTGCCCACTTCATACACTTGTGGAAAGGTGGAGCTGGCAAAGACAATACTCTTTGCCGTAGGCATGATGTAAGCCGTCAGCAGTATTGTGCTGTCGTTGAGCCATGCCGTGGGCTGTTCGTCGCCGCTGTCGGTGGTGAGGCGACGTGGTGCGCCTCCATTTTTGTCCACTACATAAACGTCCAGACTGCCTTCACGGCTTGAAGCAAAGGCTATCTGTCGTGAGTCCGGACTCCATACAGGATAAGCCTCGTATGCCGGATTGGTGGTCAGTTGTCGTGCCTGTCCGCCGCCTGTAGGCGTTGTCCAGATGTCTCCTTTGTAGGAAAAGGCTATGGTCTTGCCGTCGGGCGAGATTGCCGGGAAGCGCATCCACAGCGGATTTGTCTGTGCCATTGAGCTTCCTGCCATGAGCAAGGCAAGGGCGGCGAGAATGTTTTTTTTCATAATGTCTTGTTATCTTTATGATGTTGCTGTTTCTTGATGCGACAAAACTTTTGTCGCATTCCGATTAAAGTTTTTCCGTGTCCCGATTAAAGTTTTATCGCATGGCGGTAAAAGTTTTGTCGCAATGTGAACTCGTTGCAGGCTTTATTCTTTTTGTTTGCTGATGTTGTCCATAAAAGCCATTATGTCGGCTTTTATGCGTTGGTAAGGTTCTGACATGACGAAGCCCATGTTCTTTTTAAGCATGGTTGTTACGTTTTCAAGCGAGTTGGTATAGCATGACAGTTCGTTGCGGCGCTGCGTCCCATGCAGGCTCTGCCGTGTTATCTCGTTTTGGCGTTGCCGTATGAGCTTGTCGCAAATTCTTGTCAGCATTGGTGTAACGACTTTGTCGAAAAGGTGATGGCCTTGTATGTACATGTATGTTGTCTTGGGTGTTGCGCCCAGTCGTTTCATGTCTTCCTCTACATGCAGCCAGCTCTGTCGTGCGTTTGGGTTGTACTGTCTGAGCTGCTTGCATTTTTGCTCTACCTTGCGCCTTACTTGGGCAATGGTGCTGTCTGCTGTGTTCATGTTGAAAACTCCTGTCTCTATGATGCGCAGGAAATCTGTCATGGTGAATTGCCCGTAACGTGGTGAACGATAATACCAGATGTTCCATACGAAAAGCGGCCAAATGGCTTCAGACAAATCCTCAAGGTATCTGCGTATGTCGAAGATGAAGCGGTCGTTTAGCGTCACAGCCACGCACACGTCGTGCAGTGACGGAGCATAGCACTGCATGTTCTCTATGGCGTAAGCATAAGTATGGAAAACGTATGGGCTGTTCAAGATTTTCTGCGATGTCTCGGTGGCTCCCTGTATGAGATAGTCGTAGTCAGCATCCACGCACGCTATGAGCCACTGCCCGGTCTTGCCGTGCATGGCACTCATGAGCGCGGCTTTCTTGCCACGTCCAAGCACGCTTTGGCGAGATGGCAGCATGACCTCGAAATAGTAATTGTCGGTCTCGAACTGTGACAGAATGCTGCGCCAGAAGAATACGTCGTCGTAGCTTTCAACGTATGCCGTTATTTTTTTACGTTCGCGGCGGCTGTTGAGGCGGTTGGCAGCGTCAAGATAGCTTGAAGTTAAATTGTCTTGCAGTCGTTTAGGCATAGGATGCTAATTTATGCAGGAATACACACATGAATGTATTTTGATACGTACATGCTAATAAGGAGATCATGTCGTTTCACTTTACCGTTATGTCGCTCACCTCGGTCACCTTGTCCATCCAGCCGTTCATGATGACGGCTGGCGAATGTGTAGTGAGGATTATTTGGACGTTCGGGTTCAGCTCAAGTATCAGGTCTATTAGTTGTTTTTGCCATTCCACGTGCAGGCTTACTTCCGGCTCGTCCATGAAAAGGATGTATGGTTTTAGGTCTTCCACAAGGACGGTCAATAGGATGGCGAGTATTTGCTTTTCTCCGCTTGACAGCTGGTAAGGCACAAGCGTCTCGCCAATCTGCGTGAAGCGTATCTCGTTTTCCGTTCGCACTATCTTCTTTCCCGTGTCGGCAAAGAGGTTGTCCATGATGTCCTGAAATTTTTTCTTCGGTTCTGAAAGCTCTTGTGCCTTCTTTGCCGCATCGGGTACTCCGCTCTGCAAAACCTCAATCATCCTGTTGCCAATGTTTACTTGATAGTCAAGATATTTGCGTTGGAGTTTGTACAACTGCCAGTCGAGCTCGGTAGCGAGCGATACGTCCATTTTTGTCAGTACGTCGGCATTGATAAGCGGACGGTCGAATGAGCGTATTATGTCGAAACGAACCCATTTGGCATCCTCCGGGCTCACTTTTATGCGAACGCCTTTCAACATGTGGGAGGGAAACTCTCCACCCGTTGAAAGTCCCTTGACCACCTTGTTTATTATTGTAGACTTGCCAACGCCGTTGACACCGCTGAGGATGTTGACCTTGAGATCAAGGTTCCACAGTATGTGTTTATTCGTCTTGCCGTTCCACAGAGAATCAATTTCTATCTGCGTGATGTAATCTGCATACTTTTGCATGGCATTGATATGATATGGGTTATTTCTACAGGCAAAAATAATAAAAATATCAGTAAGGCTAATCATTGGGTGACGGAAATTGTTACCTTTGCAACGTTTTTTAGGAAATATATATTGTATATGGGTAACAACAAACCGTTGCAAGCGCACATGAGCATGCTTGCGGCCGGGGTATTCTGGGGACTCAACGCACCTATAGGCAAGGACGCCATGCTGCACGGCATCGATAACATATCCCTTGTCAGCTTCCGTGTGGCAGGTGCTGCCGTGCTGTTTTGGCTTACATCGATTTTCGTCAGAGAACACATGCCGTGGAAGCATGTGCTGTGCATGGGAGGTGCGGCACTGCTTGCAGTGGTGTTCAACCAGTGTCTTTTCATTATCGGGCTGAGCCTCACTTCGCCAATCAATTCGAGTATCGTGACCACGTCAATGCCTATCTTTGCCATGATACTCTCTTTTTTCATCCTAAAAGAACCCATCACGTGGATGAAGGTTGGCGGTGTGGCAATTGGTTGTGCCGGCGCCATATTCCTTATTTTGTCGAGTGCGCAGGGCGATGGCAAGGCAGGTAACATTCTTGGCGACCTTCTGTGCGTATTTGCACAGTTCTCTTTTGCCATTTACCTTGCCCTTTTCAATCCGTTGGTAAAGAAATATAATGTAGTGACTGTAAACAAGTGGATGTTTACATGGGCATGCCTTTTCATTTTGCCGTTTTCTGGCAGCCATGTGGCAGAATTGCCTTGGGATGCCATAGCAGGAAAGACATGGCTTGAGGCTGGCTTTGTGGTAGTGTTCGCCACGTTCTTCAGCTATCTGTTTTCTGTTGTCGGTCAGCGCATTTTGCGTCCTACCGTAGTGAGCGTTTACAATTATGTTCAGCCCATAGTCTCGGTGGCGGTGAGTGTTGCCACTGGCCTTGGTGTCTTTACGGTGCGCCATGCCATAGCCATAGTGTTTGTTTTCACCGGTGTGTGGATGGTGATAAAGAGCAAGTCGAAAAGAGATTTGCTTAAATGATCTGTTGCCATTTGCGTCAGAAAACGCATGCTCGTTTGCAAAAAGAATGCTTGCATGAAGGAATTGGGAGAAGCGTATAAAATACGAAGATAAAGCATTAGAGAATATATATGCGGTAAATAATTACCTTTAATCGCTTAAAAAGTGAAAAAAGTTAATTAAAGACATAAAATGCTTTTAAATCAGCAGTGCGTCTTATATTTTTTCATATCTTTGCAACGTAAAATATCAATATATGTATTAACGCGCCGACCGCCCTATCATTAAGGTCCACGGAAGGCAAAAAACCAAAAGATTTATGAGTGAGAAAAAGCTTCATTTCGAGACCTTGCAACTTCATGTAGGGCAAGAGCATGCAGACCCCACAACCGATGCACGCGCAGTCCCAATATATCAAACTACGTCTTACGTATTCCATAATGCTCAGCACGCAAGCGACCGTTTCCACCTTAAAGACGCCGGAAACATATATGGCCGCCTGACCAACTCGACGCAGGGCGTGTTTGAAGACCGTGTGGTCGCCCTCGAAGGAGGAGTAGGGGGACTGGCTGTGGCTTCCGGTGCAGCTGCCGTAACTTATGCCATTACCAACCTCGCCTATGCCGGCGACCATGTGGTGGCTACGGAGACTATCTATGGCGGCACCTATAATCTGCTGAAACACACGCTGAGCCGCTATGGCATAGAGTCGACATTCGTCAATCCTGACGACTATGAGGCAATGGAGGCGGCCATTAGGCCGAACACAAAGCTTGTGTTCATAGAGACTCTCGGCAATCCAAATTCCAACATCTCAGACATTGAGCGTTCGGCAGAGATAGCTCATAAGCATGGCGTGCCATTGCTTATAGACAACACGTTCGGCACTCCGTATCTCATCCGCCCGATTGAGCATGGAGCCGATGTCGTCATTCACTCGGCCACAAAGTTTATTGGCGGTCACGGTTCTTCACTTGGTGGCGTGATTGTCGACGGCGGGACGTTCGATTATTTCCAGAACGACAAGTTCCCAGGCTTTACGCAGCCTGATGCTTCATATCACGGCCTCGTCTTCGGCAAGCTGTCTGCTCCGTTCGTGACTCGTGTGCGCGCACTGTTGCTCCGTGACGAGGGAGCGTGCATATCTCCGTTCAACGCATGGATCTTGTTGCAAGGTCTTGAGACTCTGTCACTACGTGTAGAGCGTCATGTGTTTAACACTCTGAAGGTCATCGACTACTTGAAGACTCAGCCGTTAGTGAAGAAGATCAACCATCCGTCGCTTCCGGAACATCCTAATCATGACCTTTATGAGCGCTATTTCCCGAATGGCGCGGGCTCTATATTCACCTTCGAAATTGATGGTGACCAGCAGAAGGCATGGGACTTCATCGACCATCTGAAGATATTCTCCGACCTTGCCAATGTGGCTGACGTAAAGTCGCTTGTGGTGCATCCAAAGAGCACTACGCACAGTGAGCTTAGTGACGAGGAAGCATCGGGGCAGGGCATTTACGACGGAACCATACGTCTGAGTATCGGCACAGAGCATTATCAGGATTTGATTGATGACCTTGACCAGGCTTTCAAGGCTATACAGTAAATCCAAATAAGGTAAGATACACCAAAACAAAAGCCTCCCCCAAGCTGAAAGAACTGCTTGGGGGAGGCTTTTGTTTTGGAGTATGTTTGTTACAGTGGAGTCGTGAAGATGAATGTGCGCATTACCCAATAGCAAAGTATGCCGGCAAGGTAGCCTGCAAATGCAATCCATGAAACATGCTTCATGTACCATCCGAAGGTGATTTTCTCAAGGCCCATGACCACAACGCCGGCAGCGGAGCCGATGATGAGCATAGAGCCGCCCACACCTGCGCAGTAGGCAAGAAGCTGCCAGAAAATGCCGTCTACGGCGAAGTCGCCTGTCGGAGCCACCGGGTACATGCCCATGCAGCCTGCCACGAGAGGCACATTATCGATGATTGACGACAGTACGCCAATGATACCGGTTACGGCGAAATGGTTTCCGTTGAAAGCCACGTTCAGGCCTTTGCCAAGGGCGGTCAGTGCGCCGATTTCTGCCAGGCAACTTACAGCCATCAGTATGCCGAGGAAGAAAAGGATGGTGCTCATGTCAATGTTGCGTATCAGGTTCACGACACGCTTCTTTCTTGTGTTCTTTTGTTTCTTAAGGCTTGCATAGAACACTTCTGTCACAATCCATACCAAGCTAAGCACGAGCAGGATGCCTACAAAGGGAGGAAGGTGGGTTATGCTCTTGAATATTGGCACGAAGACAAGTCCGCCTACACCTACCCAGAACACCACCTTGCGCTGAGCCTCACTGAGTTCTTGCTCCTCGCTATTGGCAGCTATTTCTTCGGCGGAGACTGTCTCAAGCTCGCCTTTAAGCCCGAATTGCAGGATAATGGCTGGGATTACCATCGAGACGATTGACGGTATGAGGATTTCGCTTATAACACCGAGGGCGGTAATGAGTCCCTTGTTCCAAAGCATGATGGTCGTGACATCGCCGATGGGCGAGAATGCACCACCCGAGTTGGCGGCAATTATAACCAAGGCGGCATAAATGATGCGGTCTTTGTGATTGGGCACCAGCTTGCGCAGAATCATAATCATGACGATAGAGGTGGTCATGTTGTCGAGAATTGCCGAGAGGAAGAAGGTCATGAAAGCTATACGCCACAGCAGTACGCGTTTGCTCTTTGTGTGCATTACGCGGCGCACCCAGTCGAAGCCGCCGTTCTGGTCTACGACTTCCACAATAGTCATAGCGCCCATAAGGAAGAACAGCGTGGTGCCAGTGTCGCCCAGATGGTTCTGTATGACATCAGTGACATACGTAAGAATAGGGTCTACATGCCCACCAAGCTCTGGATGCTCCAGCTTCAAGATCTCCATGAAGTTGGGATGCATTAGGTTCACGAAGTAGCCTGGGTCTACCATGTATAGGGTCCATACCGCTACAAACATAAGCAAGGCTATGGCGGCCTTGTTGACTTTGGTCACGCTTTCAAGGGCAATGAAAAGGTAGCCCACTATGAACACGACGATAATCGCAATAGATAATGTTGACATTGTTTTTGTGTGATTGTATTTGATGAATTGTCCTAATAAGCAAACGTGGTTGCAAAGTTAAGAAAAAATAAAGTAAGAAAAACATTTTTATTGATGAAAAGCACTATTTTCATATTTTATTCATTATCTTTGCAATATGAATCCAGAAGAAGCAAGCAAGGTGAAGCTCAGTGAGAACATCATAATCGCTGATGCCGACTATATAGATTATGTAGCTTTTCAGCTTTCAGTGCAGTTTGAGCGCATGATAGGCAGGCGCATGCCCAAGGCCGACCTTAGCCAATGGGCTGTCGACATTGCGCTTGACGGAGGCTTGCGTGCCGACGACAAGGAACATGAGACCCAATTGGTGCTGGTGCATGAGAAGCAAAACCCGCAAATGGAGAATTTCCATCCGTCGGTATATGATACAGAGCTTGACGCTATGGCTTTCAAAGACAAGAAGCTTGGCGAATTTCTTGTCAATTCCATTGCCGTAGGCGACGTGGTGAGTAAGGACGACTATATACTCGACACCATAAGCATGGTGCTTGGCCACGAGGAGGTGAATCGCATGATGATAGTTCCCAATACAGAGCAGGGCACCATATACGATGAGACAATGGCGCTGTTGCGCGGTGCTGATGACAGCAAACGCATTACCGTGTTTGCCATGCAGCCAATGCCGGGGGGCAACTTCAGGCAGGAGATACTCGGCTATTCCATAATGAACGCACTGGGAATAAAGGGCGAAGAGATTAAATGAGTTTCTTGGTTACTTGCGCAACGGTGCGCCAAGAGAGATAAACTATGAACTAAGGAACTATAAACTAAAACTAAAGAACGGATAAACAGTAAACTAAAGATAGAATGAGCAAAGTACTAATGATTGGAGCAGGAGGCGTGGCAACGGTCTGTGCCTTCAAGATAGCGCAAAACCAAGATGTTTTTGGTGAGCTTATGATAGCGAGCCATCATAAGGATAAGTGCGACAAGCTTGTGGATGCCATTCATGCCAAAGGCTATAAGATGGACATCAAGACTGCCGAGGTTGACGCTGACGACGTGGAGCAGCTTAAGAAATTGTTCAACAGCTACAAGCCGGACATTGTCATCAACCTCGCCTTGCCGTACCAGGACCTCACGATAATGGACGCTTGCCTTGCCTGCGGATGCAATTACCTCGACACGGCAAACTATGAGCCAAAGGATGAGGCTCATTTTGAGTATTCGTGGCAATGGGCTTATAAGGACCGCTTCGAGAAGGCTGGATTGACTGCCATTCTTGGTTGCGGCTTCGACCCTGGCGTGAGCCAAGTCTTTACGGCTTATGCGGCAAAGCATTATTTCGACGAGATTCAGTACCTTGATATCGTGGATTGCAACGCCGGAAACCATCACAAGGCTTTTGCAACCAACTTCAATCCGGAGATTAACATTCGCGAGATAACGCAGAAGGGGCTTTACTATGAGAACGGGAAATGGATAGAGACGGCTCCGCTGTCGATACACCGCGACATAACCTATCCTAACATAGGCCCGCGTGACAGCTACCTGATGCACCACGAGGAGCTGGAAAGTCTTGTGAAGAACTATCCAACTATCAAGCGCGGCCGCTTCTGGATGACTTTCGGTCAGGAATACCTTACTCACCTGCGCGTGATAGAGGACACAGGCATGGGGCGCATAGACCCGATAGTCTACGAGGCTCCTCTTGCCGACGACCCCACAAAGACCGTTAAGGTGAACATTGTGCCTTTGCAGTTCCTAAAGGCTGTGCTTCCAAATCCGCAAGACCTTGGTGAGAATTATGACGGCGAGACTTCGATAGGTTGCCGCATACGTGGCTTGAAGGACGGCAAGGAGCACACATACTATATATATAACAACTGCCGCCATCAGGATGCATATAAAGAGACGGGAATGCAGGGCGTGAGCTACACTACGGGTGTGCCGGCAATGACCGGGGCTATGATGTTCCTGAAAGGAATTTGGAAAAAGCCCGGCGTGTTCAATGTTGAGGAGTTTGACCCTGATCCATTCCTCAAGGTCTTGGGCGAGCAAGGCTTGCCTTGGCACGAGGATTTTGACAAGGATATTGAATTGTAACAAAGAAGTTCAGAAGGCAGAAGTTCAGATGTTCTGTCAAATGCAAAAGCAATAATAAGCATTATTCAATGACAGAACTTTTGGTTTTCTGTCTACTGAACTTAAAAATAAAATAATAATGGCAAAATCAGAAGAACAGATAGCTGCAGAGAAAGCCGAACAGCAGAAGGCTGAGAAGCAGGCAAAGATGAAGGCATTGCAAGCTGCCATGTCAAAGATAGAAAAGGACTTTGGCAAAGGCTCGATAATGCGCATGGGCGATGAGAAAGTAGAGAATGTGGACGTGATACCTACAGGCTCCATTGGCCTTGACGTAGCTTTGGGCGTAGGCGGCTATCCACGTGGCCGCATAATAGAGATATATGGTCCGGAGTCGTCGGGTAAGACCACTCTCGCCATACATGCCATAGCAGAGGCACAGAAGCGTGGCGGCATTGCGGCGTTCATCGATGCGGAGCACGCTTTCGACCGTTTCTATGCCGAAAAGCTTGGCGTGGATGTCGACAACCTTTGGATTTCGCAGCCTGACAATGGTGAGCAGGCATTGCAGATAGCTGACCAGCTGATAAGCTCGTCGGCTGTGGACATTCTTGTCGTTGACTCTGTGGCGGCACTGACTCCCAAGAAGGAGATAGAAGGCGACATGGGTGAGTCGGCCGTAGGTTTGCAGGCAAGGCTCATGAGCCAGGCATTGCGCAAGCTCACTGGTACTATCTCCAAGACAAACACTTGCTGCATCTTCATAAACCAGTTGCGCGAGAAGATTGGCGTGATGTTCGGCAATCCTGAGACAACCACGGGTGGCAATGCATTGAAGTTCTATGCCAGCGTGCGTCTTGACATTCGCCGCGTTACGGGCATTAAGGATGGCGACAACGTCATAGGCAACCATGTGCGCGTGAAAGTGGTCAAGAACAAGGTTGCGCCGCCATTCCGCAAGACAGAGTTCGACGTTCTCTTTGGACAAGGCATTAACAAGGTTGGCGAGATACTTGACTTGGGCGTAGAGTTCGAGATTATAAACAAGAGCGGCAGCTGGTTCAGCTACAATGGTTCGAAGCTTGCCCAAGGACGTGATGCCACTTTGGCTCTCCTTAGTGACAATCCGGAACTGTGTGAGGAGATAGAGAAGCTGATAATGGACAAGATAAAAGAGAAGGAATAATTCCTTTTGTTTATTGTAGCCATTATTGACGACGACAAGCCCCGCCTCTTGCACATCGTGTGCTAAAGGCGGGGCTTGCCATTTTTGCTGTTTGCTTTAAAAGTTTTTTCCTTTTTTATGATAATGGCAGTTGTTTTCCGATAAGTTCCTACGTGCGGCGTGTGTAGCTCCTACGTATGGTGTACGAGTCTCTTACGCACGACGTTTTAAGTTCCTACGCACGACGTATGTGGCTCCTGCGTACGCCGTACAAGTCTCTTACGCGCGGCGTACGTGCAAAACGCGTACTGTTTTTATGTTTATAAGCCCTGTCTGCTTTGGCATAAAGCCATTTGCTTGGGGTTTACAATGCCTACCTGCCGCCAATGATGGCTGCTGCCTTTTCCCTGCCGCTTTCAAAGTCGAAAAGCCTGTATACCTGGTTTGCATTTTGCGGGTCGACGATGTGGTGCCCCATCATTTGCAGAGCCTTCAGCTTCTTGTCGTCAAAGCTGAACATGCTCATGATTTTGGCGCATTGGCTGCAACTGTAATAACAGCCGAGGCTTGCCACTTCTATGAGGTCAAACTTGTTGCTGTCGAAGCTTGCGCCTTTCACTTTATTATACAGAGTAGAAAAGTCTTGGTCGCTCATGCAATAAACATCGTCAGGATATACCGGTACCGGCACTTCCACTGGCTGCGGCACCTTTTCCACCTGCACCTTTTGCACCTCCTTGTCGGGTCGCAGGTATGTAGAGTGGTATGTCGCCACCCTTCCGCCGTTGTCGAAGCCAACCACTATGCGCCTGTCCCAGTTTAGCGGCCATCCGTTCTTATAGTATTCCCACTGCTCGCCGTACTGGTCGAAGCTTGTATTTTCGGGCTTGCCCAATATGGCAGTCACTTGCTGCTTGGTCATGCCACGCTGCACTGTTACCTTGTCCTTAGCCTCTGCGCTCATATTGCAAAGCACGAGCATGAAGCAGACTAAACACGCTGTGATAATGTTTCTTGATTTCATACCGGTATTTTTTTGTTTCTCTGCTGCAAAGATAGGGTATACATCTATAATGCAAAAGGGATTTCCCCTATATGAACAGGAGAAATCCCTAATTCTAATACAGTGTCATGGCATATCGGCCATGACATTGCGTATGCTGTTTAAACGTAAGTTTCGAGGAACTTCATTTCGCCTTCGGCTTTCAGTGAGGTTGTCGTAGCCGGGAACAAAAGGCTGTCGCCTGCCTTTACCTCAACGGTGTTGCCCTCGTTGTCGGTTATCTTGCCCTGTCCTTTCACCACGATAGTGATGACGAAGCTGTCAAGGGCAGAGATGTCAATGGTTACCAGCTCGTTGATATCGTAAACGAAAGTTTTGAAGTAAGGGCACTGTGCGAGCGAAACGCCTTGACCCTTCTGTGGCACGTAATTCTGGCGATAATCAGGCTCTACGTGGTAGTCTATGCTCAAGGCTGCCTCCTTGGTGTGCAATTGGCGGTAGTTGCCGTTCTTGTCCTTGCGCTTGAAGTCATAGATGCGGAAGGTTACGTCGCTTGTCTGCTGTATCTCACAGAGGAAGCAGCCTTTACCGATGCTGTGGATGCGGCCTGACGGCAAGAAGAAGCAGTCGCCTTCCTTTACGTTGTAATTGCCGAGGGCGTCCACTATGGTGTCGTTGGCGACCATCTCCTTGTATTGCTCCGGGGTTATTTCTTTTTTTAGACCCACGAGCATGTTTGCGTCTGAATCAGAGTCCATAAGATACCACATCTCGGTTTTGCCGCGCTCGTAGCCCAGCTGCCTGGCTATCTCGTCGGTGGGATGCACTTGGATGGAGAGTGGCTGCTTGGCGTCGATGAACTTTATGAGCAATGGGAATTCGGTGCCATACTTTTCGTAGTTTGCCTTTCCGACGAGCTTCTCCTTTAGCTCGGCAACTACTTCGGGAAGCTTCTTCCCGTCGTATTCGCCGCCGTCGATGATGGTTTCATTGCCTGGCACGCCTGATATTTCCCAGCTCTCGCCTACATTTTCCATTGAAGAACTAAGGTGCTTGAACGGGATTATTTTGTTACCGCCCCAGATAGTCTGCTTAAGCAGAGGTTTGAATTGTAATGGTTTCATGTCTGTGAATATTTTAAGTCTATTGTTTTGTTGTTCTCCTTATATTATTGTAAACACGCTGTTGCGTGCATTTCGTATTGCCTTTTGTGTTTTTTCACGTTTTTTCAATTCTTTGTCCAAAATGAAGGTGTCAGCACAACCAGCACTGTGAAAATCTCAAGACGGCCGACGAGCATCATGAATGAGCACAACCATTTTACAAAGCATGGCAATGCCGACCACGACATCGTGGGGCCTATCTCTATTCCGAGCGTCGGGCCAACGTTGCCCAGCGAGCTCAGGCAGATGGTTATGGCATTGGTGTTGTCTATTCCCGCTGCAATCATCACGAAAGCCATAGTGAAGAATAGCAACAGGTAGGCGGTGACAAAGGCGAGTAGCGACACTCGCTGCCTGTCGGGAATGTTGATGCCGTCTACCTTCAGCGGAAGTACTGCGTTGGGATGAAGCCGCTGGGTGAGCTCGTTTTTCACTATCTTGAAAAGCATCACTCCGCGCACGCATTTCAATCCGCCGCTGGTGCTGCCAGAGCTTGCTCCTATGAACATGCACAATGCCAGCACCATCCACGTGACGTGAGGCCACAGGGCTGCATTGTCGTTGAAAAGCCCCGTGGTGGTTATGAAGGAGACCACTTGAAACAATGCCGAGCGGAAGGCGGGCTCCAGTTCGTAATGGTTGCGCAGCAATAGCTCTGCCATTATGAACAGTGTGGCGGCACCCACGATGCTTATATACAATTTGAACTCAGCGTCCTTGAACAAGGTCTTCAGCTTTAAATGTGCTATTGATTTGTACATCAGCATGAAGTTGATGCCTGAAATGAAACAGAAGAAAGTGGTGACGTATTCAAGTGCAGGTGAATGGAAATACTCTGTGCTGTTGTTGTTGATGGAGAAGCCGCCTGTAGCGGTAGACGACATGGCATAGTTTATTGCTTCGAACCAGTTCATGCCGAACAGCATGTAACAGCCCATGCAAGCCAGGCTGATGAATACGTATATGAACCATATCCAGCGCACGTTGGTAGAGAGCTTTGGATGCAGCTTTGTTTTTATCGGGCCTGTGGCTTCTGCCGAGAACACGCGTATGCTGCCACCGCCGCCTGCCAACGACGGGATGAGGGCTATCGTAGTGAACACTATGCCCAATCCGCCAATCCATTGTGTGAGCGAACGCCAGAACAATATGGCATGAGGAAGGGCCTCTACGTCGTCTATGATTGTTGCGCCGGTGGTGGTGAAGCCCGACATTGCCTCGAAGAAAGCGTCAGTGAAGTTGTTTATATAGCCGCCCGAAATGAATGGGAGCGTGCCGAACAGGGAGAATACCACCCATAGGAGTGACACAAGGAGGTAGGAGTCGCGGCGCGAAAGCTTGTTCTTGGCATTGCGCCCGAAGTATTTCAGCATGAAACCACCTAACATCGTGATTACTGCTGAAGAAGCAAATGGCAGTATGTCTTCTTCTTGATAGCCAATGGCAATGCCCATGCAGGCGAACATTATCAATGCCTCTTGGAATAACAAGGAGCCTAATACCTTATATATAAGCTTGAGGTTTACCACGTTGCTTGGTGTTTGACAATTTAAATGGAGAGCTTGCTCAGCAGCTCCTTTGCTATGCTTGACTTGTTGGGATTGAAGAATTTCTCCAATGATTTCATGTTTACCCCATGACAGAACACCACCACGTGGTCGCCTGCCACGATGCGCGTGTTGCCTGACACCAGCATGCCTTCGCCGTCACGCACAAGGCCGCCAATGGTTATGTCCTTAGGCAGCTTCAGGTCTTTCACCGCCATGTCGGTTATGCGTGAGCCCTTTTTTGCCACGAACTCGGCAACGTCTGCATTGGCTGACATAAGGAATGTGACATTCATCACGTCGGCGTCAAGCATGAGCTGGTATATACGGCTGGCGGCTATGGCTTTTTTGTTGATGATAGTGCCGATGTCGAGGCTCTCCGCCATGTCCGCGTAGTCTACGTTCTCAACGTCGGCAACGGTCTTTCTTACGCCAAGGCGTTTGGCGGTGAGGCAAGCCAATATGTTTGTCTCGGCGTTGCCGGTAAGGGCTACGAATGCCTGGGTGTTCTTTATGCCTTCGTCTTCAAGCAGGGCGGTGTCGCGGGCGTCGCCCTGTATGACAAGTGTCTTGCTGTCGATGTATTGGTCAAGGTCCTGGCAACGGTCGGGGTCTATCTCGATGATTTTGGCATCCATGTATTCGGGCATGTACTTTAGTGCCCTCACAGCTGTTGCGCCGCCGCCCATTATCATAACGTTGTGCACGTCGGCATAATGCTCTTTGCCCGTAAGCTGCCTTATGTATGGGATGTATTGCTTGGTCGTCATGAAGTAGACAAGGTCGAAGCATTTCAGCTCGTCGTTGCCGCCGGGAATGATGGTTTCATGGTGCCGCTTGATGGCAACGACGTGGTATGGGTCGTCCGGACCGCAAAGCTCACGCAGGGGCTTGTCCAGTATCTTGCAGTCTTGCCTGAGCTTTATGGCAAGCATCACGAGCGCGCCTCCATGAACGTCCCACCGTTGCCGCACCCACGACATTTTCAGTCCGTTGCTTATTTCTCTCGCCGCAAGTATTTCGGGGTATATTAGCTCGTCAACTCCAAGGTCTTTGTAAAACTGCCTGATTTCTTCTTCCACATATTCAGCGTCGTTTACCTTTGCCACAGTCTTTTTGGCATGCAGGGCGTGCGCCATTATGCAGCTGTTTATGTTTTCGTTTTCATCCGGTGTGACGGCTATGAACAGGTCGGCGTTTGAAGTGCCTGCCTCACGAAGAGTCTTTAAGCTTGATGGCGAGCCGCAAAGTGTCAGCAGGTCATAGTCGGCGCCTATTTTGTTCAGGCGGTCTTCGTCCGAGTCGATTATTGTTATCTCCTCCTCGTTGCGTGAAAGCAAGCGGGCGAGATAAGTGCCTATGGCGTACGCCCCTGTTATGATTATCTTCATAGCCTTTCTATAGCTTTCTTTATGCTTTCTTTGTCAATGCCGCATATAGCTCGCAGCTCGTTTACGGTGCCGTGTTCGACGAACTTGTCTGGCAGGCCGAGGCGCACGATGTGTGGGTCATAGCCGTGGTCTGACATCCATTCAAGCACTGCCGAGCCCATGCCGCCCTCTCTCGTGCCGTCCTCAACGGTTATGATGCGGTCGAACCTGTCGGCAACCTCTTGCAACAGCCGTTCGTCGAGAGGTTTGAGGAAGCGCATGTCGTAATGTGCCACGCCAAGTCCGCTTTCGTCTATAGCCTGTTCAACGTCGTAGCCTATGGGACCGATGCTAAGTACAGCCACGCCCTTGCCGTCGCGTATGCGACGGCCTGTTCCTACTTCCACTTCCTCGAGGGGGCAACGCCAGTCTTTCAGATGCCCTCGTCCGCGTGGATAACGTATCACGAACGTGCCCTTGTCGGGCAACTGTGCCGTGTACATCAGCCGACGCAGTTCGTGCTCGTCCATAGGCGAGGATATTGTCAAGTTGGGAATCGGGCGTAGTGCGGCCATGTCGAAAGCGCCGTGATGGGTAGGCCCGTCTTGCCCTACGAGCCCGGCGCGGTCAAGGCAGAGCACCACGGGAAGGTTCAGTATGGCGAGGTCGTGTATTATGTTGTCGTAGGCTCTTTGCGCGAATGCGCTGTAGATGTTGCAAAAAGGCAGTAGCCCGTCCTTGGCCATTCCGCCGGAGAACGTAACGGCATGTTCTTCGGCTATGCCAACGTCGAACACTCGGTCTGGCATTTGCTTCATCATTATGTTCATGGAACAGCCAGTGGGCATGGCTGGGGTTACGCCCACAATCTTAGGATTCTTCTCTGCAAGCTCCAGCAGCGTGTTGCCAAAGACATCTTGAAATTTAGGTGGCATGTCGGCGGCGGTTTCCACAAGCCGTTGTCCTGTAGCAGCGTCGAACTTGCCGGGCGCGTGCCACACGGTTGCGTTCTTCTCAGCAGGCTCATAGCCTTTGCCCTTGATGGTATGCAAGTGCAGCAGTTTGGGGCCTTTCATGTCTTTCAGCCTTGACAGTATGCCGACGATGTTCTTCACGTCATGCCCGTCAAAAGGGCCGAAATAGCGTATGTTCATGCCCTCGAAGATGTTCTGCTGATGGCTGATGGCACTCTTGATGGCGTTGTTGAGGCGGATGATGCCCTTGCGGCGGTCGTCGTTGAGGTAGCCCTTGCCGTACAGCCATTGCGATGCCTTGAAGCGCAAACGGTTGTAGGTTGCGCTCGTGTCAAGGTTGAGCAGGTATTTTTCCATGCCCCCGACGGCACGGTCAATGGACATGTCGTTGTCGTTCAGTACTATCAGCATGTCGTTTGGGGTCGACGAGACATTGTTCAATCCCTCAAAGGCAAGTCCGCCGCTCATGGCTCCGTCGCCTATCACAGCCACCACGTGGCGGTCGGCATGCCCGGTTTTGCGTGCGGCTACAGCCATGCCGAGAGCCGCGGAAATGCTGTTTGACGCATGTCCGCAGGTAAAGGTGTCGTATTCGCTTTCCATAGGGGTGGGGAAAGGGCGAAGACCGCCCAACTGGCGGTTGGTGCAAAAGTGGTCACGTCGGCAGGTAAGAATCTTGTGGCCATAAGCTTGGTGCCCTACGTCCCATACGACGCGGTCGTCGGGAGTGTTGAATACGTAATGCAAGGCAACGGTCAGTTCAACAGCCCCAAGGCTTGAAGCAAGATGCCCTGGGTTGACCGACACTTCGTCGATGATGTCTTGGCGAAGTTCCTGACATAATTCTGGAAGCTGGTCAATTGCCAGTTTCCTTAAGTCAGATGGTTGCTGTATTTGGCTTAAGCGTCCGAATTTATTTTTGTCCATGCTCATAGTTTGCATTAACCTTGCAAAGTTAGGCATTTTTTAGCAGGAATCGGCTTTTTAGCATTAATATTGTTTAGTTGTGCATAAAAAGAAGGGTGAATGTGCCGTCCTATGGTCAAAACCATGTTGGCTTGCCGTTTTAGTCTAAACCTGTGTGTGCCGTTACGGCAATCCCCTTAAAGCTTTAAGGCGATGCGTTGAAAGCTTTAAGGGGATGCGATAAAAGTTTTGAGGCAATGCTGCAAAAGTTTGCCGGCAATGCGCTTAAAGTTTAAGCGCGATTCTATGCCAATGCCACTGTAAGTCCTGCCATGACTATGCTGACCATAGACATGAGCTTGATGAGGATGTTGAGCGACGGGCCGGACGTGTCCTTGAATGGGTCGCCCACGGTGTCGCCAACGACTGTGGCTTTATGTTGCTCCGAGCCCTTGCCACCGAAATTGCCTTCCTCAACCATCTTCTTTGCGTTGTCCCAGGCTCCGCCGCTGTTTGCCATGAAGACAGCCAATGAGAATCCTGTTGCAAGACCTCCTGCAAGCAGGCCGAGAACGCCTGCCACGCCGAGAATGCACCCTACGAGGATTGGTATGATGATGGCGAGCAGAGACGGTATTATCATCTCGTGTTGTGCCGAGCGTGTGGAGATTTCCACGCAGCGGCCGTAGTCGGGAGTGCCTGTGCCGTCAAGTATTCCCTTTATCGTATGGAACTGGCGGCGCACTTCCTCAACCATCTTGCCTGCCGCGCGCCCTACGGCACCCATAGTTAGGCCGCAGAAAAGGAAAGCCACCATGCCGCCGATGAACATGCCCACAAGCACTTTCGGGTTCATCAAGTTCACTTGGAAGAACTGCATGAAGTCGGTCATGGTTGCCGTTGTCGGGTCAAAGGTGTTGCCCACGCTGTCCATGAACTGCCTGCCGCCTTCTACGGCACGTGCCATAGCTATCTTGACTTCCTCTATATACGATGCCAAGAGTGCGAGAGCAGTGAGGGCGGCTGAGCCGATGGCAAAGCCCTTGCCTGTGGCTGCCGTGGTGTTGCCAAGAGCGTCGAGGGCGTCTGTGCGATGACGCACTTCCTCCCCCAGTCCGCTCATCTCGGCGTTGCCGCCTGCATTGTCGGCTATAGGGCCATAAGCATCTGTAGCAAGCGTGATGCCGAGAGTGGACAGCATGCCCACGGCAGCGATGCCAATGCCGTAGAGACCCGACTGTATGGACTGTGCGCTCATGGACAAGTCAAAGCCGTTGGCGCAAAGAAAGCTCAGCATTATCGCCACGGAGATTGTAACTACAGGAATGCAAGTGGAAATCATTCCTGTGCCTATGCCTTTTATGATGACTGTTGCAGCACCGGTCTCAGAAGATGCGGCGATGTCTTGCGTGGGCTTATAGCTTTGTGAGGTGTAATATTCTGTGCTTTGGCCTATTATAACTCCTGCCGCAAGTCCTATGACAACACTGAAAGAAATGCCCAGCCAGTTGTCCAAACCAAGGAAATAGAGTATGGCGAATGTTGCCACGGCAATGAGCACTGCCGCCGTGTTTGTACCAAGGCCAAGAGAATGGAGCAGGTCTTTCATGGTGGCGCCGTCCTTTGTTCGAACCATGAAGATGCCTATAAGGCTTAGGAATACTCCCACTGCGGCTATGAGCATCGGGGCTATGACGGCACGCAGCTGCATGTCGCCGGAGGCTGTTGCGAAAGCTGTTGCGCCAAGGGCGGCAGTGGAGAGAATACTTCCACAATAGCTCTCATAGAGGTCGGCTCCCATACCGGCTACATCGCCCACGTTGTCGCCCACGTTGTCGGCAATGGTGGCAGGGTTGCGGGGGTCGTCTTCTGGTATGTTTGCTTCCACCTTGCCCACGAGGTCAGCACCCACGTCGGCTGCCTTTGTATATATGCCGCCGCCTACGCGTGCAAACAAAGCCTGGGTTGATGCGCCCATGCCGAAGGTAAGCATTGTGGTGGTGATAGTGATGAGGGCGGCATTGGTGCCACTGTAGAAAGCATTCAGAATCAGGAACCATATAGCAATATCCAAAAGTCCGAGACCTACAACAACCAGTCCCATTACGGCACCTGAGCGGAAGGCTATCTTCAGTCCCTTGTCGAGCCCATTGCGTGCGGCATTGGCTGTGCGCCCACTGGCGTAAGTGGCGGTCTTCATGCCGAAGAAGCCCGCAAGCCCGGAGAAGAAACCGCCGGTGAGGAAGGCGAACGGCACCCACGGGTTCTGTACGTTGAAGCCGTATGCCATAATGGCAAAGATGGCGGCAAGAATTATAAACACTATCAGCACTACTTTGTATTGCTGCTTAAGATAAGCCATTGCGCCCTGTCGAACGTATTCGGCAATTTCACGCATTCGTGGAGTGCCTTCGTCCTCGCGCATCATAGTGCGGAAAAACATCCATGCCATGCCGAGAGCCACCACGGAGGCTATGGGAACAAGCCAGAAGATAGAGGGTACGTTATCCATATAAATTATAGGTATTTAGGGTTGAACTAATGCTGCAAATTTATGAAAAATAATTGATAAAACCGTGTTCTTTATGGCTTAAATAATGTAATTTTTAGTTCTTTCAACAGAAAGAAAGAAATGTTGTTGCAAATTTGTTGCATAATGCTTAACTTTGCAAATGACAAACAATATTAATCCTATAAGAATCAACAAACAACACGATGAGAAAATTAATAGTCAGCGTATGTCTGTTGCTTGGAATGACAGCCATGAACGCACAAGGTATTAACAAGAATGGTGGCATCTCTACAGCTATGCTTCAAGAGATTGCAAAGAGCCTGCCTGTATCGGGCGCAGAAAAGGCTCTTGCCAACGCTATTGCGCAAAACAAGATTGACGATTTGGCAAAAAACTACAAGGATGTGGCTGCTATGGACGGCTACTTCAGTGTGGAAACGTCTAAGCAAAGCATACATAACCAGAAAAGCTCCGGCCGTTGCTGGATGTTTTCCGGGCTGAACGTGCTTCGTGCCAATTATGCTTTGGCTCACGACCAGAAGCAGACGGTGGAGTTTTCGCAGGCTTACCTTTTCTTCTATGACCAGCTGGAAAAGGCAAACCTCATGCTGCAAGGCACCATAGACAATGCACGTAAGCCCATAGACGACCCACGCGTGCAGTTCTTCTTCAAGAGCCCGCTCAACGATGGCGGCACGTTCTGCGGTGTTGCCGACCTTGTTGAGAAATACGGACTCGTGCCAATGTCGGTGATGCCTGAGACTTATAACAGTGACAACACTACGCGCATGTCGAGGCTTATAGCATCCAAGCTTCGTGAGTATGGACTTGAGCTGCGCCGCATGGTTGCCGACGGAAAGAAAGAGCAGGCTATAATGAAGCGCAAGACAGAGATGCTTGGCACTGTATATCGTATGCTTTCGATGACGCTTGGCGAGCCCGTCAAGGAATTTACTTATGCTTTCCGCGACAAGGATGGCAAGCAGATAGGTGAGGCTAAGACATACACTCCAAAGTCTTTCTATGACGAGACCGTCGGCAACACCCTTAACGGCACGTTCATTATGGTGATGAACGACCCGCGCCGTCCTTATCACAAGACTTATGAGGTGGAATATGACCGCCATACCTATGACGGGCATAACTGGAAATACCTTAACTTGCCGATGGAGGATATTGCGAAGCTTGCCATAGCATCTCTTAAGGACGGCCATAAGCTGTATTCAAGCTATGACGTAGGCAAGGAGAGCGACCGCAAACTTGGCTATGCCGACGTAGGTATGTATGACTATGGCACGTTGTTCGACACTACTTTCCCAATGAACAAGGCAGACCGCATAAGTACTTTCGACAGTGGTTCTACTCACGCCATGACGCTGGTGGCTGTTGACCTCGATGCCAATGGCAATCCGCTGAAATGGAAAGTGGAGAACAGTTGGGGTGTTGACAGCGGACAAAAGGGCTGCTTCATCATGACCAACCGTTGGTTTAACGAGTATATGTTCCGCTTGGTGGTCAACAAGAAATATGTGCCAGAGCAGCTGTTGAAAGAGGCAGAGCAGAAGCCTACTATGGTAATGCCTGAGGATCCTTTGTTTGCAGTAGACCAATAAGGGAACTTTTATGCTATATCTTCTTCTTGTCATCTTCACCATCGTGGAGTTGAATTGTGAGAATCTTTTCGACACACGGCATGACAGCTTAAAGCAGGATGAGGAGTTTCTTCCTACTTCAAGCCACAGATGGACACCTTCAAGATACTGGAAGAAGATTAGCCATATAAACCAGACAATAATGTCGTGCGGCGAAAGCGATACTTTGCAATGGCTGCCAGACCTTGTGGTCTTGACTGAAGTTGAGAATGACTCGGTGATGCGCGACCTTGCCAAGAGGTCGCCTTTGCGTCATGTACGCTACGAATATGTAATGACAGACAGCCCTGATTTGCGCGGCATAGACGTGGCATTGCTTTATTCCCCTTTCTCTTTTCAACTTGTCAACCATCACTCCATACGTATAGAACCTTTGAAAGGCATGCGTCCTACGAGAGATATTCTCTATGCTTCCGGCAAGATTATCAATGGAGACACGCTGCATGTGTTTGCCGTACATGCTCCGAGCCGTGCCGGTGGAGAGGCTTCAACCATGCCTTACCGTATGCGTGTTGCCAAACGGTTGTGCGAGGCAATCGACTCGGTATTCAGTGCTTGCGCTCAACCACTTGTTGTTGTGGCAGGCGATTTCAACGATTATTCAGGCGATGCCTCATTGCAAATGCTTATTGACCATAACATGAAAGAGGTGTCACTGAATGCCAAGGGCAGAAACGGGGCAAGGGGTACGTATCGTTACCATGGCGCATGGGGCAGCCTTGACCATATTTTCTGCAATCATCGTATGGCATCGTTGCTAATCGGTTGCCATATCAATGACGCTCCTTTCCTTCTGGAAAAGGATAAAAAATACGGCGGAGTGAAGCCCCACCGCACGTATCTTGGTCCTCGCTATATTGGAGGTTTTAGCGACCATTTGCCTTTGGTCGCTGTCTTTAAGCTGTAATTATTTGTGCGCCTTGTAGTATTTTACGCCTTCTTGCACATTCTTCACCAAGGCTTTTATTGAGAATGTAGCACCAGTCTTTGCGTCTACTTGCATATTCTCGACATTGTTAATGCTGGTGCCTTCAAACTTTGCAAGTATTGCCTTCGCACGGGTGAAGTATTGTGGAGTCTCTTTGTTTTTCAGAGCTTCAACCTTTTGTATCTTGTTGCCTTTGATGTATATCTTCACTGGAGTTGGCCCGGCAAATCCTCTAACGCTCTTTGTAAGCGTAGTAGTGTTGACGATTGACGTTTTGCCCTCCTTGGTTATGACACCATCTCCTGTAGGCATTGCACTGGTGAGCAGTACAAGCGAGAAGGCTGCGATAAGGGTGAAATTCTTCATCATTCCTTTATTCCTTATTAATATTAATGAAATCGTTTGCAAAATTACGCATTAGTTGATAGAAATTCTTTATCTTTGCCTTAAAAATCCATAAACATGAGAATACGGCTTCGCCATAACACCCGAATGCGTCTTGCAGTTGGAGGATTTCTTTTGCTCTTTCTGCCAGGTATGTTTTTTCTTGCCTTGTGGCCTTTCACGGGTTGGCGCATAGCTTTGTTTTTGCCCTTGGCTTGGGAGTTACTGATGGCTTACGGCTTCTTTTTCGGCTGGCGGCATGTCATTGTGCGCCGTGCAACATGCGCCTCTCCTATGTTGCCGGAAGCTTTTGATGGCTACAAGGTTTTGCAATTGAGCGACATACATATCGGCACTTACTTGCATAACCGTAAGTTCGTTGATAAACTTGTGAAGCTTGTCAATGCACAACGTGCCGACCTGATAGTCTTTACGGGCGACCTTGTAAATGTGTCGGCAGAGGAGGTAATACCTTTCCAGCACGCTCTTAAGCAGATACAGGCACCGGATGGCGTTTACTCCATTATGGGCAATCACGATTATTGCGAATATGTTCCTGACAAGGAAGAACGCACGATAGAGAAGAACCAAACGGTTCTTAAATATCTCGAAAACAAGATAGGGTGGAAGCTTCTGCTCAATGAGCATGTGCTTATTCATCGGTCTGGCAGCGAGCCTATTGCTGTTATAGGCGTTGAGAACATCAGTCGTCCGCCATTCCCCGATTATGGAGACTTAAAGAAGGCTATGGCAGGATTGCCGCGTGGCATGTTCAAGATATTGCTAAGCCACGACCCGAGCCATTGGCGGCGTGGCGTGCTCTATCAGACAGACATAGCCCTCACACTGTCAGGGCACACCCATGCCGGACAAATGAGGGTTGGCAGGCTGTCGCCTTCAAAGATGGCGTATCAGGAATGGGGAGGCAAGTACGTAGAAGGTGGTTCCATGCTTTATGTTTCTACAGGCATTGGCGGCACTGTGCCTTTCCGCCTCGGGGCGTGGCCTGAAATCAATGTTATAACGTTGAAGAGGAAAGGTGAGAAATAAGGGCTTTATCTCTTAAGCCCTTTCTTGTCCATCACTTGCTGCATGAGCTTGTCGTCCATCTTTACGCTTGCGCCACTCGTGCGGTAGTAAGAACGTGCCGTACCTTCGGGCAGGTAATCGTCCTTGAACAGCACAATGCCGTATTCGTAAGGGTGTACCTGTATGCGCAAAAGGTCGTCGCCTTCATTGCTGCGCTCTATGACATAGCTTATTCGCGGTGAGGTAATGTCGAGACCTGAAACTTTGTGATTGTCAATGAAAGCATTGTCTATGATGTTTTTCACATATCTACGGTAGCTGTCCATTGTTTGGCTTCCAATGAAATGGCGTGTGTAGAGATACTGCATGTCGTTTGCCAAACCACATGCAATGCCGTTGTCATTTACGCCAAGCAAAATCTCGCCTCCTGTCACAGTGTTCAGGAATCCGCACACAGCGCGTAGTATGGTCCACTTCTGCGCAAATAGATCGGGCTTCATGTTGTTGTTTGGAGGATATACTATAGATGTCTTGAACTCCAAGGTGTCGCTCTCGTCACCGTAGTCAGTGTGGTCGTGGTTTATGTTGCGGTAAATGTCTACAACCCCCAGATAGTCTGCGATGCTCTTTTTGATGCGGTTCATCTCTGCCGGCTCCAACTTTCCAAGCATCACGTTGGAAGCTCCAATCATCTCAGCAAGGTAGTTTATGTTTACCTCGTGCCCTGGTCTGAGCCTAAGTTTTTCGACGTTCATGTCCTGGTATTTGCTGAGTTGCTCTACGATCTTTTTCTCGTTTTCTATCGTCTCCAGCTCAGGCAAGTCATCATCTTCGCGCAGTTTCAGCGTAGCAGCAGTCTCGTCACCGAGGGCAAAGTGAACCAGGCAATCCTGATAGCGCATTTGTTGCCGCAGGAACGCAGTGCTTTCCGTTTCTGAAATAACAGTCGCAAGGAATCTGGCAGCGAAAAGACTCTTGTATCTTAGGGCGCTATCGCACGTAATTTGCGAGCTTCTATAGAGAATGTTTATAAGCAGCGGTATGGCGGTGTTCGAGGCCTCGGTGGCTTTCTTCATGGGGACGACTTCCTCCGGTGCTACGTAGTAATGGTCGAGCAGCGCTTCGATGAAATTATCCCTTGCCATGTTCATGAACTCGTTGTAAGTGCCTTCGGGTTTGGCAGACTCGTTGAAGGCATATTTTCCGTTCACCACCCAGTTGCCGCTTTTATCCTTTTTCGACTCATTGATGCGTATGCGCACGGGCAAGTTATTGTCTATTGCTTGTTGCGTTTCTTCAGTTGGTTTCCCGAGGATATTTACCAAGATGCCATTGTCTGTGAGCCATCTGTGTCCGGCATCATTGGCGTAAGCCTGCACATGAACGGCATCGCAAGTATGAGGTTCCATGCTTTCAATGTATGCGGAAACAAAGTCTCTGACGATTTTGGCATCGAGTATGAACGGGCAGTGCTCGTTGTCCTGCCGGCGCACTTTCAGGGTGTCGCCTATTCTGAGGCTGTTGGTGATGCTTTCTTTGGTAACAATAAAGCAGTCTTGAAAATAATTGAAAAGCTTGAAAGGTATGAAAATAAGTCCGCTTTCCTTATTGTATTCAGGGTCAATGCTTTCGCAGTTTACATATCCATGCTTGTTTGAGGTTATGCGCACTGTCAGTTCATCGCCTAATTCATAGGTCTTAAGCTCTCTCTTTATGCTTGGCGTAATGTTGTCAAGACTTCTGAGAATGTCGCCACATGTGTCGATAAGTTCAGGGAAGTCGGTCTTGTTAGTCTTCTCCAGTTTAGGCACAAGTACGTCAAGTCCTATTGGAAGGCTTATTTGTGGCTGCAATTCATTTTTTTCATAATCGGCTTTGTTCATTGGAGCCAATGCCATTTTTGACTTGCTAACCACGAATAGTCCCTTGCCTTCAAGATATTTATAATCGTCGTCATTTTCCGAGTCTATGAAAACCGTCTTGCTTATTTTCTGACAGAAAAGCGACAATGAAGAAAATTGAGGAATGCTTTCAACGTCGTCCCACGTAAAGCCGTAGGTCACAACCTTTCTGTTTGCCGTACAACATTGCACCATATGCAGCATGTTGCCAAGCAATCCGTCGTCAGGAGTCTTTTCTATTGTAAGCAAAATGTCGCAAAGCGCGGCAAGCGCCCCATTGTCATTCAGGCTCTTTTTCTGGGCTGCCAAAAGATATGCAGCCATCAGGCCTACGTTTTTCTTCAGCTTGTCATCATCCCAACTCTTTGCTACTTGACTGTAAATGGTGTCATTGTCCATTGACTGCAAAATGTCGTCGATAACTTCTTTTAGGCACCTGAATGTCTTGTTGAAATCGCTGTCTTTTACTTCAAGCAGTCCGTCATAATGATAGCCTCTAAGATACGGTAAAAGGTTTTCATAATTATCTATGATATAATCTTTCCTGACTTCAAGCCAGAAAGTGGGTTGCTGTCTCATAAAGAAAGTTCTTTTAAGTCCAAATTAGTTCACAAAGTTACGCAAAAGATTTCATAAATCCTTGCCATTGACAGTTTTCTTAGGTTTATTTCAAGCTTTGATAATATAATAATGTATAAGTTTGGAGGTTTTATGTATTATTGCTTGTCTTCGGCGAGAGACAGGCTTTCTTCGTCATCGCCTTCTCCTTTTGGCAGGCGCAGCTTTCGCTTTGGGTTTTCTTTTGCTCCGAACTTTATGAGTTTGTTTGCCGCCGTAACGATGCTCTTGCCTGTTGGGGCGGTGGTCTTCTTCAGTTCGTCAAAAGCCTTTTGAGTCCTGCCGAGCAGGTCATCGGCATTGCTGAACCTTTCGTAAAACATTTGTACACGGTTCACAAGCTCATTGGCGGCATCCATTATCTTGTCTTGATTTTCCGCCTGCCTTGTCTGCCGCCACGTCATCTCAAGCACTCTCAGCATCATGTACAAATTCTGGCTGCCCGATATTATTACGCCTTGGTCATAGGCTTCGCGCCACAGCGAAGGGTCGTTGGCGAGTGCCAGCTGCACTGCGCTTTCGGAGTAAATGTACATTATGACAAAGTCCAGCTTGTTGTTGCCGGTCTTTATGTAGCTGCTATAGTTTTTGTGAGCCAGCTCCTTCACGTGGCTGCGCACCGACGCGATGTGCCTGTTCAGAGCCTCGTCCTTGGCTTCTTGGGTGTCGGCGTTGTAATAGTCTTCAAAAGCCTTTAGCGACATCTTTGAGTCTATTATAACGTCGCGGTTGTCGGGAAAGTGCAGTATTACGTCGGGTATCATGCGGTGGCCGCTTTCTTCCGTAAGGGTGCTGCCCTGAGCGTCTTTCATGGTAGCCTGCTCCTCAAACTGCACGCCTTCTTCAAGTCCCATGTTCTCAAGCAGCGTGCGCAGCCGCAGTTCGCCGAAATTGCCCTGCACCTTGTTTTCCGAAGTCAAAGCCTGCGCCAGCTTGTCAGCCCTTTCGCCTACTTCCTGAGCCTGCTTTAGGTTTGCCTTTATAGAGGCGTCAAGCCGCTCCATCGACGTGGTGTGCTCGCGGTCGCTTTTTTCCACAGCCTCTTTCATTTGCCGCAGGTTGTCTTTCAACGGATTCAGAATCACGTTGAGCTGCTCCCTGTTGGCAGTTGAAAGCTCGTCCGACCGTTTTTTGAGTATTTCTTCAGATGCCGAGTTTATTTGCTCCTTTATGAGCTTCGACTGTTGCTCCATCTGGTCCCTCTGCTGCGAGTGGAACTCGTTGAGTTGCTGTTGGTAATGTGCCTGCATCTCCGCCCTCTGCTTGGCAGCATCCTCTTTTACGGCATTCACCGTGGCTTCGCCTTGCGCTTTTAGTTCGGCAATGCGTGCGGCATGGTCTTCCTTGAGCGTCTGTATAGAGTCTTGCAGGGCGTTGAGTTGCGATTGCAACACATCGCGCCTTGCCACGAGCCCTGTGCGCTCATCGGCAAGCTCCTTGGCTTGTGTCTGACTTGCGGCAAGCTCACTTTGCAGCCTGTCGCAATTCTGCTGCGCCATGCCGGCTTCAGCCTTTGTTTTTGCCATACCGTTGTGGGCTGCGAGATAGCCTATTGCCATGCCTACGGCAATGCCTAAGAAGGTGAGGATGTAAATCATGAGCAAAGTTTAAAAACAGCAGGAGGCTTTGGTTGCAGCCCCCTGCTGTTGGTTTTAGCCTTTAAGGCAAAGAGTAAGTGTTTAGTTTCTTATACCAATGTGGAGATGATGTCCTCTCTCGTTCCTGGCAACAGGTCGATGACGGGAATCTCCGGCATCGTGTAGCAGCCCGGTTGCAGGCGCATGGTGGCTCGTGCCACGTCTACGAGCACCTGGGCGGTCAATGCAGGGTTGTTGATGCTCATGTCGAACGAGATGCGCTGGTTTTGCGTCTTGCTGCTCACGCCCTTGCGCGTCATGTGGACTCCATGCCCCATGTCCTTCACTTCGTCTACGCTCTTTACTGCGAACACGTGCAGTTCGTCGTGTGCAAAGTAGTCGTCTTCTTTCAGTTCATGGGTTACGTCCTCCAGTTTTGCGCCGTCCTCCAGCTCCACGTATACCATGCGGCGGTGTATGCCTTCGCCCAATGGGATAGTCATTGAGAGGGCGTTCTTCACGCCTTTTTTCGAGCGAGCCACGACGCTGTGGCCCATCGACATGCCTGGCCCGAAGTTGGTGTAGCTCAAGCCTTGAGGCGCGAGAGCCTGCATTAGCACGCGCACAACGCTGTCAGAGCCCGGATCCCATCCGGCGGAGATAACGCTCACGGTGTCCGTCTTCTTGTTGTTCTCCATCTGCTTGGTGCGATAGTCGAGGATGGAAGTATGTATGTCGAAGCTGTCAACGGTGTTGATGCCGAGCTTCGTTATTTCTTCGGCATATTTGGGGCAGAGGCGTGTAGGCGTGGCGAGGATGGCTACGTCTACATTTTTCAGTTTCTGTATGTCGTCAACAACCTCGTATGGAGTAAGTTCCAATGGTTTGTCCTGGTCGCCCTGGCGGCGCACGATGCCGGCAATCTCAAAGTCGGGAGAGGCTTCCAATGCCTGCACTGTGAATTGTCCGATGTTGCCGTAACCCACTACGGCTGCTCTGATCTTTTTCATTTGTTCTACTTAACTGTCTTTTTAAGATAATACGTTGCAAAAATACGTTTTTTCTTTCTAACATCAAACTTTTGTGTTTATTTTTTTTATTTTTTATTTACAACATGTCCTTTGGGAATGGTGGATTTGAAAACAGGAAGGCGCTTGGCTTCAAATACGCCAATGGTAAACTGATTTGCAAACATCTGAGAGTCAACAGATTGCAGGAAATGAAGAAAAAGGGCGGAACCGTTGATTCATCTTTACGCCGTAAAGGCATCTCGATTACGCCGTAGAGATGACTTATGTACGGCGTACATGTGTCTCACGTGCGGCGTGCGTATGTGCTACGTGCGCCGCGCGTATGAGCCACGTACGCCGCGCGTGGGTCGGAAGTCCGTCTGTCGTTTTCTGGAGCATGCGCTTTCCATGTACGTGAAAATTGTCAAAAAAAATCAGCGGACGCAGCAATTAGCACATCATAAGGCAAGTTTTTATACAATAAAACAACAGGCGCGTCGTTTATTAAATACGTTATAACGCATAAAATAAATTTGCATGATAGAATATGTCAGGGGCGAGCTGGCTGAGCTTACTCCCGCGCTTGCCGTAGTAGAGGCAGGCGGGGTGGGCTATGCGCTCAGCATTTCGCTCAATACTTATACAACCATACAGGGCAAGAAAGAGGTCAAACTATATGTACATGAGAACCTCGTGACCGGCGGTCGCGATGACAGTTACACGCTCTACGGCTTTGCCACAAAGCAGGAGCGCGAGCTCTACCGCATGCTCATATCCGTGTCGGGCGTGGGTGCAAACACTGCGCGCATGATGCTTTCGAGCCTGTCGCCGGCAGAGCTATGCAACGCAATAGCCAACGGGAACGAAAAACTGATAAAGGGCGTAAAGGGCATCGGCTTGAAGACGGCTCAGCGCATCATCGTTGACTTGAAGGACAAGATAGTCTCAACAGGCATTGCCGACGAGCTGCATGTGTCGCCGGCAAAGGCGGAGGGGCCGCAGGTGGATGCCACGGTGAGAGACGAGGCTGTGTCGGCGCTTACCATGCTCGGCTTCCCGCCGGCTCCGTCTGCCAAGGTTGTCACCCAAATCATGGCAGAGCAGCCTTCGCTTCCGGTTGAGATGGTGGTAAAGGAAGCACTGAAAAGGATAAAGTAGTTTCCTTCTTGAAGGGTTCTTGAAAGTTTTTTATGAGGAAAAGAAACATAGCGTCGCTTTTGCTGCTCATCATCACAATGGTGAGCTATGCTGCTGTTGTGTCTCTTTTTCAAGTAGATCCAAGCCGTCGCGGTCAGGTAGACCCCGCCCGCCAACGCCAGGCTAACCGCCCCGCGAGGCAGGGTGCGCAACAATCTGCGCAAAACGGCGGAGGGCAGGGGCAGGGCGTGCCAAGTGCTAACGACATTGTTATCCTCGACACGGACACCATACCCGACAGCCTGCTCCATCCGCGCTGGAAGATACAGAAAACCGTGCCCGTCACGTGGGACGACCTCAACCAAAGCGCTATGGACCTTGACAGGCCGGACGGCATAAAATACGAGGTCACCTACAACGACACCATAAACCGCTACATCATTGGCACGCGCATAGGCTCTACGTGGCTTGCCGCGCCCATAATGATGACCCCGGAAGAATACATGAAATGGAGCGAGAAGAACGGGCGAGACGCTTTCTTCCGCTCAAAGAACGACGAGATATACAAGGCTAAGGGTAAGGAGAAATTCGATTTCTCCGACATGCACTTCGACCTTGGACCGGCTGAAAAGGTTTTCGGCCCGGGCGGCGTGCGCATTAAGACGCAGGGAACCGCCGAACTGAAGTTTGGCGCAACCTATAAGAACATAGACAATCCGTCGCTGCCTGTGCGCTCGCGCAAGAAGACAACGATGGACTTTGACGAGAAAATCAACTTCAACATGAACGGGCGTGTGGGCGACAAGGTCAACATGAACCTTAATTATAATACTGACGCAACGTTCGATTTCGACTCGCAAAATATGAAGTTGAAATATGATGGCAAGGAAGACGAGATTATAAAGCTTGTCGAAGCAGGCAACGTGTCGTTCCCGTCCAATTCGTCGCTCGTGCAAGGCGCAAGCTCCTTGTTTGGCTTGCGCACAGACATGCAGTTCGGCAAGCTCCAGCTCCAGCTCGTTGCCTCGCAGAAAAAGAGCACGTCGAAAAGCGTGTCGTCGAAGGGCGGCAAGCAGACGACGACCTTCGAGATGGATGCCGCCGACTATGAGGAAAACCGCCACTTCTTCCTCTCGCAATATTTCCGTGAGCATTACGATGCCGGCATGAGCCGCTTGCCCAACCTGACTACGGGCGTGACCATAAACCGCGTGGAGATTTGGGTTACCAACAAGACCGGCAATACTTCCAATACCCGAAACATAATAGCGCTTACCGACCTTGGCGAAAATGCCACCGTAAGCAATACGCGCTGGACGCTCAACGCCTCGCCGGTGCCGGCAAACAACGCCAACAGCGAGTATGAGGCAATGACGGGCAGCTATGCCGCCGCCCGCGACATAGACCAGGCATCGACGGTGCTTGACGGAGGAGGGCTCGTGGGCGGCGCCGACTATGAGAAGCTGCAAAGCGCGCGCCTGCTCAACTCGTCTGAATACACCGTGAACAGCGTGCTCGGCTATGTCTCCTTGCGCAGTTCGCTGCAAACCGACCAGGTGCTTGCCGTGGCTTACGAATATACTTACGGTGGCCGCACCTACCAGGTGGGCGAGTTTGCGAGTGACATAACCGATGTCTCGCAGGCTCTTTTCGTTAAGTCGCTGAAGAACACCAGCAATAATCCGTCGCAGGGCAACTGGCGGCTGATGATGAAGAATGTCTATTATCTTGCCTCTACGGTAGAGAGAGACAGATTCCGCCTGGACGTGAAATACCAAAGCGACACCACGGGCGTTTACCTTTCTTATATTCCTGAGCAGCAGGTGAAGGGCTCCACCATCATAAAGGTTCTCGGTGCCGACCGGCTTGACAATAACAACAAGCCTCACCCCAATGGCTACTTTGACTATGTGGATGGCTACACCGTCAGCAACGGGCGTGTGTTCTTCCCTGTGGCAGAGCCGTTTGGCAGCTATATGTACAATTACCTTGTCCAGCATGGCGTTTCGGCGGAGAACGCCCGCAAGTATGCCTTCACAGAGCTTTATGACTCAACAAAGACGGTGGCGAAGCAGATAGCGGAAAAGGACAAATATATGTTGCAGGGCCAGTATCGTGGCACCAATTCGAATGTCATCTCCCTCGGCATGGACAATGTGCCCGAGGGCTCTGTGGTGGTGACGGCAGGTGGCGTGACCCTTACGGAAGGCGTAGACTATAGTGTTGACTATAACGCGAATGAGGTGACGATTCTTAACAAGAGCATCCTGGATGCCGGAACCAATGTCAATGTTTCGCTCGAAAGCCAGTCGGACTATTCTCTGGAGCGCAAGACCATGTTCGGCATGAACTGGCAATACGATTTCTCTAAGAACTTCCAGCTCTCAGGAACATTCCAGCATCTTGGCGAACAGTCGCTTACGAACAAGGTCTCGATGGGCTCTGAGCCTGTCAACAACACCCTCATAGGCTTTAACGTAAACTGGAAACACGAGAGCCAGGCACTCACCAACCTGCTCGACAAGCTGCCTTTCCTCCACCTCACTCAGCCTTCGCAAATCAGCTTCACCGGCGAGTTTGCCAAGCTCTTTGCAGGACAGTCGCACGGCACGCAGGACAACGCGTCCTATATCGACGATTTTGAGAGCACGACCGATAAGATTAGCGTAATGGAGCCTACGCAATGGGTGTTGTCAAGCGTGCCCTCTACTTTCAGCGAATACAACGACAAGGCCACGCTCCATTCGGGCTTCAACCGCTCTCAGATGGCATGGTACACCATAGACCCGCTGTTTACGCGCCGCTCGTCATCGCTTACGCCGTCCCACATCAAGAGCGACCTCAACCAGCTCAGCGACCCTTACGTGCGCGAATGGTATGTGAGCGAGCTGTTCCCCAACCGCGAGCAGGACGTGTATACAGGAGCCGTTTCCACCATATCGGCTATGAACATAGCCTTTTACCCTAATGAGCGAGGCCCTTATAATTTTAACCCCGACCTTAACTATGACGGCACGCTGCGCAACCCTTTACAGCACTGGGGTGGCATGATGCGTAAGCTGGACACCAGCGACTTCGAAACAGCCAACATAGAATACATAGAGTTTTGGCTGCTCGACCCGTTCATTCATAATAGGGAAAACGGCGATACCAATGCCGGCGGCGACTTCTACATAAACCTTGGCGAAGTGTCGGAAGACGTGCTGCGTGACGGCAAGAAATTTTATGAAAGCGGAATGCCCGTAGACGGCTCGCAGAACTTCACCTATACGCAGTGGGGCAAGATACCTACTCAATCTACCGTGACCTACGCTTTCGCCACCACAAAGGGCAGCCGTGCCTTGCAAGACGTTGGCCTCAACGGGCTTAATGACCAGGAAGAACAGCAGTTTGAGAGCTATCAGGACTTCCTGAAGCAGATACAGGGCAAGGTGAACCAGGCAGTCTTCGACTCTATATGGGCTGACCCTGCCAATGACAATTACCATTATTTCCGCGGCAGCGATTACGACCGTATGCAGGCAAGCATACTCCGCCGATATAAGTATATCAACAATCCGCAGGGCAATTCGCCTGACAACGAAAGCCGCACAGAGAGTTATGATACGTCTTACAAGAGCGGCCCAGACGTAGAGGACATCAACCAGGACTATACGCTGAACGAATATGAAAAATACTACCAATATCATGTTTCCTTGCGCCCGGAGGACATGAATGTGGGCAGCAACTATATTGTTGACGAACGCGATGTCACTACCACGCTTCGCAACAACCAGCGCGGCACGTTCCGCTGGTACTTGTTCCGCATACCTTTGGACAAATACGAACGCAGGATAGGGGGCATTAGCGACTTCTCAAGCATTCGCTTCATGCGCATGTTCCTCACCGGCTTCCAACGCCCTGTAGTCATGCGCTTTGCCACGCTTGACCTCGTGCGGGGCACGTGGCGAGTCTATACTCAGAACCTTGACAACAGTTCTTCGCAAACGGGAACACTCACGACGGCATCGGTCAATATCGAGGAAAACAACGACAAACACCCCGTGAACTACGTGGTGCCGCCGGGCATACGCCGCGAGTCAGACCCAAGGCAGCCGCAGATTCAGGAAAACGAGCAGGCTTTGCAGATAAACGTAGACAACCTCTCGACAGGCGAGTCGAAATGCGTTTACAAGAACATGACGATAGACATGCGCCAGTACAAGCGGCTGCAGATGTTCGTTCATGCCAACGCCAATGAGCAAAACACCACTAACCTGCAAGACAACCAGCTTGCCGTGTTCGTGAGGCTGGGCTCTGACTATAAGAGCAATTACTATGAATATGAGATTCCTTTGAAGCTGACCGCGCCGCGCAATGACTACAATCGTTTCAACATCAACGATGTGCGCCTGGTATGGCCCGACGACAACATGCTCGACGTGCCGCTTTCCGTCTTCACCAACATCAAGAAAGAACGCAACCGTGCACGTGCTTTCGGCACAGCCTCGTACACACGGCCTTACGTAGCATACGATGCCGATAGGCCTAACAACAAGATTACCGTCATGGGAAATCCAACGCTTGGCGAGGTGAAAACCTTGATTATAGGCGTGCGCAACCTTGCCGGCGACCAAAAGAGCGGCGAAGTGTGGGTGAACGAGTTGCGCTTGAAGGAATATAACAATACAGGCGGATGGGCTGCCGATGGCAATCTGAATGTGCAGCTCTCTGACCTTGGCTCCGTAAACGTGCAGGGGAAGTATGTGTCAGAGGGCTTTGGCGGATTGGAAGACGGTGTCAGTTCACGAACGCAGGACTCGCAGGCCGACTTTTCTTTCACCACAAGTCTTGAGCTTGGCAAGTTCTTCCCCGACAAGGCTAAAGTGTCGGCTCCGGTTTATTACAGCGTCAGCCGCTCAACCACGCGTCCTAAATACAATCCGCTTGATACGGACATGGAGCTGAAGGAAGCTCTCGACGCTACGGCATCGAAGCAGGATCGCGACTCGATAGAGAACATTGCCGTGACAAAGACCACCAATACCAACTTCTCATTGTCCAACGTTCGCGTGGGCATACAGAACAAACGGCACCCCATGCCCTACGACCCGGCAAACTTCTCATTCACTTACAGCCACAGCCACAGCCATTCGCAGGGTGAGACAGTGGTCTATGAGAATGAAGACTCTTGGCAGGGAATGCTCAACTATCAGTGGACGCCGGTGTTCAAGTCATGGGAGCCTTTCAAGAAGATAAAGAGCAAGAGCAAGTGGCTCGATATTGCCCGACGCTTCGGATTCAACTGGCTGCCGCAAAGCGTAGGCTTCAGCAGTGAGATGACGCGAAACTATTATGAGCTGCAAGAGCGCGACATGGAGGCAACGGAGAATACGCAGTTGCCGCTCACCTTCTCAGAGCAATTCCTTTGGAACCGTGAGTTCTCGTTGCGTTGGGACTTGACACGCAACCTTCACATGAACTTCCAGAGCGCTACCCACGCCCAGATAGAGGAGCCTTATACGCCCGTCAATAAAGACCTTTACCCAGACCGTTATTCGGCTTGGAAGGACTCTGTATGGACAAGCATCAGGCATTTTGGCTCGCCGCTCGACTATCAGCAGAACTTCACGGCATCTTATCAGCTGCCCCTCAACCTGCTGCCTGTGTTCTCGTGGCTTAGAGCCGATGCGAGCTACAGTGCCACCTACAACTGGGTGCGTGGCACCGACCTTGACGACGGCACGTCGCTTGGCAACACCATTGCGAACAACCGCCAGACTCAGCTCAACGGCAATTTCGACATGGTGCGTCTCTACAACCTCGTTCCGTTCCTTAAGAAGGCAAACGAGAGGTTCGACAAGACACCTGCGCGCATGAGCGACGCGCAGCGTAAACAGCAGAAAGAAAGGAAGGAAAACGAAAGGAAAAAACAGCAGGAGGAAGAAAGAAAGGTAAGGGAACAGGCGGTTAAGGACGGCAAGGATGCCGATGCAGCTGTGAGGGCATGGAAGAAACAGCAGGAAGAACAGGCGCAAAAGAGCAAAATCCTGCCTAAGAACCGCAATGCTTTCGAGAAGGAGATAACGCTGCTGCCCGACACGACCATAGCGGTGAGCCACGGCAAGAGGTCGAAGCGCATAGTGGTCTCGGCAAAGACGACGGACGGCAAAACCTACAAGCTCAAATTCAGGAAGGTAGACCAAAACAATATTCGTATAAAGAACAAGGTTGACACGGCGTTGAAGCTGAAAATATCAGTCGTCACGCTGCCGCCGCTCGAAGACAAGAAGTGGTACAAGACTGCCCAGACTATGGCACGCCTTGCCATGATGGTGCGTTCGGTGAGTGTCAGCTACCGCAACCAGTATGCCATGTCGTTGCCGGGCTTCATGCCGACCATTGGCGACGCTTTCGGCCAGACGCGTGGCAACCACGTGCTTTCGCCGGGGCTTGACTTCGCCTTTGGGCTTGTGGGCGACGGCTACATTGACAAGGCAAAGCGCAACGCCTGGCTGCTTATGAGCGACAGCGTGGCAACGCCTGCCACCACCAACCTCACCAACGACCTACAGCTGAGGGCAACGTTGGAGCCGATAAAGAACCTGAAGATAGACCTCACAGCCTCACGCATGGAGACGAAGGCAAAGAGCGTGCAGTACATGTATGTAGGCAACCCGACCACGCAGACTGGCAATTTCACCATGACAACCATATCTCTTGGTTCGGCTTTCGAAGGCATGGGCAATGCCAACAACGGTTTCCGCTCGAAGACATTCAGTAAGTTCTGCGCTTCGCTTGACGCTTTCCGCCAGCGCGTGGAAAACAAGTATGCAGGTACTGTCTATTCGCAAGGCACTGCTTTTGCCGGCCAGACGTTTGACGCTGCCAACGGCGGGGTGAACAAATACAGTGCCGATGTCATGGTGCCGGCGTTCCTGTCGGCATACACAGCCACCGGTGACGGACTCGACATCTTCCCGTCGTTGTGGAAGATGCTGCCAAACTGGACGTTGCGCTATAGCGGACTCGGCAATCTGCCGTGGTTCCGCGACCATTTCCGCTCGGTCAACCTTAATCACTCCTACAAGAGCATCTATGCCGTGGGAGCCTATCAGAGCTATTCGACGTTTATGTCTCTCATGGGCGACGGCAACATGGGCTTCATCAATGATGCCACAACGGGCAACCCGATACCGAACTCTATGTTCAACGTCTCGACTGTTTCAATAAACGAGTCGTTCTCGCCGCTGTTCGGTGTAGACGTGACTTTTCTCAACAACATGACCGCCAAGCTGGAGTATCGCCAGACGCGTGCCCTGTCTTTGTCTATGACGTCGGTGCAGATGAACGAAGCCGTGAGCAAGGACTGGGTGTTTGGCTGGGGATGGCGCATAAACGATTTCCGCTGGTTCGGGCTTACGGGCAGTGGTAGCCGCAGGACGGCAGGAGGCTCTCGGCGCTCTAATTCTCAGTCAGCCAACGGCCAGTCTACGACCACCAATTCTCAGTCTTCCAACCGGATGAATCATGCGCTGAACCTTCGCCTCGACCTCAGCTACCGCAAGCAGGCGGCAATCACGCGCGACATAGCCACCGTCATGAGCAATGCGTCAAGCGGCAACACGGCTTTCAAGCTGTCGTTCTCGGCAGAGTATACGCTTTCTAAGCTCATGTCAATGAGTTTCTATCTTGACCGCCAGACCAACACGCCTCTGCTTTCCAGCAGCAGTTATCCCACCACCACGCAGGACTTTGGTCTGAGCCTGAAATTCTCACTAACGAGGTAAGGCAAGCCTCATGTCGCTTCTTTTTGAGGCTTTTACCTTGTGAGTGGTTGTTTTAAGGTGTTGCGATTAGCTTTTTTTATTCAATCTTTCGTCTGTTATCCCAATATTTACTAACTTTGCAAGAGATGAAGATGAAAGCAAATAACACGTTGTTGCTCATGGGCTGTGTGCTCGTCCTTGCGGCTTTGTGCTTCCTGAGCGTAGATGCGCCGATGCGTTTTCAGCGTCAGCGTCAGGAGCGTGAGGCTGTAGTCAAGCAGAGGCTGCTCACGATACGTGCCGCCGAGGAGAAATATCGTGTGAGGCATGGGGCTTATGCTGGCTCTTTTGCCGAGTTGGCAAAGGGAGGACTGCTTGCCGATTCGATTAGCTATATACCTTTTTCAAGCAAGAAAAGGTTCAGCTTGCAAATATCTTCCACTGTGGGCAAGAGCGGCAGGCAGGTTCCGTTGATGGAGTGTGGGGCAGAATATGCCGATTATCTCAACGGGCTTGATGAAAGCTCTGTTGCGAGCCTTACCGATGAGGCTAATGCCGCCGGGCGGTATCCGGGACTGAAAATTGGCGACTTGGAAACGCCTAACGACAATGCCGGCAACTGGGAATAAAGAAACAATAACCAAAATGATGACGCAAGATGCTAATGACACGCCTCACCTTGCAAAAGATACAGGAGGTGAAACTCATAGGATGACCATACGTGTGGCTAAAGGCTCGCTGAGCTTTGCCATTGTAGACAGGCAGAGCGGCAAGCAGCTTGCCTTTGAGCCATATATTGCCAAGAGCGGTGTCTCTATGGCTGCCAACCTGCGTGAGGCTTTCAAGACTTCGCCCCTGTTGCAGCGTCAGACAACGCGCGCGAGGGTGCTTGTTGACTCGCCAACCCTCGTAGTGCCAATAGAGGAGTACAAGGAGGAAGACCGCGAGGCTCTCTACATGCACAGCTTTCCCGACACAGAGGGCAGCATTGTAGTGAGCAATGTCATGGCTGGGCTCAACTGTGTGGCGTTGTTTGCATTGAACCGCGACTTGAAGCTTGTTGTTGAGGACCATTACCAGGACGTGCACTATACGTGCCTTATGCGGCCGGTATGGGACTACTTGCATCGCCGAAGCTTCATAGGCAATCGCAGAAAGCTCTATGCCTATTTCCATGACGGGGTGCTCGAGCTGTTCAGCTATGAGCGCAACCGCTTCGTCTTCTGCAACCGGTATGACACACGACACACCAAGGATGCCGTCTATTTCATACTCTTTGTATGGAAACATCTGGCTCTTGACCAGATGCGCGACGAGCTTTTCATAGTGGGTGACATTCCTGACAAGGAGAACCTGCTTGCCACGTTGCGCAAGTATGTCTCTGTGGTCATCGTAGTGAACCCGTCGGCGAATTTCAACCGCGCCCCACTCACGCAGATTGAGGGCATAACGTTTGACCTAATAACGACTTTCTTAGGCTAAAGGTTTGATAAATGCGTATAATAACAGGACAATATAAAGGCCGCCATTTCGACATTCCGCGCACGTTCAAGGCACGGCCTACAACAGATTTCGCAAAAGAGAACATCTTCAATGTTCTCAAAGGTTACATTGACTTTGAAGGCGCGTCGGCACTTGACCTTTTCGCCGGCACGGGCAGCATATCGCTTGAGATGCTGTCGAGGGGCTGCCGGCCCGTAGTGAGTGTGGAGGCCGACCGTGACCACGCCCGCTTCATCAGTGACTGTATGAAGAAGCTTGGCATCACTGACGGTATTCTTATCCGTGGCGATGTCTTCCGCTTCGTGAAGAAATGCCATCAGCAGTTCGACCTTATCTTCGCCGACCCGCCTTACGCCTTGGAGGAGCTGCCCTCCATACCTTCCTTGATATTCGAGCATGAGCTTTTGAAGCCCGACGGCATCTTCGTCTTTGAGCATGGCGGCGGTTATGACTTTTCGGCTTCGCCCCGTTTCTTGGAACACCGCAGCTATGGCAGCGTCAATTTCTCGCTGTTCAGATGAAAACGTTATGCAGTTCTTGCATTCTTGCTTTCTATAGTTGTAACGTATTCGTTGATGGCGTTGGCAACGTATAAGGCAAGATTAACAGGTACTGCATTACCAATCATTTGTTCTATTTCGGTTTTAGACCCAGTCCACATGTAATCCTTTGGAAAGGTTTGCACCTCAGCCCTTTCCATTGTTGTAAGCGGTCTTATTCCCTCTAATGAATTAGCGGGGTCGTTATGGTGAAGCTTGTATCCTGACGGCATGGGGCGGTTTACGCCTCTTACTGTAGGAGAAGGTTCGTCCATACTGAATACACCGCGCCTTGCATAACTTCTTGGATGACGATAGTAGGTGTCTATACCTAAGGAATTGCCAAAATAATCTCGCATTGTCATTTCCTTTGTTGATAGGTTCTTCGTGAAAAAGTCATCTAAAAATCCGTCTTTTTCTCCTATCCTGCCTACCATGAAGAACCTCTTGCGGCGTTGAGGAACACCACACTTTGCTGCATTGAGGACTGTATGTGAAATACCATAACCGCTTTGTCGTAATATATGTATTGCCTCAAATATCTTTGAATACTTCATTATATTTGAGACATTTTCCATTACGAACCATTTGGGCTTTGCCGCTGAGACTATCTCTGCATATTTTACGGTCAATATCGCCCTTCCTCCTTCCTCGTCTCTTTTACCAGCTGCGCTATAGTCTTGACAAGGAGGTCCTCCTATTATCATGTCCGGGGAGAGGCCCAGAATAGAAAGTATAACCTTGTCTACGTTCATAAGGTCTGCCTTTAAGACGGGATGATGGAAATTCAGCCTATAGACATCCGTTGCGGCATCCCAGTTGTCGTAACCTGCCACAATGCTATTGCCTGCCTTTTGAAATCCTAAACTCAGGCCTCCGCATCCGCAAAAAAGATCTACAATTCTCATAATCAATTAAATAAATCAGGACTATTAACTAATACAGCATCAAACCTTCTCTCTGGACTAAGAAGATCTTGCCCACCGCCAAGGATAATGTTTTTGATTTCTTTTTTTTTGATTCTGGGATGATGCAACTCTTCACTATTCAAGAACTTATAAGTTTTGTTCCCTGGCATTGAGAAAGCCTTGTCGTTTGCCAACCGGTATGACTGTAAACGCACAATCCTCCTGTAATCGAATTGATCATGAGTGATGTATTCTAACAGCATCCTGTAAATCCAAATTATGGTTCTGCTGAGTCTGTCAATTGAAGTAATAGGCTCGTCTTTAATACACATTTGTATCACAGCGAGATTAGACCAGACAAACACGTCTAAGCAATCATCCTTCAATCGCATCTGTTTGCCGTCTGTTTTCCAAACAGGCTGGATAATAAGTGGAGTCTGCTTGTCATAGAGGTTGGAGCATATATCTAATACACACTTTTGAATCTCATCATAATGAGGGAGAACTTCGTCTATTTCAGCCCAATTGTTAATCATTGGAACTTGTTCAAAAAATCATGAAGTTGTGCCTTTTCTGTAATGCTCTCATATGCAGAACAAATGCTACAACCTATATTCCAAATTGTTGGTGGACGCACCACTATCTCACAGCTGTACTTGTCCTCGTCTTTTTTAGCCGTAGTGTTATCAGGCATGGCGGTAAGTTTTACCTCAAACCCGGATAAGACTTTCTTGGTCTTGTTGTCCATCATCACCAAGTCCATTTTCTCACTTGCCCCAGTATACAATGTAGAATAATACGGATATTCTGCTTCGTAATTGTAGAAGGCATTATCGGAGAGAGGGTTTATTCTGAATAGCTCCTTGCCTGATATGTATGAGTGTTTGACTTTGCAATCCTTGTCAATGCAAATATACACAGGCGCAATGTTACGAGAATACATATATGCGACAAGGGATGCAGGAAAAGAACTATTGAACATATTCTTTCCCCAATTCTTTCTTAAAGAGTAATCTCTGCTTGAATTTTTCTGGCCGAATAATGATGGCTTTATTGTAGGCATTTCTTTCCTAATGATGTTTCTAATTGCAAACTTACGTCTTTTTTGTCAGATTAAAGCATTTTAAGGGGAATATTTTCTAACTTTGCAAAATATACGCGTTTTCTATTTCGCCTAAATTAACAATGACGATTCAGGAGTTCATTGACAGGATAGTCAGCCGTTTTGGCTTTACGCCTACTGTTGACCAACATGTCGCCTTACAGACGTTTGCACGGTTTCTTGCCGACCGCGAGCCCAATGTGGTAATGATACTGCGTGGCTCGGCGGGTACGGGCAAGACAACGCTTGCCTCGGCAATGGTGCTGACGTTGCGCAGCCTTGGCCAGAAGCTCGTGCTCATGGCTCCCACCGGCCGTGCCGCAAAGGTTTTTTCGCAAAGTTGCGGCATGCCTGCTTACACCATACACAGAACCATATACCGCGAGAAAAGCTACACGGGGCTTGGCGGCAACTTTGATATCAATTTCAACAAGTATCACAATGCATTGTTCGTTGCCGACGAGGCATCGATGATAAGCGGCATGCCTTCTTTCGGGGAGAGTGGGGGAGGCAGCTTTGGCTCAGGCAGCCTTCTTGACGACCTCATGCAGTATGTCTACAGCGGTCAGAACTGCCGTCTGCTCCTTATCGGTGATAAGGCGCAGCTGCCGCCTGTGGGCGAGGCTGAGTCGCCGGCATTGTCGGCTGAGGTGCTTGCCGGTTACAACATGCGTGTCTATCAGTGCGACCTCAACGAAGTTCTCAGGCAAGGCAGCCGTTCGGGCATATTGTACAATGCCACGGCAATAAGGAACATGATAACTCACGATGAGCTTACGCAGCTGCCTAAGATAAAGCTTGAAGGCTTTGCTGACATCGTTATGGTGCCGGGCAATGAGCTTATAGAAAGCCTGCAAACAAGCTACAGTTCCGTGGGCGAGGATGAGACACTTGTGATAACCCGCTCGAACAAGTGGGCCAATATCTATAACCAGGGCATACGCAACAGCATACTTGACAAGGAGGAAGCTCTTTGCGGAGGCGACATGCTGATGGTTGTGAAGAATAAGTACGACCCCACCCCCAGGCCCTCCCCTTCAGGGAGGGGGGCTGCGTTACCCAATGCAACTCTTAGGCCATCTCAACAATCTTTTCGTTTAAATGCAACTCATCTTAATGGTTTTGTGTCTCCCCTCCCTGAAGGGGAGGGGCCGGTGGTGGGGGCATTCATTGCCAACGGCGACCGCTGTATTGTCCGCCGTGTCCGCCATTTCGAGGAGCTGTATGGCTTCCACTTTGCTGAGGCTGTGCTGCAGTTCCCCGACCTTGACGACTTTGAGCTTGACACGACCGTCATCATGGACACGCTGACGAGCGAGTCGCCATCGCTGACTCGTGAGCAGAACGAGACATTATATAACAATGTGATGGAAGACTATCAGGACGTGCCTTTGAAGGCAGACCGTATGAAAGCCCTGCGGCAAGACCGGTATTACAACGCCTTGCAGGTGAAGTTTGCCTACGCCGTGACATGCCACAAGGCGCAGGGCGGGCAGTGGCGGCACGTCTATATTGACCAAGGTTACATGACTGACAATATGCTCACGCCTGACTACATCCATTGGCTTTATACTGCCTTTACCCGTGCCACTGACAAGCTGTTTCTTGTCAACTGGTCGAAGACGCAGGTTGAGTGAGGAGTGAGAGCCTCTTCCTCAGCCCCTCCCCAGAAGGGAGGGTAGCCCCCAAAAGGAGTTGGGAGTGAGTTATTAGAAATTACGGATTATGAACGGACTATATACTATTTTGTTGCTTATAGTGAGCAACGTTTTTATGACACTCGCCTGGTATGGGCATTTGCGTTTGCAGCAAGCAGGCATCAGCCGCGACTGGCCGCTGATAGGCATCATTATTTTCTCTTGGGGAATAGCTTTCTTTGAGTATAGCTGCCAAGTGCCTGCCAACCGCCTCGGCTTCAACGGCAATGGCGGGCCTTTCTCGTTGGTGCAGCTGAAAGTCATTCAGGAATGCATTTCCTTGATTGTCTTCACAGTCATTGCCAACATTCTTTTCCAAGGCCAGTCATTGCATTGGAACCATATTCTTGCCTTTGTCTGCCTTGCCGCGGCAGTCTACCTGGTGTTTATGAAGTGATAATATAACATGTCTATTTCGTAATAGGTCCAACCTGTCCTACCTTGAATTTATACTCCTTTGCGTAATCGCGGAGGATGGCAAGCCGCATTGTACGCTCTGTCAGGTTGTACAGTGCTGACCACTGTGTTTGCGAGGTTATTTCCCATGATGGAGGCTGAGACACAGCTTTCAGCAGTGCCATTGCGTCGTTTTCTTTTAGCGTGTACCTCTTTGCGCGTATAGTGTTTCTCATTGTCCAATAGCGAGCCTTGCCGTGGTCAGAGCCCCATCCGTCTTTTGTTCCTACCATTGTGGGAGAAACATAGAAGTTGGTTACGCAGCGCAGGGTGTCGTTGTTGGTGAATATTTCCAAGCGCGTAGGATTCGTCTCTGCCGGGTTCTTCGGGTCTCTTGTGTATTCTACGATAGCGTAGTCCCCCGTTGCGTCAGCCATGAAGAAGTGGTAGTTGGAATTGCCACTGCCTACCATGCTCATGTCGTAAACTTTCAGTGAGTCGATTGCCTGCTTTACTGTTGACACCCTGTCTAAAAGCATGCGCATCATAACCGTTGGCGCAATGCGCTTTTTGCCCGTTCTTTGGTCGGTCTGAGCCTCTGACAAAGCGAGGATGCCGATTGAGAAGCCATCTTCGTTGATACCATCAAGGCAAGCGTAGGGAAGTCCCATCATAAGCGACAGGTCATCAGGCCCGCTTTCGCCGTAGAAACCTCTTGGCAAGCCAAGGTTCATGCCATCGACAAGAGAAATGGATTTTTTGCCATTGGCGGGAGCCGTGTGTACTAAGATGGCAGAGGTCTCGATGTAGCCCTTCCCATCTTTCGCTGCATGCTTGAAGTCGTAGTTTCGCCCCATAAGGAAGTCAATGCTCTGAGCTTCGGGCACAGCGAAGGCACTGCATCCTGCGCCGTACTTCAGCTTTGCAGGATTAGATACAGGCTTGTCGTAAAGCAGGCGCATGATATAGCCGAAGAGTTGATTCTGGCTGGTGTAGCCACTGTTTACAACCTCGTTCAGCTTGTAGTCGACAGTGTAGTTAATCTCATAGAGCCTGCCGTCTCCACTGAGGTCTTTCATTGAGCGGAGCATGGCAAGCTTTGCCGTATCGGTAATACTTGGGAAACGTTCCGCCGATATTTCCTCAGACGGTGTCGGAGCCGGTGTTCGCTCCTGGGTATCATTGTCAGAGCATGATACTATGAAGGCAGCCATGATGGCTGCTAAAGCAAGCAGGGCAACCATGCCGAAGCGGTTGAAGGATTTTGTCTTTTTCATAATTGTGCTGTTTTTGTTTGTTTTATTTGTAGAATCCGGAATAGATTCTTATGTTCCTTGCCGTTACTATCTCTATTGGTATATCGGATCTGCATTCCTTTCCGCCGAGCTTGAACGAAAGGATATATTCTCCTACGGGCAGTTCCCTTTTGTAATGCATGCCTTTACCGTATGAGCTTGTAGTGGTATCGGCATATACTTTTGATGTTTCCAGATTTGTATATTTTATGTTGGTCATTAGTTTCTTGCTGTCGTTCTCTATGTCGACCGACCCGCTGGGGATGCGGTTTGGAACGGGCAGTTCGAACACCTTCGATATATTAGGCAGAGCCTCGGACACCTTTCGCTGGTTTAAGCTTCCTATGCCTTCGTATACGAGGTTTGTTACGTTCAGCTTCATCTTGTATTGAGTTGTCTCGTCATTGGCTTTCGCTTTTGGAAGATACCATACCCATGAGAAATGGAAGTCCAGCGTGGAGCGGGCTATTATGGGTGGCTCCTTCTTGGCTTCCTTAGGCAGGTTGTTGACTTTCAGGCTATAGCTTACCAGCCCGTTTCTTTTGTTATAATTGTTTTTGAATGTCAGGTCACTGATGCTGCGTGTCTTTGAGCTTGTATAAGAGAGGTTAGCCTCGACGGTTCCCTCTAATCCCTTTGCGCCTCCAGACACTATCCCGTTGACACCCCATGTTATGCCCGAGTTATACGTAGTCGATGAAATGGACGTTTCGGGCACAGGCACCTTGTCGAAAGTTATGCTGTCTTTCGAGCCGTCTTTTCTTTCCAATGAAGCCTCTACGTCGAAGCTTTTAAGGTACATGCCGCAATAGGTGTATGTCTTGCTATCTTTGTCGAACCTGAATGATGTTGGCTGGGTGTACATGTCCTTTGACGCAACCGACACTGTAGCGTCTACGATGTAGTATTCTCCTGAAGCCTTCCCGTCGGATTGGTGCACATATAGCGGGATGACTGAACAGGTTACCGACACCACTCCTTTTCCGCTAATCTTTTTCTGTTGTTTCTGCGATGCCTCTACTATTATTTTGTCCTTGTAGGAAATGTTTTCAAAGTCATTGGCATTGAATGCGTTGAGCAGCTTTTGGTAGTCCGTGTTCACGTCATACGAGTTAGCGTATCCGTGCGTCATATCTTCCTCCGCGTCGTTGTTGCAGCATGGGCAAAGCGTGAGGATGCCGAGTGACAGCAGCAGGGCTTGCAGATATAAGAGGTTGTATCTCATGGTATGTTTATTTTATTATAAATTTGCCATCACTTGTTGCTTTTACGATGGTTTCGCCCATCAGCACTTTTATCTTGTCCTCGTAGATGTATTCACATTCCTTCTTGGCACTTGCGCTGTCTTTTCCCTTCATTTTGCATTTCAGAATATATTCGCCTACGGGAAGATACGTCACGCAAGTGTCTTTGTATCTATATTGGTTGCCTTTTTCTTCAATCTTCTTCTTCTTGCCTTCATACACGGCATAGGTGAGGTAGCAGCCTTTGATGTCGTTGTCTATTTTCACGCTGCCGACAGGATAGCGTACGGGCTTCCTCAGTTTCAGCGTCACTTCGGCATCGGCTATCTTGAAGTCGAGGTTATGATAGTCGGCTTTGGACGAATAGAAGTACGAAGCCCCATAGATGAAGTCGTGCAGGTTTATTTTCAGTTTGTATTCAGTGCTCTCGTCGTTGTCCTTTGTAGGAACCGCCCATATCCACTGGTTATAGAATGTAGCCGTAGAGACGGCAATGTCTGGCGGGTTGTTGATTTTTATATGCGTGTTGTAAGACGGCAGGTTGTTTATCTTGTATTGGAATTTCGCAACGTCGTTGTCATGGTTGTTTATTATTTCGCAATCGCTGATGGTCCTGCTTTCTGTAGACGAATGGGTATAGCCGAATTTGGAGTTCGTAATATTGGTACCATAAGAGATGCCGCCCGAAAAGTTGAATCCCGAGCTTGTGGTATAGGATGTTGCTCCCTGTGTCGTTGCCGGCGTTGGCACCGACTGGAAGAACGTTCCGTCGGCAGCCTTGCTTTTCGGGTCGGTAATGCTGGCATCTATACTCAGGTTCTTAAGATAGTATCCGCAGATGCGCGCCCTCACGCCGCCATGCTTTTTGGTGAAGTTGCCGCTATACATACCCTTCGACTGTACGGTTGTCGTAAGGGTCACGATATAGTAGTCCATAGCCTTGTTCCTGCCTGACTCGAACCCGTGCAGCGGCGTTACGTCTGCCCTTATGCTGATATCGTATTTCCCTTTCAGGCGGTCGGGCTTCGACAGTGCCACCTTGCATATCGTGTTGTCTATTTCTCCTGAGTATGAAGCTCCGTATGAGTCGTCGTCTTTCTCAAATCCGTTGTCGGCAGACTGTGAGGAAGCGTTGGCCCAACTGACTATAGAGTTCAGCGATGCAGGCATGTCGCCGTCGTCTTCAGGTTCGTTGACTATAAAGTGTCCGCCTCCTTCCTGTATGCCTACGCAGAGCGCGTCATCGTCGCCGCCATTTTCGCCGAGCGTAGCCACAAGCACGTCGGAAGGGTCGTACACTATTGCAATCTTGCCGTCCGGAAGCTTGTTTGCGCTGTAGCCTTGCATGTCGGTGACGATTAGTTGCGCCTCGTCTGCCGAACCTGCCTCATTGCTGATGCGTGCGCGGAGAGCTGCCGCAAATGGTTCGGGAACGGAAGGGCTTATCCATGCAGGGGCTATAATCCTCTCGTTGCTTGTCCATAGCGTGGGTTCAACGTAGTCGCCCTCTATTGTGGTTTCTTCTTCGGTAAAAACCTCCTTGTCGTCAGAACAAGAAGCCAGCCCAATTAAGAAAAACGGGAGCAACGCCATGTAGCTCCTGAACGGTAGGGATAGTCCTTTTGCCATTGTCGGTAGTTTTTATGTTTCAGTTAGCAAAGGTAGGCTGAAAAAGCCTTTGCTCCAAGCAAAACTACCCTTTAAAACAGTCAATACAGTAAAAGAAAGACCCTTTAAAATAGTCAAAAACACAGTTTTACCCTCATTTATGCAATGTAAAGATGGCAAAAACTTATGTCATGCTTCCAGTCGCCGTTCTATATGTCGACACTTTTCATAGCCGCAGTCAACCTGCCGTAAGTCTCCTCGTCCACCCTCCTGCCTCGCAGGCTTCTGACCCTTGGCATGTCCTCAAACCACCTGTCATCAGAGGTATACCAGGCATAGCGGCTCACCTCTCCCGTGCGCCGCAGGCGCTTGTCAAGCGTCTTGGCAAACCTTGGGTTCACCGACGACAGGAAGCGCCGCCCGTCGGTGGTCTCTATTGCCAGCACAAGGTGTTGTCTTCCAGTGCCCTCTTGGTTCGTCTGCGCCTTCGGCGTGCCGCGCATGGAGGTGGTCACGCTGATGTCCCAGCCCTCGCCGTTCAGGCGCGCCATAATCTTGCGGAACACGGTGCCGTGTGCCGACGTGTCACGTATGCCCTTTGCGGCAATGTACAGGTGTATCATCTCGTGCAGCAGCACGTTGCGGAACTGGCTCTCCGTCTGGTTGTAGTAGTTGCTCATGGAGAGGGTGAACGTCTGCGGACTCATAAATCCGCGCTTGTACGAAAGCGAGCCCAGCCTTGTGCGTGACCGCCCTATGTGGAACCGCGGACAGGGCAGCTCGCCGCCGAAGTATCTCGTGTTGAGCTGCCGGAAGTTGTCACTCAGCCAGTCAGTGTCTATCTGCATAATTTAATTCATAATGCATAATTCATAATTCCATTACATAATGCACAATTCCTAACTTCTAACTCCTAATCCCTATTCTTCAGCGTCGCCACGACGTATTCGCTTCTCGTGCCTATCCTGAACTTAGCACCCCAGATGCCCAGTCCGCTGCTGACGTAATACTGTGTGCCGCCCCGCCGGCAGGGGCCGAAGGCGTCTTCGTAGATGGCGTCGGTTATCCAGCTTATGGGCCACATCTGCCCGTAGTGGGTGTGTCCGGAGAACTGGAAGTCCACCTGCGCCTGCTCCGCCTGCTCGAGGTGGTATGGCTGATGGTCGAGCAGGATGGTGTAGCGGCTCATGTCCAGCCCCCTCGTCAGCTCGCCTATGGGCTTGCGGCGGCGGTTGGAGCGGTCGTCACGGCCAATGATGTTGATGCCATTTACGGTCACCGCCGAGTCCCTCAACAGCGTGATGCCTGCCTCGCGGTAGAAGGCAAGGGCGCTGTCAATGCCTGCGTAGTACTCATGGTTGCCGAGGCACGCCACTACCGGGGCGTTGAGCCTCCTGAGTGCTTCGGCGGCACGGTCTTCGCGCAGGGCTCTGATGCTGCCGTCCACAATGTCTCCGCCTATGAGAATGAGGTCGGCGTGCTCGCGGTTCATCATGTCCACCCATCGGTTCAGCTCCCCACGGCGGTTGAGGTAGCCGGCGTGCAGGTCCGATGCCATCAGAATCTTCAGCTCCCTCTCCAGCGGCTTCTGCGTTTCCAAGGCGAGCGGCAGACGCACCTTGTGCATATAGTGGGCGTAGCCGTAGCCGAACACAGCGAGCATCACGCCGGCCACCGCCAGTGAGCCCCACAGGCTGTGGAACAACAGCGAGCGTGGCACCAGGTGCACGGCGCGCCCCAAGTCCATCAGCCCGTACAGCATCACGAGGTACAGCAGCACGAAGATGCTGCCGAGGCCCGCCTCGTAGACAGCCGAAGCCACGGGCACTGGCATCTTGTCCAGGGCACCTCCGAAGTAGCAGAAAATTGAAAGGAAGCACAGCAGCATGGCTCCAAGCACAGCCGCTTTCAGAACGCCTGTCAGCGGCAACAGCCACCACGTGCGCCAAAATACGTATGCCATCCCAGCCAAGGGCAGCACGAAGAAAACCAATCCCCACATCTTGTTCATTGTTTTTTCTATAGACAGATTATTGCGTGTTTACGCCTGCAAAGGTACGCAATAAATACCATTCCCCAATGAACTGTTTTACAGAAATGTGAGGCGGAAGGTCACGCCCGACCTGTCGTTGCGCGCAAGAGCTATCATGCCGCCCATTGCTCTCATTATCTGGCGCGACACCGACAGACCTATGCCGCTGCCCGCAGGCTTAGTGGTGAAGAAAGGCACGAAGATGCGTGCCGCCACGTCGGCAGGGATGGGCTGTCCGTCGTTGCCGATGTCTATGTTTACGTTGTCATGGCTGTCAGAGAATGCCGAGATGTCAATATGTCCTTTGCCGTCCGTAGCCTCGGCGGCGTTTTTCAAGAGGTTGCTCACGACACGGCTCACGAGGCCTTCGTCGGCATATACGAGCAAGTCCTTCGGCTTCACGCTTACGCCGACGGAGCCGCCGCTCAGCCAATGGCTTGACAGGCTTGCCATGCGTTCGAGGAACGGCTTGACGTAGAACAGCGCCGGGTGCGGCGTTGGCACGTGGGTGAACTGGCGATAACTCTCCACGAAGCTTGCGAGCTCCTTGCCCGTATCGTGTATTACGCGCATTGCCTCCTGTTCGTCCTTGCCCGTAAGCGAAGCCTCGCTCAGCGATATTATCGGCGTGATGGTGTTCATTATTTCATGGGTTAGCACCCTTGTGAGCTTCGCCCATGCGTCCACCTCTTGGTTGGCGAGTTCGCCGTGAATGTCGCTGAAGCTTGTCACTACGGCCAGCCTGCCTTTCAGTGTGACGTATGACTTTCTTACGGCAAAAGCCTTCAGCCTGTCGGCTACCTGCGAGATGTGGGTTATGGGGGCGCGCCCGAGCATGTTCCTCGCCGCCGTGTTGGCTCTCAACACTATGCCTCTCTCCTTGTCGGCTACGATGATGCCTGTGTCCACCGAGTCGGTTATGGTCTCATAGTATTTTTCGCGCTCCATCTGTTCGTCGCGGGCGTGTTGCAGAATCTCCTTTATGCGGTTCAACGGTTCGTTCTCCTTTGAGTGGAAACGGAAGGCATAGTCGCCGTTGTCGACAGCGTTGAAAAGAAAATTCACCTTGCCGCGGAGGCTTTTTAGCTTTTTCCAGAGCACGATGTTTGCCACTATTGATGCCATGAGCAGGGCTATGAGGCTATATACCATATTTCTTTATCTTGTTGTAAAGTGTCTGCCTTGAGATGGCGAGCTGCCTGGCTACCAACGACAGGTTGCCGCCGTTGTCGTTTATAGCCTTCACAATGGCTTGCTTTTCCATCTCGTCGAGCGTTTGCGGCTCTTGCTCTCCGCCGTTTCGTCCTCTGTCAGGCGTGCCGCTTGTCGGGCTGTCAGCCGACAAGCTTTTTATGATGTTTCCGTCGGTCAGAATCACGGCTTTCTCTACGGCGTGTTGCAGCTCGCGTATGTTTCCGTGCCAGGGCATGCGCTCAGCCTGTGCGGCGGCACTGTCGGAGAGGCTCATGCCCTGTCTGCCGTATTTCTTGGCATACCTGTCGAGAAAAAGGCTTGCCAAGCCGGCAATGTCGCCCTTGCGTTCGCGCAGAGGCGGCAGGTTCAGGTGTATGGTGTTTATCCGGTAGAGCAAGTCCTCGCGGAACTCTCCCCTTGCCACCATCTGCCATAAGTCTTTGTTGGTAGCGCATATAAGTCTGACATCTACGGGAATCTCCTTTGAGCCGCCCACGCGCACGATGCTGCGCCTTTGCAAGGCTGTGAGCAGTTTGGCTTGCAGCGCATAGCTAAGGTTGCCAATTTCGTCGAGCACTATTGTGCCGCCGTCGGCAAGTTCAAACTTGCCTGGCTTGTCAGCTTTAGCGTCGGTGAACGCGCCTTTCACGTGACCGAACAGCTCGCTTTCGAACAACGTTTCCGACACGGCTCCCATGTCCACGATGAGCAGCGGCCCGCCTGCCCTGCGCGACAAGGCGTGCATCTGCCTTGCCAGCACTTCCTTGCCGGTGCCGTTCTCTCCGGTTATGAGAATGTTAGCGTCGGTAGGCGCCACCTTCTCCACCATCAGCCTGAGGTCTTGCATTGCCGGCGAGTGGCCCCAGAAAGGGATAGCTCCTGGGTCGTCGGCATTGCCTCTATAGCCGTTGCTTTGGCTTTCTTTAAGAACGGATAGTGGTGCCTTGGCAGCCGGCCTTGCCTTTCCTCCCTCTTGCTGTGGGTTGTTGGCTGGGGCGGATGGCAGGTTCTTGAGCGTATCAACCAGCTTCTTGTTGTCAAACGGCTTTACTATAAAGTCGGCAGCACCCTCACGCATACCCTTTACCGCAAGTTCTATGTCGGCGTATGCAGTGAACAGCACTACCTGCGTCTCCGCCCTCATGCGCTTTATCTCGTGCAGCCAGAAGATGCCCTCGTTGCCTGTGTTTATGCCGCTCTGAAAGTTCATGTCAAGCAACACCACGTCGGGTTTGTCCTCGCGCAGGCGTGCGGGAATGCTGCCGGGGCTGGCAGTCGTCACGACTCTCGCAAAGACCTTCTCCAAGAGCATGCGCACGGTGGCGAGTATGTTCCTGTTGTCGTCAACGACAAGTATTGTTCTCTGTTTCATATCTCACGGCAAAGTTACTAAAAATAATTGAATGTATTAGTGCTTGATACAGTTGGTTTTACAAATAAAAAGTTTGATAATTTACGGTTCGTGGCTTGTCGGCTATACACGCGCGCCGCCCGAGTGGGCTACGTGCGCCGCACGAGGTGAGAACGCACGCCGCACGAGTGAATCACGCGCGCCGTGCGTAAGAAACTACGCCACCACGTGTCCGTCGAAGATGTTTATTATCCTGTGGGCTATATTGGCATCGTGCTCATTATGGGTTACCATGACGATGGTTGTGCCATCTTGGTTAAGCTCTGTCAGCAGGCGCATGACCTCCATTCCGTTCTTGGAATCGAGGTTGCCGGTGGGCTCGTCGGCGAGAATCAGTTTGGGGTTGAAGACCACCGCACGTGCAATGGCGACGCGCTGTTGCTGTCCGCCGGAGAGCTGGTGGGGAAAGTGCTTGGCTCGATGGTCGATGCTCATGCGCTTCATTACCTCCTGCACTCGTTGTCTGCGCTCGGCTTTCGGTATGCCAAGATAGGTGAGAGGCAGGGCGATGTTCTCCTCGACGTTCAACTCGTCGATGAGGTTGAAACTTTGGAAGACGAAGCCTATCTTTCCCTTGCGTATTGCCGTGCGTTCGTTTTCTTTCAGTCCTGCGACCTCCTGTCCGGCAAGTTCGTACTTGCCGCTTGTAGGATTGTCGAGGAGTCCGAGGATGTTGAGCAGCGTAGACTTGCCGCATCCCGAGGGTCCCATGATGGCGACGAACTCGCCGTCCTTTACTTCAAAACTCACTTTGTCAAGGGCAATGGTCTCCACCTCATCTGTGCGGAACACCTTGCTCAAATCGGTTACTTTAATCATAGAGCCTCACCCCTAAATCCCCTCTCCAAAGGAGAGGGGATGATTACTATGACAAGCAATCATTACCGGGGATTTATTTTAAATTGTTATACTTGTTTTTTAAAGAATCTATTTATTGTTTATCTGAGTAACTTCACCCCCCTCTCCCCTTGGAGAGGGGGATTAAGGGGGTGAGGCTACTCATCTTTCAGATACCTCACCGGATTACTATTTGCTATCTTATAGCAGTTCATTACTATTGATATTGCGATTATTGCCAAGATTATTATCGTCACCAAAACGAAAGGCACTGGTGTCAGCGTTATCCTAACGCTGAAGTTCTGGAGCCATTGCGCAGAGATGAACCAGGCGGCGATGTCGCCGACGATGATACTTGGGATTGCTATCTTTATGATGTCTTTCAAGAACAAGCCAAGAATATCCTTGACTGTTGCGCCATTGACCTTGCGGATGACAATCTCCTTACTGCGGCGGTTCACCTCGTCTGCCGTGTAGCCGACGAGTCCGAAGAAAGCGATGATGAGCACCACGATGCCGCTGATAAGGATGCCGTTTCTGAAGTTTCGCTGAGAGATATACTGGTTACCATATTCCGTGGCATAGCTCAGCACCTCGACCTCCTTGCTTGGGAACATCCGCTCTACTTTATTACGAATCTTCTGCATAACCTCAGGCGTGAGGTCACTAAGCTTCAACAGCATCGCCGTCTGTATAACCTTACTGTAGAAAATCATCAACGGTCGGTCTAAAGTGCGGCTGGTGTTGGCACTGCCGAGCTGTATATTATGGAAGACACCGGCGATGGTGAAAGTTACATTACTACTATCAATACCTCCACCATTGTGTCCAGACACATCTATTCTTCTGCCTACCACACTGCCTTTCCAATGAGCGGTAGTTTTTAGTTTATCGGCAAAAGTCGCATCTACAAAAATATATGGCGACTCACCCTTTATCGAATCTTGAGAGTAATCTCCCCCTCTCCCTTGGAGAGGGGTTGGGGTGAGGCTGAATCCCATCAGTTCGAAGAAGTTGTCTGAGACATCATAGAAGTCCTCGGCATTGAAGAGCCCCTTGCTGTCGCCGGGCAGATACACATTATCTTCTGCGCCATACCAATCGTCCAAAGGTAGGAAACATGCGGAGCTCGTCATCTTCACTTCCGGCATACGTCCAAGTTCCGTCAAGCATTGCTTGCGCTGTTCGGTATCAATGCCTTGTACAGTCACTATAGCCACATTATTATAATCATAGCCGGGGTCGAGGTTCATCAGTTTGTTATATTGACTGTTGATAACCCAAAGTAGTGACAACATCAGTCCGACAACGGCAAACTCAGCAGCAAGAAGTCCAAGCTTCCAACGATGCCTGTTTTCCACAAAGCCACGAAAAGCTACCGTCACGGGTGTGCGGTTGTAAAGCCAGCCAGGAACAATGCCACCTACGAACAGCACAAGCAAGATTATCGCCACGAGAATCCATGCGCCACTGTTGAAAATCAAAGCTGATACGGGCGCAGAGAGGAAGTTTTCTATCGTACCTTTGCAGAGGAAGATAAGTACTGCGGCGATGACAACGGCAAGCAACACATCAATAGCCGCTTCCTTGAAAATCAGACTATAGATGTTATGCCGCTCTGCGCCATAACATTTGCGTACAGCCATCTCCTTGCTCCGTCCAACTAAATTGCCAATGACGATAAGCAGGTAGTTCATGACTGACGTAAAGAGCAAGACAAAGGCAACAATGCTCAGCACCAGCTTCATCGTCTTTACATACGAATCACTCGTATAGTATTCGTTGAGCGATTGTAGTTCGACTTTAAACTCCACGCCTGCCTTTTCCAACTCTTGCCTATCAATATTATCCTCAAGCATTCGCTTGGCGTAAGGCTGTACTTCCTCTGGCTTATGACCTTTGGCAAGGCGGACGAAGGAACGGTAGCTGTCGTTGCCAATCCAGTTGTTCCTGCCATCATAACTGTCAAACTCTTTTATAGAGTTCAAAGAACATAGCATTCCCTCGCCATGAAACGAAGAACTCCATGGAAAAGCCTCGAAGACTCCGCCAATAGTAAACGTGACACCGGGCATGTCGTCAATGGTGAAATGCCTGCCTACAACATTGCCGCCAATAGCCTTAGCTACCTCACTGCTCACCATGACATAATTCTTGCGTGACAGCACTTCCTTGGCATTGCCCACGAGTATCTTTTGTGGGAAGACATCGAAGAAGCAACTGTCGGTAAGCGAGAGACTCGACAGGATGACTCGTTGGTCGTCCAAGCGCATCTGTGCTGAACTTCCATAGATATTTAACCTGCGGGTCGCTGCTTCTACCATCGGCGCATACTTCTTCAAGCCCGGTGCCCAAGCACCTGGCGTCTGCGCATATTCCGTCGGATTATTCTTATCTGTCGTCTTGACATTCTCCATGACATAGTATGTCCTGTCGGCACCTTTAAAATGCGTGTCGAACGTCTGCTCAAAGTATATCTCCGCGATAAGGACGGAGGAAATGGCGAGACCAAAGGCAAGACAAATCACCTTGGAAATGGCATGTTGGTGTTTACGTATTATCATAATATTACTCCGATTTCAAATTGATGGCTGGATTATGTCTTGCCGCCTTTCTTACTTGCACGTAGACAGCCGAATAGCTCACCGCCAGGACGATGATTCCGCCAATCGGTATCCAGTACCACCATACGGCACGGTGACTGTATTGAGAAACCCAACCGCCGTAGAAATAGACTATTAGCGGAATGGCAATGACGAAGGCTATCACGACATACGACAGAAAGCGGCGGATGAAACGGCGACTAACCTCAGCCGATGTCGAACCGAAGACCTTGCGCACTGCTATCTCCTTCTTGCGACCGTCTATATAATATGTAGACATTGCAACCAAGCCAAGCACGCTGATGACGATTGCGATGAAAGCGAAAAGACGCAGGATGGTTGCCATGCGAATTTCGTTCTGGTAATCACTCGCTATCTGTTGGTCAAGATATGGCATGTCCATCTTCAAGTCATACCTTGTTATCTTCTTAAACAGTTTCTGAATACTCTCGTAAGCCGTCACAGGGTCGTCTTGAATCAAGATCGCCGTGCCCCACTGAAAAGACCTTATGCTGTCGTTGACAATATAGAGGCGTAAAGGGGTTTGCTCCGTGTCAAGAGTGCGAATGGTAAAGTCTTGGAGCACGCCACTGACACTCTCCTTCTTTGTGTTTCCTTTAGAGTTTCCTAAATAATAATAATTGCTGTTCATGGGCAATGACTCCTCGGCAAGCATCTGTCTGTTGACATAGACCTGAGCCCCTTCCCCATTCTTCAAGCCTGTGCGGCTCGCCAATTTCAGTCCAAACACCTTGAAGAACTGCGAGTCACCGTAGATTACCTGGCTTGAAATAGTTTTGCCATTATATACATACGTCTGGTTGTTGCCTCCGCTATAGGGTGTACCGCAGCAAGCCGTGGCAGCCACAACCTGCGGCAACTGCTTAAGTCCGTCATACCAACTGTCTATCGCCTTCCTATCATCACTTCCACCCGGGCTCATTCCTATAGAGATGACATTCTTGGTATTATAGCCACGATAGAGCGTAATCATGTGGTGTATCTGCGCCGACATGGAGAGCGCAACGGCTATGAAAACAATGGTCGCTACATTCTGGGCAACAATGAATACCGAACTGATTTGAGGCTTAAGACTTGAGGCATGAGGCTTATGGAAAGACGCGGAACCTTTTACTATGTCAATAGCCTTAACCTTTGACATAACCATTGCCGGCAACAAGCCCGTCAATGCACCAAGCAGAAGAGTAAAGGCAATGACCAACATTATTCTGCCTATTCCACCCACGCCGGCGGGTATCAGTGTAAGTTTTGTGGAAAGCAGCGACTCCATATAAGGTCTGAATGCCCACGTCAAAGCTATGGCAATGATCATGGAGAGGATGCAAAGCACTTCACTCTCCATAATGATACGGCGGATGATGCTCCCCCGGCTTGCTCCCACCAGGCGGCGCATCGCCATCTCCCTCATTCGCCTCTCGCTGAGGGCATTGGTGAGGTTGATATAGTTGAACACGGCAAAGAGCAATATAACAATGCCTATAGCCAAGAGCATGTCAACGAGATTTCTATCGCCATGCTTAAAACATGCAGAGTCGTCCGACTTTGCAAAATAATACTTGCTCAATGGCGTGAGGGTGGTATGGTTAGTAATGTCGCCGTTTTGAAATATCCAAAAGAACTGTTTCTGATATTCGTCCATGTCGGCAGTCTTCTTTTCAAGGTGAGCTCCGGGGAGTTCAAGGAAAAGCACCTCTGCACCATTGGCATTGTTCATCGTCTCTGCCGTAAGCGACTGATTGTAGAAAGCTACATTCTCAAAGCGCAAGAACACGTCAGCTTCGGGAATGCTGCTATGTTCTATAGCCGGTATGACGGCAGTGATGCGGAAGCGCAGGGTGTCCTCCAAGTTGAGCTGTTTGCCAATGGCTTTCTCGGGTGAGCCATAGACACGGCGGGCAAACTCGTCTGTCACCACGGCATCGTTGCGATTGGCAAGTGCCGTGCGGGCATCGCCGACAATCATGGGTATGTCAAACATAGTGAAGAACGTGCTGTCCACCATCAGCGTGGGAAAGCTCTCGCGCTGTCCGTCTTTGTCTATGAAGCCGGCGTTAAGGTTGTCTTTGCCTCCATAGATGGCGCATGAACTTTCTATGTCAGGATAGCGTGTCTTAAAATACTTCTGCAAGTTCCAGTTGCCTCCACTGGCGGTTTGAGATATTTCGCCTCGGCTCATCTCCAAGCCATAGACAAGGATACGGTCTTCCTTAGGATATTGTGAGTTCACATGATATTCCTGCCATGTGTACGCTCCGATGAGGATGACGAACATCAGAGACAGGCTGAGACCAAGAATATTTATCAAGGTGTAAGCCTTGTTGCGTGATAAGAATATTAAGAATGTTTTCATTTTCAAAATAATTTTCTTGTTGAATGAGCCTGGAAGCCTCACTGTGTTAGGCGGAGTTCCTTGTAATCTTTATAACTCTCATACCCACTCACTATCACCCGTTCTCCTGGCTCCAAACCATCCAACACTTCATAGTATTGTGGATTCTGGAGGCCTATGCGTATGTTGCGGCGGTAGGCATGCCTGCCGTCCTTGCTGAGGACGAATATCCATTGTCCGCCGGTGACGCTGTAGAACGTGCCTTTCGATATGAGCACGGCTCGCTTAGCCTCGCCCAGCTGCAGGTCTACGTAGTAGGTTTGCCCGGTGCGTATGTTTGCCGGCCGCGCTCCGCTGAACACGAAGTCTATCTTGAACCTGCCGTCCTTCACCTCGGGGTAGACTTTGCGCACGGCGAGGGCGTATCGCTTGCCGTTCTGCTCGAAGCTGGCGGAGAGCCCTTGGTGTACGCGGTCGATGTAGTGCTCGTCAACCTGCGTCTGCACCTTGTAATCGCTGAGGTCGTTGATGACGCCTATCTTCTGCCCCGGCGCAATGTTCTGCCCGAGCTCCACGTCAAGTTGCCCCACCTCGCCGTCTATCGTGGAGCGCACGTCGAGCTTTGCCTTTCGCTCGCGCACGAGCTGCACGTTGCGCTGCATGGAGGCGAGGTTGTCGTTCATCTGGTCCATTTGCGCGCGGTGCAGCTGTGTGGTCTTGCGGAGCCGTTGCTGTATGAGCGTGTTCTTTTCGTTGGCAAGCTCATAGTCTTCCTTTGCCTTCAGATAGTCCTCGCGCGAGTTTAGCTGCTCATTTTGCAGTGATGCCTGGTGGTCGTAGGCGCGTTTCTTCGCCTTCACGTCCATAGCGAGCTGTGCCGCATCGTTGCGGTTGTTGAGCCGGTCTTGCTCCAGGGACAGTTGCGTGTTGCGCAGCATGTCCTGCTTTTCGGCAAGCTCGCTCTCGGCGTTGAGTATTTGCAGGTCGAGATTGCTGTTGCTCAGGCGCACTATGATGTCGCCCTTGCGTACGTGGGTGCCTTCCTCTACCACTTTCTGCAATACCACGCCGCCTTCCTCCGGCGAAATCTGCACCACCTGTATCGGTGCCACGATGCCGTCTACGGAAACGTAGTCGTCGAACCGACCTTCCTTTACATCTCCTATGCTCAGCCCCTTGCGGTCTACTTTCAGCGACGACGCGAAATTGCCCAAGCCGAGCCACACGAGTGCCGCCACTATGATTGCTCCGCCGCCTATCCAAGGCCAGAACTTGCGCGGAACCAAATACTTCTTATGCTTTATCTTTATGTCCATTTTTTTAATTCATAATGCTTAATGCATAATTCCATTACATAATTCCTAATTCTTAACTAAACGGTTTGGCATGTTTACCAAAGGCTTTCCCCTTCATAATAACGTACCAGGCGTTGCTTCATTGCGTAGAGCAGGCGGGTCTGCAACAGCTTTATCCTGCTTTCCAAGAGCGTTTTCGCCGACTCGTGCAGGTCGAAGGTGGAGAGCATTCCTTCCTCATACTTGCGCATGGAGAGGTGGTAGGCAAGCGAGTCGGAAGCCACCTTGCGCTCCATCTGTGTTGTTTCCTTGCGGTAGCCGTCGCGGTCGGCAACCGCCTGCACATAGTCGTCGTTCCACTTGCGCCGTTCGTCGTCGAGGTCGAGCATGGCTTTCTTCCATTCGCCCTTCGCCCGCTTTGCGCTTCGCCAACTGCTTGGGTTGAAGATGGGAATTGAAAGCGACAGGTAGACATATTCGCCGAGGTTGTTGTGAAACTGTCTGCCGAATGGTTCTACACTGCCGCCGAGAGAGAGATTACGGTAAAAGTTTGTTGAGATGCCACCGCCAAGGGAGAGAGCAGGAAGAAGTTGGGCGCGGGAAATCTTGTAGGCGTATTCCAAATCCTTTGTTTTTTGTTCTGCAATTTCCACAGTGCAGGGGCCTGTCTTGTGCCGGTCCTCAAAAAATGACCCAACATTATTTCCATCGGTCGAACATTGTTTGTGGGCTGGCACAAGACCTTCCCCTGCAACCGATACCGGTTCGTTTTCAGTCAATACCAAAGAATCAGAAGAAGGCCAATCCATCTCACTCTTCAATGCTAATAGCGTCAGCTTCGCCTGGTTTTTCTGATGCAGCAGGTTGTAGTCGTCCTCAGCCACCTGGCTTTCCATCTGCGCCACGTCGGGGCGTGATTTCTCGCCAAGCTCGAACATGCGCTGTGTCTTGCGCAAGAGGGCGCGGCTGTCGGCAAGCTTCTCCTCGGCGAGGGCAACGCTCTTTTGATTATACACGGCATCTATGAACTTCGTCATTACGGCTATCGCCTTGTCGTCGGCAGCCTTCTGCAACGCGGTGGCAGCCTGTGCCCGTGCATTCTTGGCGCGGCGGAAGGCGTTAATGGTCTGTCCTCCGTCGAAGACGCTCACCGCCGCGCCAATGGAATAATAGTTGTTGAACGTGGTGATGGTGTTGTAGGTGTTGGTTTCAGGGTCTATGTTTCGTCCCCATGCGTATTGGCTGGTCACCTGTCCGGTCACTGACGGCAGAAAGCCGAGCTTAGCCGCTTTCTCCTCATAGCGGCTCACGTCTTGCTCTATGCGCCCGCGCCGTAGGTCGTTGGAGTGGGCGAGGGCGTAGCGTATGCAGGAGTCCAAGGTAAAAGACCCCACCCCCGTGCCCCCCCTTGGGCAGGGGCTGATAAACAGCAATAAAAGTATTATATTCATATACCTGTTGCTTTGCCAATGGTGTGCCAAATGTGTAAGTGCCTCATGGCAAGCAATATAAAGGGAACGGGGAAAAACAAGCCTGTCCAATTGCTAGACAACGGGTGTCTAACAATTGGACAGGCTATGCTTACATTTTTAGTGTTGCGTCAACATGCTTCCTGCAAAGGGTAAGCAGCTATTTGCAGTATGGGTATTGCACCTCCCCTCCCTTAGGGGGACTACCTTCCCCTGTGCCACCCTCCCTTTTGGGGAGGGGTTGGTGGAGAGGCCTTGGAACTGGGGTAAGTGGTTTCTTGTCTCCCTTCCCTGAAGGGGAGGCACCGGGGGTGGGGGGCGCCGGGGGGCGGGGTCACAGCTGGCAGAGCTCCACCACCTTGTCTACGGCGGCGCGCAGCCCTTCGGCATCTTTGCCGCCTGCCTGGGAGTAGTGAGGCTGTCCGCCTCCGCCGCCCTTGATGAGCTTGGCTGCCTCGCGCACTATCTTGCCGGCGTTGAGGCCGTGGTCGTTCACCATGTCGTCGGAGAACATCACGCTGAGCATGGGCTTGTCGTGGAACACGGTGCCAATGACGGCGACGAGACGCTCGGGCACTGACTGGCGCAGCTTGAACACCAGATCCTTGGCTCGTGCAGGCTCCATCGGGAGCACGGCGGTGATGACGTTTATGCCGTTCACCTCGTGCATGGCATCGGCTATGAGCTTGTTCTTGGTGCGCTCCACCATTTGTGCCTGGAACTGCTCTACCTCTTTCTTCAGCTCCGAGTTCTCGTCGAGGTATTTCTGTATGGCGGCCCTCAGATCCTTGGTGTTGTTGAACATGGCGCGGATGGCGCTCATGGTGTCCTCTACCATGTATATAGCCTCCTCCGCCTGCCTGCCCGTGAGGGCTTCTACGCGGCGTATGCCTGCGGCGACGCTGCTTTCTGACACGATCTTGAAGAAACCTATGTGGCCTGTGCTCCTGACGTGGATGCCGCCGCAGAACTCTGCCGACGGGCCGAAGCGCACCACGCGCACCTTGTCGCCGTACTTCTCGCCGAAAAGGGCTACGGCACCGAGCTTCTTGGCTTCCTCTATGGCCGTGTCGCGGTGCTCGTCGAGGGGCAGGTCTTCGCGTATCATCTTGTTCACGATGCGCTCCACCCGGCGCAGCTGCTCATCGGACACTTTCTCGAAGTAGTTGAAGTCGAAACGCAGCGTCTTGTCGTCTACGTATGAGCCGCGCTGCTCGGTCTGCTCGCCGAGCACTTGCTTCAGGGCATAGTCAAGGAGGTGAGTGGCGGTGTGGTTGCTGGCTGACGCCTCGCGCTTCTCGCCGTCTACTACGGCGCGGAAGTCGGCTGTCACGTCTTGCGGCATCTTCTTCAGTATGTGTATGCTCTGGTTGTTCTCGCGCTTGGTGTCTATGACCTCGTAGCGCCCGGGCGTTGCTGCCGGGTCTTCGCTGCTGCCGCTCTCCACGAGCCAGCCTTTGTCGCCTACCTGTCCGCCCATCTCGCCGTAGAAAGGAGTTTGGTCGAGCACCACTTCATAGAATGTAGACTTCTTCTGCGTCACCTTGCGGTAGCGCAGTATGTGGGCGTCGCACTCGTTGGCATCGTAGCCCACGAACTCCTGCTCGCCTTCGTGCACGGTCACCCAGTCGCCGTTCTCCACGGCGGCAGCGTTTCTGGCGCGTGCCTTCTGTTTGGCCATCTCGGCGTTGAAGCCCTGCTCGTCCACGGTGTAGCCGTTTTCGCCAAGTATGAGTTCGGTGAGGTCAAGAGGGAAGCCGTAGGTGTCGAACAGGCGGAAAGCCTTTTCGCCTTCGAGCTGTGTCTTGCCCTCAGCCTTCATATCGTCCATGTCGATGGACAGGAGCTGTATGCCTTTGTCGAGCGTGCGCAGGAACGAGTCTTCCTCCTGCTTCATCACACGGGTTATGAGTTCCTGCTGGGCTTTCAGCTCGGGGTAGGCTTCGCCCATTTCCTGGACGAGCACGGGCACGAGCTTGTACATGAACGCTTCTTTCTGGTCGAGGAATGTATAGGCATAGCGCACGGCGCGGCGCAGGATGCGGCGGATGACGTAGCCTGCCTTGGCGTTGCCGGGCAGCTGGCCGTCGGCAATGGCGAACGCCACGGCACGCAGGTGGTCGGCAACAACACGGATGGCGATGTCTACCTTCTCCTCGGTGTTCTTTCCTTCGGGGAAGGTGTGGCTGTATTTGTGGCCCGACAGGCGTTCTATCTCCTCTATGATGGGCGTGAAGATGTCGGTGTCGTAGTTGCTGTTCACGCCTTGCATCAGTCGCACGAGCCTTTCGAAGCCCATGCCGGTGTCGATGACGTGCATCTTGAGCGGCTCCAGGGAGCCGTCAGCCTTGCGGTTGAACTGCATGAAGACGATGTTCCAGATCTCGATGACCTGCGGATGGTCTTTGTTCACGAGCAGCTCGCCCGGCACCTTCGCCTTCTCCTCCTCTGGGCGGAAGTCGATGTGTATCTCCGAGCAAGGGCCGCAGGGACCCGTGTCGCCCATTTCCCAGAAGTTGTCGTGCTTGTTGCCGTTCACTATATGGTTCTTGGGGAAGTGCTTAGCCCAGTAGCCGGCTGCCTCGTCGTCTCTGCCGAGCCCTTCGGCTTCGTCGCCCTCGAACACAGTCACGTAGAGATCCTTAGGGTCGAGGTGGAGCACGTCCACGAGGTACTCGTAGGCATAGTCTATTGCGCCCTCCTTGAAGTAGTCGCCGAAGCTCCAGTTGCCCAGCATCTCGAACATGGTATGGTGGGACAGGGCTGAGTCGCGTCCTACTTCCTCCAGGTCGTTGTGTTTGCCGCTCACGCGCAGGCACTTCTGCGAGTCGGTGCGGCGGCGGGGGTTAGGGTCTTTGGTGCCGAGTATGATGTCTTTCCACTGGTTCATTCCGGCGTTGGTGAACATCAGCGTTGGGTCGTCCTTCACCACGATAGGAGCGGAAGGAACAATGACGTGCCCTTTCTTTTCAAAGAACTTTAGGTACGAGTCACGGATTTCGTTTGCTGTCATCATATTGCTTTGCGTGTTGAGGAGGAGAGTGTTGCGGGGTGGCTTAGCTTGCATGTCTCCCTCTTTTTTGATTTATTTTGATTTCCCGTGCAAAGTTACAAAAACGGCGCGACTTACGTCCCTCATTTTCAAACTTTATGCGCAGTGAAGCCATTTTTTCAGTGCAAAGAAGACCCTGTTGGCAAGAATGCCGCAGCCCGGTATAGGAGTTCAGATGCATAGCAGCTGTAGTAAGACGATTGCTTCCGGCGAAAGCTTGCCCTTCAGCGCTTGCTTGCCCCTTTGCTTAAGGACCTTGACAGTGTTGATTGATATTTGCAGCTGGCGGGCAATCTCGGCGTTCCGCTTGCCCTGCATGGCAAGCAAGAAAACGTCGCGCTGGCGTTCTGGCAATTGGTCAATGCAGAGATATAATTGCCGATATATTTCTTCCTTGTCAAAAGAGCTTTCGTCACCAATGTTTTTTATGTCCACGCTGGTTGGCTTTTCGTCGATGTTGATTTCGTGGCAAGCACACATGTTCCTGTGTCGCAGATAGTTAATGGAGGCGTTTTTCACGCAGCTGTACAGGTAGCCCTTCAAGGCTGCCGTGCTCTCGAATGGCGGTTTGCGTTCCAAGAGTTTTACGAAGACCTCCTGTACCAAGTCCTCGGCGGTTTCCAAGCTTTTCGTTATCTGCATGGAAAACACCACAAGGGCTCGATAGAACTGATCGTACATCCATTCAACGTGACTTTTATCCCACCTTGTGTCTCTACCACATATCTTGTTAAGGTATTGCATCTTTTAGTTGTTGTTTGCAAAATTAATGCTAAAACATCGGAAAAAGGTGTTTTTCGAAAGTTTTTTTTATTTTTCTTTTGCTCTCTGTAATACTTTTGCCCGTTCGGCATGTTATATGTTATGTATGACACATGAAAAAAACATGAACAGGGCAGTCGACATCAACACTCTTGTACGCCGAGTCCTTACAGGTGAAGCAACGTCACAGGAGCGTGACAGCCTTGCGACGAGGCTCAGAGAGGACAAACTCCTGAGAAAACAATATGCACGGTTGCTCAATGAGCGAGAACTCTCCAAGCGGTATGTTGCTTACACGCAAGTAGACCTTGAAAGGGCGAAGTCGGAGGGTCGCAAGCTTGTAAGGCACTTTCAGACACGCCATGTATTGCGTGTGTTGGCTGGCATCACGGCTACTGTTGCAGTTGTTGTAGTAGTGGTTGCAAATATGGGGAGGCGGAAGCCAGAACTTCCAAAAGTTTCAAAGGATATGTATGTAGCCATGAACAAGGCCGAGATGGCCAGACATACCGAAGCTGTGCTGACTATTAATGGCATCAATGTTGGCTTTGCTGGAAGTGCTAATGCTCTTGACTCAATAGTGTCAGGCGTGGCAAGAAAAGAAGGAGAAAGCAAAGGGAATTTGCAAGCGCATGTGGAGACGCTGCATGGCAAAGAGTTCTGGATGACACTTGAGGATGGAACGATAGTTCATCTTAACTATAACAGTTCGCTGACTTATCCTGTCCGTTTTGGCGATGAACGGAGAGTGCGGCTGCATGGTGAAGCCTATTTCATAGTGGCTCATGATGCGAGCCGGCCGTTTACGGTTGAGACTTCGCAAGGTGTAGTAACTGACTATGGTACTGAATTTGATATTGTTGCGCGCAATGGCTGTACTGAGGTAACGTTGGTGAAAGGTAAGGTTGGTGTTGCGTTATGTGGCGGCAGTGAGGCGAAGTTAGAACCTGGATATAAAGCTGAGATGAAAGTTGGTAAGACACTGACTGTGGAAAAGGCCGATCTTGCTCCGATAAAGGCTTGGAACACGGGTAATTACCATTTTGACGGGGCTACACTCGGGCAACTCATGGAGGTGGTGGCTAGGTGGTATGGAAAGGTAGTTAGGTTCGAGAGCCGCGATGCACGGGATGCATTGTTTACAGGAGACCTTGATAAGTATGGTTCGCCAGTACCTGCATTCCATGCCATAAGTGCTATTACGGGCTGCAAGATAGCAGTAGAAAATGACACAATCGTGATTAAATAGTTTTGTATGAATTATGATATAAAAATTAACTAAACTCTGCAAACATCATGGAAAAACGGAAATCACAAATCTTGCATGTCTTCTTGCTGCTTGCCGTGTTGTCCTTCTGCGTAACCGTCAGGCCTGCTTACGCACAGTCTACAGCGCAGAAACGTGTAACTATCGGCATGACTCAAGCTCCTGTGAAACAAGTCTTGGATGAAATCAAGAGGCAGACAGGCTTGAGCTTCATCTATAGTACTGGCTTGGCAAAGCACTGGCCAAGTGTAAACGTAAATGTAAAAGACGTGTCAGTATCGCGCGTGCTTGACAATATCATGTCAAGCATCAATTGCCGCTATGACATTGAAGACAATCTTGTGACGATAACGAAACGCATTGACAATGAACGCGTACGTGTGATTACAGGGCAAGTGGTTGACGATGAGGGCGAGCCTTTGCCTGGCGTATCAGTTTGTATTAACGATACCAAAGTGAGTGCCATAACCAACACTGAGGGCTTTTACACAGTCAAGGTTCCAGCCACGGTATGCGTCCTAAAATTCAGTTGTATAGGTATGAACGATGCCCGTGTGGTGCTAAAAGCAGGGCGACAACAGCTTGTGAGGGATGTACGTATGTTTGGCGACAACAGGCTTGGAGAGGTCGTGGTCACTGGATATCAGGAAATATCCCAACCCAAGATGACAGGTTCTGTATCTACAATCACTGCCGACAGGCTCACCGAACGCTATAACTCTAACATTGTGGCAAGCCTTGAGGGACTTGTGGCAGGACTTTCCACATACGGCGGAGAACTGAAGGTGCGCGGTACATCATCACTATATGCAGAGTCGTCGCCATTGCTTGTTGTTGACGGACTGCCGACGGAAGGACGTCTTGAGGATATTAACCAGTATGACATACAGACAATTACAGTGTTGAAAGATGCTGCGGCTGCAGCAATATATGGTGCACGCGCCTCAAACGGAGTAATAGTTGTCACTACAAAAAATGCCAACAAATCTGGCAAGGTAGACATTGACTTTACTGCTAACCTTAACATCTATGGAAAGCAAAATGTAGACTACTATGATAATTATTATATGAATGCAGCTCAACAGGTTGAGAAGGAATCTGCCTATTGGGAGTATCTTTATAGTGATCCAGTCCAGGCTGAAGGCTTTATATCTTCTGCCAGGGCAGGGAATCAGAACTTCTCACAACTCGAATATGCATATTATAAACATGCGACAGGGCAAGTGACTTCTGCTGAACTTGAAACGCTAAAGTCACGTTTATCAAAGAATAACTATGCCAAGGAATATGCAGACAATGTGTATCGTAGGCAAATCATACAAGAGTATAATTTGGCCTTGCGCTCGCGTTCGGAGAAGACTGCCAATAACCTTACTTTGAACATGCAGCATGACAATACTGGCATAGTAAACGGCATGAGCAAGCGCATGTCTGTAAATTACAAAGGCTCATTCGAAATAGCTAAATGGCTTACGGCACGCATGAAGATAAATGCCGTGTACGATAAGGCGCGTTCAAGAGGTTACGACAGGTCTTCAGAGAATGATTCGCCTTGGAATAGGCCAGCCTATGAGGATTTCTATAATGAGGATGGAAGCATTAGAAAAAGCTATGGTTGGTATGACGGTAATGAGATTTTCGACCAAAATCTTCCTGTAGGTACTGTTTCATTGGCTTCAAATCCTGTTGATGAGCTTTATAATAATACTGTCACATCTCGTCGTACGCACATGTTGTACCACGGTGAGTTGCTGTTTAAGCCTATTGACGGACTTTCTCTTTCGGCTCAAACAGTTTATGAAAGTGACCATGTTACACGCGACTGGTTTGCCACGCCAGAAAGTCATGTCGCGCGTGCGATTAGAAACGCTTATGTGACAATTGGCAGTGATGGCTATCCTACTTATCCTGTAATGGAGACAGGCGGCATGAAGCAGGCAAAAAATACCGATGGACGATATTGGACAGTACGTTTTCAAGCCAATTATGTTAAGGCGTTTGGCAAGCATGCTGTCAATGCTTTGGCTGGCATGGAGTTTCGTGAAACGAAAACAACTGGTACAAACGCATTGCTACTTGGTTATGACGACCAGCTACAGACAGCAGCGACAATGTCCGCCAATCTGCTTGACTTGTCTAAAATGAAAAATACCAAGTATTTCATCAAGAGTGACAGAGGCTATCCTGCAAGGGACTATGCGTTTGACCCATACATAAAGTCTGGACTGGAACCCGTAGCTGAGGTTAGACACCGCTATGGCTCTGGCTATGCCAACTTTACCTACACTTATGATGACCGTTACAATGTTTTTACGTCTTTTCGTAAAGATTATGCTGATGTATATGGACTCAATGCCAAGTATCGTGGCAAGCCATTGTGGTCAGTTGGCATGGCGTGGAACATTGACGAAGAAAGTTTTGTCAAGCAGGTTGAACTGATTGACTATTTAAAGTTGCGCTTAAGCTATGGAGCGACGGGTAATATTTACCAAGGGACAACTTCATATTTGACCGCCACGACTGGCATGACCAACTATTACTCACGGTTGCCTTATGCAACAATTGCTTCGCCTGCCAACCCGGATTTGAAATGGGAAAAGACTAAAACCGTTAATATAGGCGTTGATTTTGCTCTGTTTCGTTCACGTCTGCGAGGCAGTATAGATTACTATTACAAAAAGTCGTCGGACGTTTTCTCTAACCGTAGCCTTGATCCAACGACGGGTTATACCTCTATGTTTGTCAATGCGGCCGGTATGAGGAATGACGGCATAGAGGTGCAACTCACAGCAGACTGGTTCCGTGCTGCGTCACGGGCGGCGTTTGCGTGGTCTACAAGTTTCACGATGGCGCATAATAGCAACAAGGTGACAAAGGTCGAGAATCCGTCGGTTTACGCATACGAGCTGTTGCCAGGATATAATCCGTTTGTCAAAGGCTATCCTGCTTCTGCTGTTTGGTCATACCGTTTTGCAGGCATTGACGATGGCAAATATGGTTCGGCAGGTCAGACTCTTTGGTATGGCAACAATGGCACGATAGGCCATAGTGCTTCTACGGCAGGTACTGATGTGATGGAGTTTAGTGGGCAGACAGAACCGAAGATAGTTATGAACATGGACAACCGCCTTGAATGGCGCGGCTTCTTTGCGTCAGTCATGATGGCTTACTATGGCGGTCACGTAATGCGTGCGCATGAGGAGTCTGAAGCCTTTGCCGGCTCATACGGTCCTGTGCCCTATTATTTCATGGATTCATGGGATCCTGAGACTAATCCCGGCAGCAAAACACCCGGATGGGGTCGCTATGGCTCCACGTCTATAGGGCAAGAGCCGCAATATGGCAATAACTCAATCTATAAGGCAGGCTTCCTGAAGATTCGTAACATTGTCTTCGGCTATTGTTTCCCGGCAGAGTGGCTTCGGCATGTTGCCGTAAATCGTGCCAGCTTGCAATTTCAAATAAACAATGTGGGATTTATTTGGAGGGAGAACAAGGCTGGCATAGATCCTGAGACTCTCGGGGCAAGCCTCCCCACAAGCTATGTCTTCACGTTAAACATAAACCTGTAATGTCATGACTAACAAAACGTTTAAGAGTGTTGTTTCTTTCTTGTCAGTGTCTTCCTTGTTGCTTGCGTCGTGCAGCGACTTCACTGACATAAAGCCAAAGGGGAAGAACCTGTTGTCGACTGCCGATGACATCAACCTCCTTTTCAATCAAGAGTATTATGTGCGTGCAGCTGACATGATGAACGTGGGAGGAAGCTCGGTGTATGCCTATTCCAGTGTGCCTGCCTTGATAAACGTGGATAATCTCTCAAAGACGGCGTATCAGATAAAGTTTGCTGACGGCGAAGCTGACTTGGTGCGCTACGAGATATTGTCGAAAGCCGACGGCTACTATACGGGCTATTATTCTTATATTGGCACGGTGGCTAACCCTGCCTTGGCCCAACTCAAGACTGCCACGGGCTGCGTGGCGGCGAAAAGCGCATTGAAGGCAGAGGCTTTGACGCTGAGGGCTTATGCACACTATATGTTGCTGCAGAAGTTTGCCAAGGCTTACAATCCTGCTACGGCGGCAAACGACCCTGCCATAGCCTATATGACGGAGGACGTGGAATTGGGCGCTCCGCAGCCTAAGAAGACTGTGCAGGAAGCTTATGAGCTGTGCCTGAAGGACATTGACGAGGCAATAGGACTCAATGCTATGCCCAAGGCGGCAGCCTCTGTCTATCGTCTGAATAGCGCGGCTATGTATGCTGTCAAGGCTCTTGTGTGCCTCAACATGCAGAGGTATGCCGATGCTGAGGCGGCGGCAAAGGACGCACTTGCCGAAAACGGGAGCTTGTATGACTATTATGCCAATGCCACGACAGAGGTGAGCGAGGGTGGTGTGCCATACAAACAGAGTATTGTAGATGCCGAGGAGAACCCTGAAACTTATTTTGACATGCCACAACAGGTGTATTACACATGGGTGCAGCCGGAGGTGGCTGCGAAGTTTGAGGACGGTTATGCTACGTACAGCCTATTCCCAACTATGAACAAGCAATATAAGGACGTGGCAAAGGTTGATCCTTCTCTCGCTATTTGGGATAACTATGGCGTGCAGCTCGGACTTGCGGGATGGGATACTGGCAATGATTTTCAGCATTACATCAGCATTTCGGGACTCTGCGCGCCGATGATGTACTTGATTTTGGCGGAATGTGAGCTTAAAAGCGGTAATGTCGACAGCGCAATGGGGTATCTTGACTTGCTCCGTGCCAAGCGGCTTGACCCTGCCGGCTTCAAGCCGCTGAAAGGCAGAGTCACGTCAATGGCGGAGGCGATAGACTGTTTCAAGAATGACTATTTGGCTGAGTTTATATGGACGGCATGGACTTTCGTGGGGCGTAAGCGATGGAACGTTGACCCTGAATGGAGGGAGACGCTCACGAGGACTATCGAGGGCACGACTTATACCCTGCTGCCGGCATCAGGCCTCTGGGTGTTCCCGTTCCCGTCGAACGTGAGGGAGGCCAACCCATATATGACGAGTAACGGAAACGGCTGAGGCTGCAAGAGAGCCTCGCCTCTCTTTCCGTGCGAAAAAAGGTGGCGCGCGGTTTTGGCGCGTCGCTTTTTTTTGCTACCTTTGCCAAATATAAACATCAGCAAGGAGACGGACATGACAAACGACGGCAAGGCGGCAAAGCTTTATTATTCGATAAAGGAGGTGGCGCAGATGGTGGGCGTGAACGAGAGCACCCTGCGCTATTGGGAAACGGTGTTCCCGACGGTGAGGCCGCGGACGGCGGGCTCGACGAAGGTGCGCCAGTACACTGACAAGGACATTGAGGAGGTGAGGAAGGTGTACAACCTCATAAAGGTGAGGGGCTTCAAGATTGCTGCGGCACGCAACTACCTGAAGCTGAACAAGGACGGCACCGACAGGAGCTCGGAGGTGATAGAGACGCTTGTCAGCGTGAGAGACAGGCTGGTGGAGATAAAGAAAGAGTTGGAGAGCTTTTGAGTTATTTCAATCTTCTCATCTCTTGCCCTCCCCACTTCTAACTGAAAACTATTTCTTGCCGTTGTCTTTTTGTTGATTTTGTGACGGGAGAAACAAAAAAGTATCAAACATAATAACTCACTCTAAATTGGACTTCTATTGAATATCAATAAGTTGTAAATTTACCTA